>JANRLY010000001.1:0-63786 GCA_033762075.1 Gammaproteobacteria bacterium
CATCGCAAGATGAAGTTGATACAACGACGAGCATATGGTTTTAGAAGCTTTGAAAATTATCGGTTACGAGTTAGAGTGTTGTGTTCTTAGGTGAGTGCCCCCGGAAATGGGAAAGACCCCTTATTGATTATACTATGCCGACAAGAGGAATCGAACCTCTGACCTACTGATTACGAATCAGTTGCTCTACCAACTGAGCTACGTCGGCACTTTAAGGGCGAAATGTTAGGTTAAACGGCCTAAGAACGCAATACTAAATCTTACCTAGGGAATCAAATAGAACGGATTCGGCAGTTTTAGCGGCAAATCTGCATAACCGCCACGCAAATCACTCTTCTGATCACCAATATTCAAGACAATGTCATAGCCAGCTTTTTCGATAGCAGCGCGCGTTTGTGCCTTCCAGATAGAAACAGGTGTATGGTCATCTTTTGAACGCAAAATAAGCTTATTCCAATCTTTATAACCATCCGCCAACAAGTTCTTTTCAGTTGGGGCACGCTCATCCTCATGTCGGCCGGTCACAAAAAACACGGCAACATTATGCTGTTTAGCATATTGATAGAGCTCAAGCGTAGGGGCAATCACTGGGTCGTCACCCAATTCTTCAGCGGCTATGATTTCAGGCAGCGTTCCACCAAAACCTATCTTTAACATGTTCGGATAATTTGTAAGCGCTGTCTCATCAATATCCAATACAATCGCAAGTTTTTTACCTGTTTGGCCCGCTTCTACCTTTGTCTTTAAATAACACAAACCTTGATCAATAACCGCGCGCTGATCTTTTAGATATTCCCCCGAATCATGATATCGAACCACTGTAGCCTTAGAATCTGCTAAATTAACAGGCTCTTTCGCACCTGCCCAACCGCTCACCATCATTCCTAACAACAGCACAATCGGTAACAATAATTTTTGATTAATATTTTTCATGCAAAACAATCCTCGAACTTTAATCAGTTTTGTTCATTAAGCGTGGAATTTTAATACAAAAAAAGAAAAATTGCTTGAATTATATTTTCAAGCAATCATAACTGCCATGTTATCTGAAGGATTAGGACGGTTTAGATTTATTATCTAACTTCCCGTTTGTCAGAGTTAAATTTTGTCCCATTAAACTCGCAATAAATGCCGCTAATACATTATTCGCACTGGAGCTGCCTTCACCATTCCCAGAAGCAGTGCCGCCTACTAAAATATCCGGCGTAATCTTCACATTGCCTTGAGAGACTTGCTTCATAATTTCAATAATCGATAAGGGTTGAGCGCCTAAAGCTTGTGCTTGCTTGGTGTAAGCTTCTGCCGTTGCTTGTCCAATAGCATTGATCTTTTCGCCCTCTGCGCGACCCACCGCAGCAATACCCGCAGCAATCCCTTCTTGCTCTAACTTTGTTGATTGCCCCTTCCCTTCTGCTAAAGTAATCGATTGTTGTTTTTGTTGCGTCGCAATTTGCACGTCAATTTGCGCCTTCACTAAACTCGGTTGCAAATCTGCTGATGCTTTTGTTTTTTCCATTTCTGCACGACGGCCTTCCGCTTCTTGTTGCGAATCGTACATCGCTTTTTGTTGTGCAGCGACGACTTTATTCGTCAGCGTTTGCATCAAACGGTCTGGTAATTTAATCTGACAAATTAAAACGCTCACCGACTCAACATGATATTTGGCTAATTCATCTTTGACATGCTCCTCCGCTTTACGCTGCTCTTCATAACGATCTTGCATAAATTGCATTGCTTCAGACGAGGATGCTTGATTGCGGAAAGAACTATCAATCAACGGATGAATCACATCACTGATTAAATTCTCGATGGTACCAATGCGCGCCAACATATGTGGTGCTTCTTGCGGCAACACACGAAAAATCACTTTCACTTCGACAGACATTTCAAAACCATCTTTCGAAACGATATTTAAAGGATCAAACACACGTGCAGATAATTGCCCACCTTGTTGTGGCAACAGTGGACTTTTTGCTTGCGCAGCTTGATCTAAAACACGCGAACCCACAGGTTGCATCGTAGATTGATCCCATTTATCCATCGCCCAATCAATCGTGATATTTGTAGTTGGAATAATGTGTGGCGTAAAAGCTAATTTATTTAAATAATATGTGCCAGGTCCAAGCACATCTTTTTGAATACCACGAAATCCTGAAGCAACAACATACCGCTCAACGCCATCAGTATTTGTTAAATTTTTTGCATTTACATTTGAATCCAACGAAGGATCTTTCCCGACGTTCGAAACGATGACACCAACTTCACCGCGCGCAACATTCAAGACTTGATCCAATGAAACTGAAAATAATAATGGATTAATGTAATACGTTCCTGGCCGTAAAAAATCAAATTGCGGCCCACGTTGTCCGCCTGTCGCTAGAAAAGCTGCGCCATCTTGAAAATCATGATGCGATGAAGTGGATTTTGCGACATATTCTGTAATCGGTAGTGGTGCACCATCTTTCGCTGTGACTAATCCAATTTCTTTTACTGGAATTGTCGTCGCCTCTGTCACTGTCACGTTAAATAATTTTGTATTGATACGCCAAGTACCTGGTAACAAAATATCAATTTGCGGACCTTTTTGTCCGCCACCTTCTAAGAATGCTTTTCCATTTTGAAAACTTTCGTGATTATCAATACGCTTGCCTAACAAACGACCTTCGCTAATCGGTTCACCATCTGTCGCAACAATCACACCAATTTTATTATTATCAATACTAACAACTGGCACTTTTGTCACACGAAATAAATAAGGATTAATGCGATAATTTCCTGGCGGTAAAATTTGAATTTGCGGACCTTTTTCACCGTGAAATTTCAAAAAGGATTCTCCATCTTGAAAAAGATGATGCTCATCAAATGCACGCGCAAAAATATGACCTGTCTGAACAGGTTCTCCATCAATCGACTCAACGAGCCCCACTTCTTTTTCATCAATCACAGTTAATGGTAATTTTGTCACACGATAAATAAATGGAATGAGAAAATGTAATCCTGGCCCCAATGTCCGCGCTTGAATCCCCACTTGATTTGACATTGCAACAACACGGCCTTCGGGCATTTTTACACCAAGCCAACGTCGCTCGAGAATCGCTAGCTGCGCACCACCGACAATAACAATCGTGTTATATAAAACGAACAAAATGAGAACAGTCGGCAATACCCATCCCCACCAAAATACGGGATTATTTATTAATGAAATCAACATCTCGAATGTTGGCATTGTCTTATCCTTTAGGATATCTTAAACCCTTATTTTAAAGGATGTGCACTGAAGATGATACGGTCTTGATCTTTTAAAAATTTTCAGTTATAAGAATACTCCCACAGCAAATCCATTTTTTTCTCCACACCTCACATGTGTTTTTTCAAAACATCTTCTTTCATTATTTTTGCGAGGATTTCTTATGTCTAAACAACAGGGTTTTTCATTAATTGAATTAATGATTGTCATTACTATCATTGGGATTCTTTCGGTTATTTCGATTCCCTCATACCAAAAATACGCTAAACGTGCTCGCTTTGCTGAAGTCGTTGCAGCAACTGCACCCTATCAAACTGCTGTCTCACTCGCCTTGCAAGAAGGCGAACCCAGTAAAGAACTTTCAAATGGTGCACATGGTATTCCACTCGAACCTACACCCACGCGTAATCTTGCAAGTTTAAAAGTTGATGCGGGTGTCATTACAGCACAATCAAGTGATCTTGCAGGAAATGCCACTTACATCTTAACGCCGAACGACGATGGCAGTCACTGGACTGTCAGCGGCACATGCGTAGATGCAGCTTTATGCCAAGCATAAGCCTTTCTCAACAAGAAAATTTTTCCATACGGTTGGCGAATTATTTCGTCAACCATGGATTTCTTTCCCGATCAATTGCAAATGAAATATTATCGCAAGCTAATCAGCACAATACTTCGCTCATCACTTGGATTGCTACAAAAAAAATACTACCCGGCAAAATATTAGCCGAAGCATGCAGCACACTTTTAGAATTACCAATCCATTCTCTCGCATCAATGAAAATATTGCCGCATCTTGTGGGCTTACTACCATTGCAATTTATGCAACAATTTAAAATCATTCCGCTGAATCAAATAAACAAAACATTAGAAATTGGCATTGTTGATCCAACAGATCATTCTATACTCGACGCAGTGACTTTCCAAACACATCTCAATGTACTCGTCAATATCATTGCATATGATGAACTAGAGAAATGCCTTGAACAAAATGACATTTCAAAGAATCAAAATAACGAAAAACTCATTCAACAAATTCACACAACATCTGAGTTGTATTATGATCATGATGATCATTTACTCGATCACGATGAACCACTCATTCAATTTGTGAATGATATTATTATTAGAGCACAACGCAACAATATTTCAGACATACACATTGAACCTTACGAAAAATGTTGCCGAATTCGCTATCGACAGCATGGTGTACTACAAACGGTCAATGAAATTCCCGTTCGTTTAGCAGCACGAATGACAACACGTTTAAAAATATTGGCAAAGCTAGATATTTCAGAAAGAAGATTACCGCAAGATGGTCACTTCCGTTTTCAACAAACCGATATTCGTATCAATATTTGTCCCGTCTTGCATGGAGAAAAAACTGTTTTACGTTTACTGAATGCTTCACATAAATCGCTACTGATCACTGAAATTGGTATGGATGCTATTCAACAAAGACAATTTGAAGAAGCTATCTCACAACCTCAAGGTTTAATTCTTGTGACAGGTCCAACAGGAAGTGGCAAAACTGTCACATTGTATGCAGCGTTACATTATTTAAATTCTACCGAAAAAAATATTTCAACCATCGAAGACCCTGTTGAAATTCATTTGCCAGGCATCAATCAAACAAATATCCATCCTCGTATTGGGCTCAGCTTTGCAAAAATATTACGCGGTTTATTACGCCAAGATCCCGACATTATCATGCTAGGAGAAATTCGAGATTCTGAAACCGCAGAAATTGCCATGCAAGCCGCACAAACGGGTCATTTAGTATTATCGACTTTACACACCAACAATACCTTTGAAACAATTATGCGCTTACAAAGCATGGGAATTTCTGTTAGATGTCTGGCCCACGCAACCCGACTCATTATCGCGCAGCGATTGATTCGCACTTTATGTTTGCAATGTCGTCAAATCGACGATGCCGTACCCACGTATTTCTCACAATTTAATTTTGCTGATTTCCCTCGATATCGTGCAGTCGGTTGTCATGCTTGCAACGCAGGTTACACTGGCCGTACAGCCTTATATGAAATACTCCCACTCACACCTGAGTTACGCACGCACATTCAAGACAATGCACCGCAAAAAATAATCATCGAAGCTGCCAAAAAACTTGGCTATCTTCCCTTACTCGATGCGGGCATTCAAAAAATTCAACATGGCATGACAACATTTTCTGAATTAAAAAGAGTTCTCGAAATATGACCTTATTTTCAACTAAAAAAAAGCAAACATGGTTATGGCAAGGTCTGTCAGCACACCATCAGGTACTCTCTGGTGAAATTTCTGCATACACGCAAAATTTAGCGCGTCATGCTTTATTACAAAAAAATATCAACGTGACATCACTTTATAAAAAAAATGATTCGTTTTTTAAAAAAATCCCACGTCCGACTAGCTCTGATTTGATTTTATTTTTTCGACAATTAGCTACGCTCATCGCGGCAGATATTCCTGTATTGCAAACTTTACAAATGATCAGTCGCAATCCTGACCACATTCGACTCAAATCCATTTGCACATCATTAATTGATTTTATTCGCAAAGGAAATGCCCTCGGAGCAAGCTTACAACAATTTCCAAACTATTTTGATCATATCACTTGTCAATTAATTGCAGCAGGAGAAGTATCTGGCACTCTGGATACTATGCTCGAACGCATTGCAACGCATCGTGAACAACTCACGCATTTGCGCAGAAAAATCATTCAAACTTTATTTTATCCTAGTATCACATTTTGTGTTGCGATCCTCATTACGCTCATTATGTTAGTTTTTGTGACACCGCGCTTCGCAACATTATTTGCAGAAATGCACGTGCCACTACCCACCTTCACACGGATCGTCATTGCTATCGGTGAAATCATTCGACGTTATTTTTTCTTTATTATTTTAGCGGTCTCTTTTTTAGGATATGGCATAAAACATCATCCGCCTTTTCAACGATGGCTCGACCGAAATATTCTACGAACCCCCATCATTGGCAAGATCCTCAGCAAAATCCAACATGCCCGTTTTGCTCGAACGCTTGCAACCTTATTCGCTGCTGGGATACCTTTACCTGAATCCTTGCGACTCATTGCGCCAGCTATTGGCAACGATCATTACACGGAAATCATTCAACGCATTCGGCATGAGATTATCACTGGACAGCCACTACATCATGCCATCCAGCAAACTCATTTCTTTCCAAGCACGCTACATCAAATGATCGAGATTGGTGAAGAATCCGGCACACTCGAAAAAATGCTCCTAAAATCATCCGAATTTTTAGAATCAGAAGTCGATCATTTTATTTCTCTTGCAAGTCAACTCTTAGAACCCTTGATTATCATCATTCTTGGTGTTTTAATCGGAGCTCTTCTAGTTGCCATGTATCTACCCATCTTTAAATTGGGAAGCGTAATCTAATGGAAACGATACAATTTATTTTGCATCATCAAAGCCTCTATCTTTTTTTAGTCGCAGCATTTTCGCTGATGATTGGGAGTTTTCTGAATGTCGTCGTATGGCGACTACCGGTCATGATGAAAAATGCATGGAACCAAGAATGTCGTGCTTATCTGGGATTAAAACCGACAGATCCGATTGAGCTCGAGTCAATGAATCTCTGGCTACCTTTTTCACATTGCACCACCTGCCGTCATGCGCTCAAACCTTGGCATAATATTCCACTTATCAGCTATTTAGTCTTACAAGGTCGATGTGCTTTTTGCCACGCACGCATTTCAATGCGTTATCCTTTAGTCGAATTTATTTGCTGCGTCTCCTCTGTTTACATTGCTATGCGATTTGGTGCATCTGCACAGACACTCGTTGGACTGATTTTTACTTGGATCGCTATTTCGCTCACCTTCATCGATATCGATCATCACTTATTACCGGATGCATTGACTTTGTTACTTGTTTGGGTCGGTTTATTTGCAAGTATTTTTAATGTATTTGTAAACAGTCATGATGCGATTATCGGCGCGATGGCAGGCTATCTTATTTTTGCAACCATACAGTGGCTTTTTCATTTTGCGACAGGCAAAGACGGAATGGGTCAAGGCGATTATAAATTTCTCGCTGGACTAGGTGCTTTACTTGGGTGGCAACAATTACCAGTCATCATTTTACTTGCCTCAATCACGGGTCTTATTTTTGGCTTAGTGCAACTCGCAGCCAAACATCAATTTAAAAGTGTACCGCTTCCTTTTGGGCCTTATCTCGCCATTGCAGGCTGGATCAGCCTCGTGCAAGGCTCTGCAATTTTGCACGTCATTTCTCGCTTAATGGCTTGAAGATTTCTATGCTCATCATAGGACTCACAGGCGGTATCGGTAGCGGTAAATCAACCGTAGCTGAATTGTTTGCAGCGAAACACATTCCCATCATTGATACAGATAAATTATCTCACGAATTGACGCACCCTGGGCAGCCTGCTCTAAAAGAAATTATCCAACATTTTGGTGAAACTGTTTTAAATGATGATAAAACACTAGACCGAAAAAAATTGCGTCATATTATTTTTGATCAACCCAGCGAACGAAAATGGCTTGAGCAACTTTTACATCCGATGATTCGTAAAGAAATGAAAGATCAAATTGCGCAATACAAAACACCTTATTGCATTGTTGTGATTCCTCTTTTAACTGAAACCACTCCTGACCCCATCATTCAACGCATTCTTGTTGTGGATACAACAAAAGCATTACAAATGCATCGCACAAAAAATCGTGATCAGTTACCTGCAAAAACTGTTTCTGCCATTTTGCAATCGCAATCGAGTCGCGAGAGACGCATACAAATGGCAGATGATGTGATTACGAATGATGGTGACTTAAAAGATTTAGCAAAACAAGTTGATGTATTGCATCAACAGTATCTTGAAATGAGCAGCAAAACTTCCACCCCATGAAAACATGAAGTGGAAGCGATCGCATTACTACACTGGAGGGCCGTAGTGTCCGCTAGATGAAGAATCCATCGGCGGCAAAACAGGTGCTCCATAATGTCCGCTTGAAGAAGACTGCTCGGATGGTGGGCCATAGTGGCCACTCGAGGAAGACGGCACTGGCGGAGGACTGGGTGGCCCATAGTGTCCGCTTGACGAAGACGGCATCGGCGGTGGACTGGGTGGCCCATAGTGTCCGCTCGATGAAGATTGCGTCGGTGGCGGTGGTGGAATCGGCGGCGCACTGTAATACGCATCACTTGAGTACGAATAATATCGCACTGGCGGTGGAGCATAATACGAACGATGGTGGCGGTAATAATGTCTCGGCGGCCCATAATACCCTGACGAAGGAATATAAGTCGGCACATATGTCGTATGGGCATATTCGACATCTTCAACACAACCAGACAACATGACACCACTCACCCCGATGACTAGTAAACTAGCCATCTTTAAGAATGAAGTTTTCATAAATCACCTATTAACCTTGGTGGACAGAAATAATAGGTGTTCCATCAGGATTGTATGATGGACCGATATCCCACCAGCCATAACCTAAGCAATTACTGTATACAGTTCTTTGATCTGATGTTCTGATTATATTCAAGCAGACTTGATTATCATAAGCAGTATCAATAGTAAAAGTATAAACGTCGCTGCCGCTATATTGTGGGTTTAATTGTACATCCAGTAGTTTTTCACTCGGCTCAAATCTTGAATTCAATGTGTAAGCATAAGGTGTTTTATTAAAAAACACAGGTTCATCACGCTCTGTAGCAGCCCCACTCGGTGTATGCGACAAAGCTTTAGGCATAGGCAATCCATAATGGCCACCTGACGCTGACGCAAACGCAGAACTTGCCAAAGAAGCACCTAACGCTAAACCCAATACGACTTTTGATAAAAGTTTCATTATGATTCACTCCTCAAAAAATGAGGGGGCATTCTCCGCCTAGCAAAAGTCGAAAGTCAACATTTTACTGAGACAATCCCCCTAAACAACTCTAACAAATTGATTGTACTGAATTTTTATTTGATTAAAGATTGATCAGTTTTGAAAAAAGGAATGCCAAAACAGGCTGTGAGTTGGTGAACAATCGTGTTATCATTCAAAAATACGACTCAATTTTTGAATGAAATGGCTACTTATGAGTGATGTTGTAATCTACGAACAACCACTGAACGAATTAACACGCGTTTGTCTTCGCCTCGAGCATTTGCTTGGTCAAGCAGATCACGAAATGAAAGATGATTCCATCGAAGGCACGCGTAATATTCTTACGACATTAATTAGCATTCTGCAATTACTTGAGCGTCCCGATTTAAAAGCCAAATTAGCAAAAGAAATTGGTCAGCAAATTCGTTCTTTATCACGTCACGAACAATCTCCTGTTGTAGATCAAACGAAATTAAATGAATTACTCGCAAAATTAAATGCGCTCAGCGAAGAATTTATTAATAGCAGCGGCAAAATTGGCCAATCATTACGTGAAGTTGAATTACTGAATAGTTTACGTTTGCATCTTTCGACACCTGGTGGTGGTTGTAATTTTGATATGCCTTTATATCATTATTGGTTAAAGCAACCAGCACACATTAGACAATCCATGATTCGTTCTTGGTTTGCAGAATTTGATAGTGTCCGCTTGGCGAACACTTTAATTTTACGTTTAATTCGCGAAGAATCTCGTCAACACGCAAAAACTGCAGTGAATGGATTCCACCAAGAATTACTCGATGCACAAAACAATTTACGCCTTATTCGCGTCGCTGTTCCAAAAACTTCAGAAGCCTATCCTGAAATCAGCTTAAACCGACACTTCTTAAGTATTCGTTTTTTAATCCCCACGATTTTAGGGCGTCCAACACAAGTTCAATCCAATTTATCTTTTTGGTTATCTTACTGTAGCGTGTAAAATGAAATCTAATCCAGAAATCACCTGTCCGCGATGCGGCGCTAAAAATACCTGGCGAACGGATAATCCCGTTAAACCGTTTTGTTCTGAACGTTGCAAACTCATCGACTTAGGCGGTTGGGCGAGCGAACAACATAAAATTATTGGCGAAGAAGGCGAAGGATTTTCGGAAGATACAAAAGAAGATAAATAACACTGAAATGGAGATTTTATAGATGCAATCAAAAATCATTAAACGTTCAACTTTAATATCAATCTGCGCCGCTCTTTTCGTTAATTTAGCCATTGCAATGCCTGTAGAAAAAACAACTTTTGATATCACATCAAAAATTTATGTGGATGGTGCTCTTATTTCATCCCCGCGCATAACCGCCCATCCTAATCAAAAAGCATCCATTTTTATCTCTGACCGAATGACAACGAAAAAGAATCAGATATCAATGTCTGGACATAGTCTTAAGCTAGCATTAGTTGCACGCAATAATACAACAGCTGGGAAAAACGATAGCATTAGAGTGAGTTACGACATTCGATATCAAAATGGCAAAATCAAAATGCATTGCAAGCCAACAATAATTCTTAGGCCAAATCAAGGAGGTTTGATTGGTTTCTCCGAGAATGGACATGCCTATGAAATGCATGTGCTTGCGCAAAGACAATCGTGAACTCCTATTCATTTGCGAGCAGTATAGAAAAATCCTTCGTAAATAAATGCTGTTGCTATGGCTGCGCAATCTTTTTCACTTGCACCAGCACGTCTTAGGCTCGCATCCCATTCATGTTTTACAGTGTTAACAATATTATCAATAATTTTTTCAGCTTGTTCTAAAGAAAGAAGAAATCGCTCGTGCGTCGTTAACAAATTTTCTCGATTAGCCAACCGCCCATACTCACCGCATATCATTGCTAACAAGCGAGAGTCTTTCGCAACTGTAGGTGTTGGTGTTAAATCATAGGCTGGACTTAATAACCAATTATTATCTTTGGCTAAAATGGCATGATTGCGTGGATGATCATCTAAATTTGAAATCACTGCGTTAAAACAGATACGTGAAAATAACTCATGTAAATCTTTTTTCGGTGTGGCACTGATTCTTCTAATTTCATCCGCTAATAAAAGATAGGACCAATTTCCTCGAGCGACGAGGTTGTCTTCGGATTTAAGAAGGGTTAAAGCACTTACCATGCGATGACGTCGATAACCATCGACACACTTATCCCGATCAAAACGACGAACAAGTAAAACATCTTTTCCGGCTACAGAAACTATCTTGCTATCGGCAACATTCAAACCACATTTTTTTGCGAGATTTAGAAATGCATATTCGACAATGGGCTGATTCCAGCGATCTTCCGGACTACTAAATTTAGCAATCCAGAGACTATCGTTATCTTCGACAACTGCTTTAGGTCGTGCGCCACCCATTGATGTACCTTCGAGTAATAATTCTTGCACTTGTCGTGTACCCGTTTCATTCACTAACAATGTTGGTTCATCATTGATAATCGCATCTGCCATTTTTTGTAATGATTCAAGATTAAGTGTTTGGTTGAATTTTCTCCGTGGAACAGGTGGTTTAGCGTTCAAACCAAATCCTAAAGCACCAGCTCTATCGTCTGGGCCATGCAGTAAATAATCAAATTCATCTAAAATAGGTTTTCCCGCATTTCGCTCAATGACTCGTCGCCCCCAAAAATCAGGCATAGCATCGCGAATGGCACCAAAAAATCCATTCATGCGAACGGTCTCATAATGTGATTGACCTAATTTTAATTCAATTGGATCAAGTTCAACGGCATCTGATCGCGCAAGATAATTTTTGCCGTACACGAACTCGCCAATAAATATGCCGTCACGTGTTTGCGAAATTTGAAAACGTGCTGCTGTCACAAAATCAGTTGTATTCGGCAGAACAATATAAACAAAACACTTTTGCTCAGAAGTCATTATCTAAAACCTTTTTCCGTTTAGCTGCTGTTTTAGGTGCTCGCGCATTTTCAAATGCCTTCCCTTCCTCATCATTGTCTGGATCAGCAACGCGAGATAAATCATCACTAAGTCCTAATGCCCATAATGCACCGACATAGGCTGCAATAGCCGCTGTTGGTTTACCTTTTTCAATATCAGACATCAGATAACGAGAAACACCCACACGCTCAGCTAAATCTTGAAGCCGCAAATGACGCCTTAGCCGCGCTATTCGAATATTTCGTCCCAACTGTAATAATACCTGCTTAACAGCTGCTGGAAGCGTCTTAGAAATTGTACTAGCCCTTGACATGTTTTATATAATCCACTTTAATCAGTTATATGTTGAATAAATATAACATATAATGAGTAAAATCTCAATAAAAGGACAAAATAAACTTAAATATAACAGCAAATAGTTATTGACTAACGATAATTAATTGGTTATCTTCTCTCCTCTTACATTTTATGAGGCTGGAGAAAATAGATGAATAAGATTCAACGCGTCAGTGTATTTTTTAGAGTTGCCTTTCAAATCGCATTCGTTGCGCTACCCATTTTACTTGCCATCGCGTGGATAAATGCGCCTAAACCATTTATTGCAATGCAAGGACTGATCAATATTAACTTCATTCCTAAAATGTACGAACATAGCGTTTTACATGTCTTGAGTCGCGCAGAATTATTTGAAGGATTCTTAGTGAGCTGTTTGCCTGCCCTGGTTCAGTTATATATTTTATATTCTCTCATCAACCTATTTAAATTATATGAACGCGGCAATATATTTTCATTAAGGCATGTGGATTATATTCGTAATATTGGTTATGCGCTTTTTATTGGGCAATTGATCATTGCACCTATCCACGAAGCCTTGATAGGAATTGTACTAACAATACATAACCCGCCTCATCATCGATTTTTTCAAATATCTCTAGATCAAAGCAATATCGGCGTTTTATTAACTGGATTGTTAGTGATTTTAATTTCTTGGATCGTGGCAGAAGGCTGCAAAATACATGAAGAACAACAACTCACAATATAGGAAGAAAATATATGATTATTGTAAATCTAGATGTGATGTTGGCGAAACGAAAAGTGCGTTCGAAAGAATTAGCTGAAGCAGTCGGTATCACCGAACAAAATTTATCAGTTTTAAAAACTGGTAAAGCAAAAGCGATTCGCTTTGCGACACTCGATGCGATTTGTGAATATTTAACGTGTGAGCCCGGTGATATTTTGGAATTTAAAAAGGCATAGTCTTTATGTCAATTTATCCTCCCCTCCAATTAAAAATGAGAGGGGATGGATGAACTAACTAAATGGTATCTAAATTCGCGTAAGCAAGAATAAGCCACTTATCACCTTTCTTTTGCAACACAGCCATTCTGCCTGCTGCTTGCTTGCCGATTGGTTTATTATCAATTTGTTCAGCGCCTTTATCAAGGTAGGTCACAACAATGGTATCACCGCGTTGCGAAAATTTGAAATTCGACAAATGATAGTTGTTCATGTGCAAATTTTTAATTAACGCAATTTCTTGCTTCTTAGTACGTACAACGCCATCCGTATGAATTGAAACAAACTGTGGCAATAAATATTCACCTGCTTTATCAACTTGCTGAGTTTTCATTGCAGCAAACCAATTTTCAATAGTAGTTTTCGCAGCATTTTCATCTGAAGTTGGATTCGCCCATGCAACAGATAAACAAGTGGAAAATAATAGAGCCATCAGAACTAAGATCCATTTTTTCATCACTAACTCCCTTTTAAAGTAAACTTGAAGTCACTATTGTAAGCGAAAACAGAGGCAGTTTAAATGAGTCTCGGCGTATTTTAATCAAATGATTTGAGACATAACTACTTTCTGATTCTGGTTCAAGCGCTGCAATCGCTAAATTTGCCAATGGTTGATTAAGCGGAACATAAAAATAATGTTGCACATTCATCGTTAAAGATTTTAATTGCGTCTTGACTTGAATAACTTCATTCGCGGCACCTGCAGATCCCGTGACATCGTGTTTTGTTTTTTTCATGACACTAACAATTTGATATTGTTGTACAGACAAGTGTAATGGATTTGTAATTTGATAGACTTTTATTCCCAGCATCGTTAATCGTTCTGCTGCTAATTTTTCTGTTGGCGCTAAAAGATACGAAAAAGGTCTTTGTCGTGTTAAAGTTTTTTGAATATGAAATGCAGAACGCCAATCAACCAGTAATAATTTTGTGTGCCCTTGCTTATCTAGCATCGATAATTCATGTTTCTCCTTTAGCGCGCGACCCAAAATGATTATCTGACCGCGTCCAGCACTTTCACTTATTTGATTGTTTAATCGATCATGCAGAGAAATAATTTCATTTGCATGTTGCACCGTCGTGTCAAACACGGCATGAATGGCTGTCATGTGAGTCATTACTCGACGCTTAAAATGTGCAGTTCCTAAGCCAACGCCGCGCGTTTCAAGTAAAAAAGAAATTGCATTGCGTAATCCTGCTATATTACGACTCGTATCTGGGACAATGCCACCCATCGAAACAATTTTATTTTGCACATCGTGACTGGTTGTGTAGTATAAACTGTGCGTTAAATGTTTTTGATCGAATGCACGGTTGATTGCAGGATAATAGAATCGCAGAGAGATATCATTTAACGCTGCAGGTAAGTTCATTGTCGTAGCAGATTGCAGCAGCCCATCATATTTTTGTAACAGTGAAAACTTTTCCAGCCAACGCACCGCAACTGTAAACTCATGACAATCCAGCACAACATCAGGTTGATATTCGACAAATACTTTTGCAATTGCACGAGCTTCGGGTGTGACTAATTCGAGATGATCACGATTTAAATTATAACCGTTCGCTAAATTTCGCACAAAATGTGCTGCGCCATCTGGATTCGCACGCGGCACAATAATGATATTCACTTTATCAAGTAAACTAGAATATAGCGTTTGTGTCAGTTGCCAAGCGACTGCTAAAGCCGCCTCACCACCGGCAGGCTCATTCCCATGCTGTTGAGCAACAATCAGTACAGTTGGCTTTTGAGATTGTGTGGGTTTGGAAAAAATCAGTAATGGAATTTCACGACCTTCTTGTGAAACGCCAGCTGATCGAGTGCGCAAATAGGGCGAGCGCAACTGTTGAATAAAATGCAACATGGCACCCTGACTCGTGAATTGAATTTTTTTCCGCATAAAAGCAGGAGAATGAATCTCAATCGCCGGATCAGGATATTGCGCAGCAACACAAGATGATTCAGTTTTCTGAGCAATACCTAAGCATGGATATAATAATATAATACAAAAACGCAAAACTTTAAGCATTCGATCTTAATGCCCGCACAATTCCGATAATACTAATCAAAATCCAGGCGACTTCAATCACAACAGAAGGTAAATTCCAGTGAAAATAGAGTGAATATAAAATTAACCACGCACCAGTAAAATTTAACAACTGATATTTTAAGCTGTTAGATTTGACATAGGCCGTGCTAATTAAAAAATATGCTATTAAAATACAGGCAACACCTAGCAATCCAACTTTGTCGGAAATTTGATATAGAAAATGATGCATTGTTTGCTCCTCATAAAAGCTGTCATCGCGAGGCGACGAAGTCCAAGACCTGATCCGCGATGAGCCGTGATCCAGTTTTTAAAATCTGGATTGCCACGACCAAACGCTTCGTGATCTCGCAATGACGGCGTAAGTTGTGACTACATTAAACGTTAATTTACTTTCTGCATTGCCTCTCGAATGATTTCAACCCCTGCATTTTCGAAATGCGCATGTTCACTCAAATAACGTCGAAAGGCACGTGCGCCGGGTTGTCCTTGAAATAATCCATGCAAGTGTCGCGTAATAGATGACACCCTAACTCCTTGTTGTAATTCTTTTTCAACATACATCAAATATTTTTCGAGCACCGCATGCCTATCCAATGGTAATTCGAATTGGAAAATAGATTTCTCAATTTCATACAATAACCAAGGATTTGAATAAGCCTCTCGACCCAACATCACACCATCCACATATTTTAATTGCTCTGTGACTTGTTCAAGTGTTTTAATCCCACCATTTAAAATAATGGTCAAATCAGGAAAGTCTTTTTTTATTTGAATGACTGCTTGATAATTCAGCGGCGGAATTTCTCGATTTTGTTTAGGACTCAATCCTTTCAACCACGCCTTACGTGCATGGATGATGAAAACTTTACATCCGGCGCGCGAGACAGTTTGAATAAATGCATGTAAAGACTCGTAAGAATCGACCTCATCTACACCAATGCGACATTTCACTGTCACGGGAATTTTAACAGCATGCGACATCGCAGCAACGCAATCAGCAACTAATTCAGGCTCTAACATTAAACAAGCCCCAAAGCGTCCTGATTTCACCCGTTCACTTGGACAACCCACATTCAAATTAATTTCATCATAACCAAATGATTCACCTAAGCGTGCGCATGCCGCGAGATCTTGTGGATCACTTCCACCTAGTTGCAATGCAACAGGATGTTCAAATGCATCGTAAGACAATAATTTTTGCGTATCGCCATGTTTTAATGCGGCCGCTGTAATCATTTCTGTATACAGCAAAACGTGCGGCGCAATGAGTCGCAAAAAATATCGCTCATGACGATCGGTACAATCCATCATGGGTGCTATAGAAATAAGACGATTTAACATACAGGTTTAATTTTCAAGACAATATAACGGTTTAATCGTACTCCATTGACGACAACCAGGGCACAACCAATGTAAAGAATTACAAGAAAATCCACAAGAAACACATTTGTAATCAGGTTTATCTGCCAATAATTTTTGCATCAATTTTTGCAAAATCATCATGTCTTCTCGTGCACGGCCTTCGACGCTCGACATATATAAATTGATAAATAAATGTAACCCACGCAAAGAAGGATAACGACGCACATAATCAGCAACATATTTTGCTGCAGTACTATCGCCTTTTTGTTTCCGAATACGTTCTGATAAAATCAACACCACCGGCACACGCGGATACTCTTCGAGTAATTTCATAAAATATTGCACCATTTGATCTTCTTCTGAAAGACCCTCGTAACATGATGCCAATCCGTCGACAGCTTCTGAAAGATAATCTGGATTTTGATTGCGAATTTTTTTCAGTGACTTTAAAGCTATCCGATAATGACCAGCACTCATTTCAACTTTTGCACGCAATAAACTAGCCCGCGCACAATTCGCATCAGCATTTAATGCACGATCAATATAATGTCGTGCTTGATCATATTGCTGATGATTAATTTCAATGTCGGCCAACTCACAATAATAATGTGCGATCACGGGATGGAGATTTTCACGTGTAATACGCTCCATATGCTCAGCTGTTTTAATCGCATTATTCCAATCTTTTTCACGCTGATAAATATCACGCAATGCTTTCAGTGCTGGGATAGCATATTGTTTGACATTAACTACATCTAAAAAAACTTGCTCAGCACGATCCAACACCCCCGCGCTAAGATAATCTTGCCCGAGCTCAAATAAGGATTGATCGCGATATGACTTATCGAGCTGTGGTCGCGCAATTAAATTTTGATGAATCCGAATAGCGCGATCGACTTCACCACGGCGACGAAATAATTTACCGACGGCTAAATGCGTCTCGACCGTATCGCTATCGACCTCCAGCATGCGGATGAAAACATCGACTGCCTTGTCAGGTTCTTCATTTAAAATGTAGTTAAGGCCTACGAGATAATCACGACGTAAGCCAATTTTTTGTGCCGTAAAACGATGCCAACGCGAGCGGTATCCGAGACACCACGCGCCGGCTAAAGTTGCTGCTACCAAAACAAGCCACCAAATCATTCAAATTATCTCTCTTGAAAGGAAAATTGAATTTCTTCAAGTGATTTCTTTTTCGTTTCTGGCAAAAAGAAATAAACCACTACGAAATATAACAAACTAAAAAATGCGAATAGCCAATATGTCACCCCCATGCTGAAATATTTCACAATGGGTAAGAAATAAGTAGCTAACAAAGTCGCTGCGAGCGAATTAAAGAAAAGACAAATCGCAACGCCTTTACCACGCACACGTGTTGGGAATAATTCTGAAATGGCCAACCAAACAACCACTCCGGGTCCAATGGCAAATGAAACAATAAAAAGAAACAATCCCAACAAGGATAAAATGCCAGCGTTTGGCAGTGTTTGCGAATAGAGATCGACGGCACCTAAAAATATTTCCGAGATCACGACGCCTACAATACCAATCAGTAATAAGGGTCTCCGACCAACGCCATCGACTAAGGTAATCGCCAATAAAGTAAAAAGGAAATTTAACGCGCCAATGCCAGCCGAACCCGCCATCGAAACCATATCAGAACTTAACCCTGCATTTTTTAAAATGAGCGGTGCATATTGTAAAAATGAATTAATCCCTGTCAATTGATTGAAAATCGCAATTGCCACTGCAACCAATGAAGGCAGTAAAAATTTAGAAGAAAAAATTTCACGCCAAGAACTGGTTTCTTCTGCTTGCAAGCCTTCTGTGATGCGCCACAATTCACGCGCCGCCATTTTTTCGTCAGGTAATATTTTAGATAAAACATGGCGCGCTTGTTCTATGCGTGCGTTGGCAAGCAACCAACGCGGGGTTTCCGGTAAGAAAAAACTCCCCACAAAAAGAATGAGTGATGGAACAATCAAAACAGCAAACATAGCGCGCCAGTTGCCTGTGTCTGAGAAAAATAAATCAACACAGTAGGCTAGCAGAATACCAATAGTTAATAATAACTGGAAAAATGTCACGTAACGACCACGATCTTGATCAGGCACCATTTCTGCAACATACAATGGCACAGCAACAGCAACCACGCCAACGCCGACACCTAGAAAAAGACGCGCCGCAAGCAATCCATAAAAATCAGTTGCCAATAAAATAAAAGATATTCCTAAAAGGAAAACCACACCAGAAAGTAAAATCAGCAAACGTCTTCCTAAAAGATCTCCGATTGGTCCAGATAGCAAAGTACCGATGAGACCACCCCCTAACACAGCGCCTACAATACAACCTGTTTGCATTTCTGTAAGGGGAATGTCTTTTTGCATGAATAAAAGTGCGCCAGAAATCACGCCCATATCGTAGCCGTAAAGGATGCCACCTAAACTCACAAAACATGCTACGAAAAAAACAAAACTGTTCTTACGATTCTGCATCATGACCTCTGAAGTTTCTTATTTATAAAATCCCTCCTACCTCCATTTTCAAAGGGAGAACCTAATCAACTGCTTCCCCCTTTGAAAAAGGGGGATTGAGGGGGATTTTCTAAAAAATTTACCCATTATTCCCCATATACTGACTGTAATAACGTTTCGCTAAATCTTTTGCTGCTGCAATTTCGTCGGGTTTTAATTGTTTACCGATTTCATCGCGCATTTTTATAGCCGATTCACGAATTTGATTATTACTAGAAGTTGACGCTAAATCTAACCAAGCATAGGCAGTTTGCGTATTGCGTACGATGCCTTCACCTTCAGCGTACATCACTCCTAATAACAATTGCGCATTATCCATCCCTTGTAATGCAGCCAGTGAATACCAATTAGCGGCTGCTTTAGCATCGCTCAGCGTTCCAATGCCTTTTTGATAAAACAATCCTGTCATGTATTGTGCATTCGAAAGGCCTTGTTTTGCTGCAGCCATAAAATATGCAAAAGCCTTTGCTTCATCTTTGGGAACACCTAAGCCATTATGGTAAAGATACCCTAAAGCAAATTGCGCCTCTGGAAGATTTTGTGCAGCGGCTTTAGTGTACCATTCGATGGCGCTTTGCTTATTTGCCGACATCCCAACACCGTTAAACGTTAAATAACCGTATAAGTATTGAGCGACTGCAAAACCTTGATCAGCTGATGCTTTAACCCACTTCACTGCCATGGATAACATAATCGGCGTGCCAATGCCGTTATAATAGCAAATCCCCAAATTATACTGTGCTTCTGGTATACCTTTTTCTGCCGCACTGGTGTACATATGAAAGGCTTGATCTTTATCTGACGCTACTCCCCAACCATTCTGATACATCACCCCCATCATTTCTTGCGCTTTCGGGAAGCCTTGCTGAGCCGCTAAACTAAACCAATTAGCAGCCTTAGAGACGTCTTTCGTCACACCGCGGCCATTGTAATACATTAAGGCCAGATTATATTGTGCTTGAGGGAAAGATTGTTCAGCGGCTTTGGTATACCAATCAATTGCAGCTGTTAAATCGACAGGCATGCCCTGGCCGCTCGCACTGAGATAACCCATCATATATTGTGCACTTGGATTTTTTTGGGCTGCTGCACGCTTATAAAATGTGATAGCTGGCGCTAAACCTTGCTCGACACCCAAACCATAATAATACATTGTACCAATCGCGAAACCTGCCGCAGGTAAAACGCTGCTAGCTTTCATGTACCATGCGGCAGCATTTTCATCGCTTTTATCGACCCCGTAGCCGTTTTGATACATCCAAGCCAATTGATATTCCGCTTCGACAATCCCTTCCTTTGCAAAATGCTGATAAATATCGAAAGCTTTACGATAATCCCCTTGCTGAACAGCAAGATCAGCCTCGGGAAGCTGTTGGGTTGCTAGCTCTAATTCAACATCACTAATTGCATCCGCTTTAGCGTATCCATACACACTCAGTGATGCGCCCAATATCACCACAGCTATCCCTTTCTTGATCATTGTCATACTCCTTTAATCCTCAATTTATAAGCTTGCGTTTGTTTCAGCACTCACTAATACAGCTTGAATCGCTGCGACTACAGTATCGATTTGTTCGCGCGTAATAATCAAAGGTGGCGCCAAACGGACGATGGTTTCATGGGTATCTTTTGTTAAGATGCCTTTATCCAATAAGTGAATACAAATTTCCCGTGCAGAATAATAACGTGGATTAATCGCGAGGCCAACTAACAAACCTCTGCCACGCACTTCTGTTACGATGGGAGACTTAATTTGTAACAGAGCTTGTTTAAAATATTCACCCAACTCTGCTGCATGTTCGATCATTCTTTCTGAAAAGAGTAAATCCAAAGCTGCTGAACCCACTGCTGCTGCAAGTGGATTACCGCCGAAAGTACTGCCATGGTCACCCGGTTTTAAAACATCCATCACATCATTGCGCGTCAAAAATAATGAAACAGGCAAAAATCCGCCGCCCAATGCTTTACCCAATAAAACAGCGTCAGGCTTTATATCCTCATATTCACATGCAAGAAATCGACCGGTGCGGCCCAGGCCAGTTTGAATTTCATCGACAATCAATAAAACGTTATTTTCGCGGCAAATTTCAGCACATGCTTTGAGATAACCTTTAGGTGGGACAACAATCCCAGCTTCTCCTTGAATAGGCTCAACTAAAAAAGCTGCCGTATTCGGAGTAATCGCTTTGCGTAAAGCTTCAACGTCGCCATAAGGAACAAGACGATTACCCGCAGGAAAAGGGCCAAATTGGTGCTTGTATTGTGGCTCAGAAGACATTGCAACAATCGCAATGGTTCGGCCGTGAAAGTTCCCTTCACACGCAATGATCTCAGCTGCATCATGCGGTACTTTTTTCACAGCATAGGCCCATTTGCGCGCGACTTTTAATGCAGTCTCAACGGCTTCAGCACCACTATTCATGGGTAATGCACGCTCTTGATGGGCCGCTTGACAAGCTTTTTGCAAAAAATGACCTAACCGATTCGTATAAAAAGCACGTGACACTAAACTTAATTGTTTTGCTTGCTCTGTAAGCGCATGAAGAAGCACAGGATGACAATGGCCGAAACTCACTGCTGAATAAGCGCTCATCATATCAATGTAACGTTTACCCTGGTCGTCCCAGACAAAAATCCCCTCACCGCGAGTCAAAACAACAGGTAATGGTTCATAGTTATGCGCGCCATATTGGCGTTCGAGTTGGATGGTTGTATTCACAGATCGCCCTTACTGACTTTTTTAGAATACAGCATCATACATGAATGTTGGAAACCGACGAAACACTATGCGTTCAGTTTGCGGACGATTTTCAGTGAAAATTTGATGAGAAAGCAGAGTGTATATAAAAATGAAGAAGAGTGTTTTCGGAAATTTTGTCTCGCGGAGCCCCTTTAAAGCTACGGTGGGAACCTCTGGGGTACTTTAGGCTTTCCATACCGCAGTAAGGACGTGCTCACGGTACACCAATGCGGTTTCCTCAGGTTTATCTCATACGGTTCCGGACAACAACCTTCGAAAACACTCAATTACAAGTATAGGAGAAAATTTTGAAATTGATTGGTGTATAATGCAAAAAAAATTTTTTATAAACGACTTGAAATTTTAAGATTGAGCGACTATGTCATCCCAACCTATTATTACTACAATAGATTCTTTAAGTCACGAAGGTCGTGGCATTACCACTCTTGAGGGTAAGACCACCTTCGTTGACGGCGCCCTACCAGGGGAAACTGTCACCATCAAAATTACCCATAAACATCGCCGTTACAATGAAGCGACTATAATCAATGTATTAAAATCAGCCGCAGACCGAGTGAACCCTGTCTGCGCACACGCTTCAATTTGCGGAGGTTGTAGTATGCAGCACTTAACAATGGCCGCGCAGATTGACCATAAGACTCGTATCGTCAAAGAACATTTACACCACTTCGGTAAAGTCTCGCCTGAGACTTGGTTGCCTACACTGACAGGCCAACCCATAGGCTATCGCCGCAAAGCACGATTAGGCGTACGTTACGTGCACAAAAAAGAAAAATTACTCATTGGTTTTCGTGAAAAATCGAGCCGTTATTTGGCTGATATAGCTGAATGCAGTGTATTAGATCCTCGCGTAGGCACTCAACTCAAGGCACTCGCGCATTTAATTCAGCAGCTAAGTTGTTACACGGAAATCCCGCAAATTGAAGTCGCGTGCAGTGACGATCAAGTAGCATTAGTCTTTCGTCATCTTGCATCCCTTAATGATAACGATCTCGCGTTGTTAAAAAACTTTGGCGAAACACATTACATGCAGATTTGGTTACAACCGAATGCACCAGCCCCCTTACAAAAAATTTGGCCAAACGATAACACGCCTTTTTTAAGCTATTTTTTACCTGATTATCAACTCGAAATGCGTTTTCATCCGCTGGATTTTACGCAAGTCAATCATGAAATCAATCCACGCATGATACAACAAGCTATCACCCTCCTCGATCTTCAGCCGGAACATCGCGTCCTAGATTTATTTTGTGGTTTAGGAAATTTTACTTTACCGATAGCGCGCCTTGCAGGTCACGTCACGGGTATCGAAGGCAGTGACGAAATGGTTAAACGTGCCTCCGAAAATGCCGCGTTCAATCAATTAAATAACACGCAGTTTTATGCTGCGAATTTAATGTCACCGAATGAACATGCCTCTTGGCTCAAACAAAAATACGATAGCATTTTATTGGATCCGCCGCGCAGCGGTGCAAAAGAAATTTTACCGTTTATCGCTCAATGTGATGCAGAACGTATCGTTTATGTTTCTTGTAATCCTGCCACGTTTGCACGCGATGCTGGAGAATTAGTCCATCAATATGGTTATCAACTCATCGATATCGGTCTCATCAATATGTTTCCGCATACGGCGCATATAGAGGTGATTGCATTATTTGTAAAACGAGGGAAACGGCATGGTCACCATCAAACAAAAATTTCCGCCACACCCTGACGGTACAATTAATATCGAAGCTTGGATAGCGCATTTCAAACGCTACACACAGTTACAAGACTTAAAAACCCTTGAAACAGCCATCGAATTCACACGCACAACTAGTTTAGGCTTAACCACTTTCTATGGCCAATCCTACCTTGAACAGGGTTTGGAAATGGCCGATATCTTATTAGAGATGCGATTAGATGCAGACACAGCCGCTGCAGCTATTGCTGTTGGAATTGCACGTCAATTACAAATTAAACACGAGATATTACAAAAAACATTAGGCGATCCCATCACACAATTAATTGCAGATGTGTTACAAATGGATACGCTGGATAATTTACAAGCACGCGGCCATATTCAAATTACACGTTTACGCAAAGCTTTTTTAGCGATGACATCAGATATTCGCGCCGTTTTAATTCGGCTTGCCGAACGCACATGCATTATGCGTGGCATTAAAAAAATCAATCCCGCTGAGCGCGCACGCATTGCTCAAGACACATTAAATATTTACGCACCGCTTGCAAACCGTCTTGGTATCGGTCAATTAAAATGGGAATTAGAGGATAACGCCTTTCATTTTATTCATCCTGAAATTTACAAAAAAATCGCGCATTTTTTAGCAGAAAAACGTCTGGATCGTGAAAAACGCATTCATGATAATATTGAAATGATTCAATCGAACTTAAAAAAAGCCGGCGTCTCCGCAAAAATTTCAGGTCGCGCAAAACATATTCACAGCATTTATTTGAAGGCTACACGCAAACAAGTCGATTACGAGCAAATTTATGATTGCAGTGCATTACGCATTTTAGTGAAAGATACACGCGCGTGTTACACCGCACTCAGTATTGTGCACGAACTATTTCAACAAATCCCCGAAGAATTTGATGATTATATCAGCCGACCAAAACCTAATGGTTATCGTTCCATTCACACCGCCGTCATTGATCAATCCGGTAATACATTAGAAATTCAAATCCGCACTGAACAAATGCATGATGAAGCTGAACACGGTGTGGCAGCACATTGGATGTATAAAGAATCTGGCAACATCGAAGCACGCATGGAAGCACGCGTTAAATTATTACGTCAATTGCTCGATTGGCAAACCGATGTTACACAACAAACCCCGCAAACTACACAACCGTTGAATGACACGATTTATGTTTTAACGCCTGCAGGTGAAATTATCGATTTACCTGTGGGCGCAACTCCTATTGATTTTGCCTACCGCGTTCACACACAAGTAGGCCATCGCTGCCGTGGTGCAAAAATTCACGGACATATTGTGCCATTAACTCGTACTTTACAAACCGGCGACGTGATTGAAATTATGACAGCAGCAGTTGGCGGTCCGAGTCGCGATTGGCTCAATCAACACGCAGGTTACATTCAATCAGCACGCACTCGCGCGAAAATCGCGCATTATTTTCGACAATTGGATGTACAAGAAGAAATACTCGAACACAAACCAGAAAAAGAATTACATCCTAAAAAAATAACCCACACAGGCCCACCTATTGTTTCGCAACGAGAAGTACCCACAAAAAGTGGTTTTAATATTGATGGTGTCGATGATTTATTAACGCGCATTGCGCGCTGCTGCAACCCCATTCCAGGTGATGCGATTATGGGTTATATCACACAGGGACGCGGCATTTCGATTCACCGACACAACTGTAATAACATCCGTCAAGATACTAATTTGGGTCGACTGATTCCTGTGACTTGGGATACGACTAAACAAGAATATTATTATGCTGAGCTCGAAATTCATGCGCGCAGCCGTGAAAATCTTTTAAAAGAAATCACTGCGTTATTATCCAATCTCAAAATGGATTTAATTTCATTAAAATCTGCGATCGGTCATAAAACCCACGTCACACATATTTTAATGACAGTCAAAGTCAAAGACAGTGTAGAATTATCACATCTGATGCATCAACTGAATCAACTCTCTAACGTTATCAGTGTGAAAAGGACATAATGAATAAACCCATTATTGATAAAGCACTCAACCTCAAATTAGCCAATCATGATCCTGATTTAGCACGCGATGTTTTGCATATGCTCTGCACAATGTTACCGAATGATATCCAGACAATTGAAACTACCCTCAAACAACAAGACTTTATCGCCGCAAAAAATGCTGTTCATAAATTACAGGGTGCAATTTGTTATTGCGGTGTGCCACGCCTACAAGACGCGATAAGCAATCTTGGGAAAAGCCTTCACCAAAAAGAATACGCAAAGATCGAGGAACAGATGAAAATCTTGAAAGATGAAGCAGCCCACCTCACAGCCGTCGTCCTACCATTTGTCCGAGATATCCCGTGACAAAATCATTACCCCACTGATGCTTCTCAATCTCGCGGACAAACCGCAAGATGACAGATAATCTATTGATTATAATGAAAAATATCCTATTTTCCTCACTGAGCACCTCATCTCTCCATAAAAAAATATAAAATACTGATTATTCACCATTGCCTCTAAGCAAATTTTAGGTTATGTATATGGGTCGCGTGTTCTGCTCAACCGCAGCTCATTATTCGAAACCCACGACAAAAATAGCTTGGAGAAATAAACATATGGGCCAACCACTGACTCAGAAAAAAAGTCTTTACCAAAAATATACGGACATTATGCCGCTTGGCGCAGGTGCTTTGTTCTTTATTCAAATGTTCGCAACGTTTGCTTACAGCGTGCTCTACTCAACGCTCGTGCTCTACGCAACAAACGGCCTACATCTTTCTGACAGTACGGCAAATGGTGTCACCAGTTCATTCATTGCTTTTAATTATGCATTACACTTACTCGGTGGTTATGTCGGTGGGCGTTTCATGAGTTATCGCAGCTTATTTGCGATTGGCATGGTTCTTCAAGTCATTGGCTGTGGTCTCATTTCTATGCCTTCAGTAGATTCGCTCTACTGGGGATTAGCCTTCTTTTTAACAGGTGCAGGTTTAAATGTCACTTGCATCAATTGTATGTTGACACAATTATTTGCACCCGACGATAAACGCCGCGAATCCGCTTTCCTCTGGAATTATAGCGGGATGAATGTCGGATTTTTTGTGGGTTTCAGTGTCAGTGGTTATTTGCAATTACAAAATGCCTACCACCTGTTATTCATGCTCGCCGGCGTAGGTAATTTAATTACTCTTTTTCTCGTTTTTATGCACTGGAAAAAAATTGGCGACACAAAAACAAGCTATTTGCATTTGCCTGCTGACGAAAAAAAATTCGCTTATTTAAAAGGCTTGGCATTCATCACAACTTTAGCGCTCGCTTTAAGAGTCCTTCTCAAAAACGCGCACGCAAGCAATAGCCTCATTTTACTCGTCGGTGCTGCAACCATTTTTGTAATTGCTTATTTTGCTTTCAAACAGTCTTCCCCGACCGCACAGAAAAAAATCTGGGCATATTTAATTTTAGGTCTTGCATCAGTCGTCTTTTGGACGTTGTATCAAATGGCGCCGATGGGGCTCACGCTCTTTATTGAACGCAACGTCGATCGCCACTATCTTGGTTTATTTATTGCACCGCAATGGGTACAAAACATTAACACCGTGATCATCATCGTTGGCGGCCCACTGTTAAGTGTTTTCTTTACATGGTTACGTGATCGCGGGATCAATATTACAATTCCACTGCAGTTTGCTTTTGCGCTATTCATCATCGGTGTAGGTCTAGCTATTTTGCCGATCGGTATTCATTTAGCAGATGCGCATGGTTATGTGAATTTTAATTGGATCTTGTGGAGCTACATTTGTCAAAGCATCGGCGAATTATTCATCTCACCCATTGGTTATGCCATGGTAGGCCAATTGGCGCCAGTCAATTTACAAGGCCCAATGATGGGCATTTGGATGATGACAACAGGCGTTGGCGCCACATTGTCAGGATATTTCTCTAATTTAGCACTGAGCGCCTCAAACTCAACGAACCCTTTAATCTCTAATCCAGGATTCAGTCATGCCTTTAGTTTACTCGGCTGGATTTCCATCGGGACAGGTGTTTTACTACTAGTGGTAACTCCTTTTGTTCTACGCTTAACACAAGAAAAGAAATTATTTGCTAAACCGCAAATGGTTTCACCCATGGGATTGTAATTAACAAGAGTATTGTCTAGGCGTAAAATATTATAATTACGCTTAGACAATACGAAGGGCTATCCTGAAAAATGCGTAGCAATCGTCATTTAAAATAATTCTTCCAGAAAAACTGACAACTCAGCATCGGTTTTTTCTTCTGCCCTCATTTGCCCACGCTCGAGCTGTTTGAAATCCCATAGTTTTTTATCCATGAGTTGACTAGGTTTTACACTCGTCAAAGCATGCAAAATATTACTAGGAATTTTAGGATTGTCTTTTGCAAGTTGGTCAATGAGGACGCTGACTCGTTGACGCATGAGATTTTGTTGTGAACCGCATAAATTACACGGAATAATCGGAAATTTTTGCTCGATGGCATATTTGATAATATCTTTTTCCTGACAATACACCAGGGGACGAATCACAATATGCCGCTTGTTATCGCTCAACAATTTAGGCGGCATCGATCGAATTTCGCCATTGTAAAAAATTGACATCAATAATGTGCGAATCAAATCATCTCGGTGATGGCCTAAAGCGATTTTATTAAATCCATTTTCTTCAGCGTAACGATAAATAATACCACGACGTAAACGTGAACAAAGCGAACAATACGTTTGTCCTTCTGGAATTTTTTCTTTGACAATGGAATAGGTGTCTTCACGTAAAATTTCAAAGGGAATTTTATGCATTGCCAACCATTCACGTAGTCCTTGATCCTGCCAACCCGGTTGCGCTTGATCTAAAGTAAAGGCTAATAATTCAAATTTACCGCGCGCACGACGCTGCAATAAGCTCAACACACGCATCAAAGTAAATGAATCTTTACCGCCCGACAAACACACCATGATGCGATCTTTTGCTTGAATCATATTAAAATCAGCGATCGCTTTACCGGTATAATGCAATAATTTTTTTTCAACAATAGAAGCTTTTTCAGAGGCGTTCACAGAGAAATACCCAAAAAGAAACCGGATGCCAGCTTCTCATAAAGCAATGCAGCTGGCATAACAGAAAATGAAGAAATCTATATCTTGTGCGGCCATAATTTGGAGTTTTTAGCGCCCAGATGTGGGTCAGATTGCATCGGAAAAAATATGCGCGTAGCTCTCACATGCAAATATTTTTTCCGATGTAATATGATCCACAGATGGGATGCTAAAAAATTCAAATTATGGCCGCGCGAGGTATGCATTACTCGAGAACGGTCACATCTTCTGCTTGCAACCCTTTCTGACCTTGAGTGACAGAGAATTCTACACGCTGGCCTTCCACCAATGTGCGATAACCATCACCGCGAATTGCACGAAAGTGTACAAATACATCACCGCCTTGATCTCGCTGAATGAATCCATACCCTTTGCTATTGTTAAACCACTTTACAACACCACTTTCACGATCTGCCATACTACACCTATCATCAATGAACAAAAACTGCCTAAACCAGACAGTTTTAATATATTACCAGAATCTTCTGTCGTGTCGAAGGAATTATCTTGACCCTTCATGCAAATTCACTTCTTGTGACTGACAATCCCGCACAAACTGCTCGCTCGCCAAATAATTCAACTCATAATGACGCGCATCATATAGAGGATCGCTTTTTGAAGCCGCAGCTAAACCAGGATGACATAAAATTAAGCCACCATCAGAAATCGATCGCAGAAAAAAAGGGAAAAAACTTGCATAGTATGCTGCCTTCGCAAAATCATACACACCTGAAAAAGAAGTATTATGTGGGATTCGTCGAGCTTGCAGTGCTTTTTTAAAGGCTTGCGCACCAGACCACTGCAAAATGATGCGTTTAAATCGCCCAGGCCCGCGCAAACAGTCTTGGTAAGACTCTGCAGTACACCGCAAATAACACTGAGAACCCTGCAAACGTGACTCATACACTGCAAGCAAAGCATCACGTATCACAGGAAATTGATGGATATGCTGATGGCCATCTATAAAATGCGGTAAATGTCCCATCGCCTGCGAGAACGCATCGATTTGAGCCTCTAATTCAGCTTGAATAGCATCAGCATTTAGGTAACGAAACTGAGCACGCAATAATAGCTTAGGCAACGACATGAATCCATGTGATTGCTTGAGTGCGGACGATAAAGGCTCACCCTCAGTGAGGTTAAAATGCAGACCAAATTCTGCTCGATCTTGAAATCGTTTTAATTCGCCTGCGGCTACTTGCCAATCGGGTTGTGTCACCATACAGCTGACGGCAGACAAGCGCTCTCGCTCAAGTAATTGAATAATTGCTTGAGATACAGCCCCATTTTGCCCATAATCATCTGCGCAGAGAGTAAATTTCTTCATAGGACGTAATGTACGGAAACTTGCCCGTGTTATCAACACAGAAAAACAACGCTACAGCAAGCTGGTTATTAGATGGTCTTGGATTAGCCCTACTTATCACGCTTTTTTATTTTATCTGGCTCGGTAATCACGCCTTATTTGTGCCAGATGAGGGCCGTTACTCTGAAGTCGCCCGCGAAATGATCGCTCGGCACGATTACATCACGCCTTACTTAAATGGCATCGTTTTTCTCGATAAACCAGCACTTTATTACTGGCTACAAGCTTCAGCAATCCATCTTTTTGGCCTCAACGAATGGGCGCTCCGATTTTGGCCAGCTTGTATCGGTGTTTTAGGAGCCCTGGCAACGTATTTCACTGGCCGTTTGCTTTTCACGCGACGCACAGGGTTACTAGCTGCAGCACTCTTAGCCACGAGTCCAATTTACTATGCTGCTGCTCATTACGCCAATCTCGACTTAGAAGTGGCCGTCTGGATTACGATAACGTTATTCGGTTTATTGCTCGGATTTCAATCCACCAATCCCACACATCGATCGCGTTATTTTTGGTTCGCCTGGATTTTTGCCAGTTTCGCTTTTTTAACAAAAGGTTTAATTGGTATCGTCTTTCCGATTACGATTACAGGTCTTTGGATTCTTTTAACGCACCAATGGCGTTTGCTCAGACAATTTCATTTATTCGGTGGTGTTTTAATATTCATCGCAATTACATTACCATGGTACTGCTTAGCTCAAAAAGCCAACCCAGAATTTCTACATTTCTTTTTTGTTACTCAACAAGTGACGCGTTTTCTTGCAAAAGCAGATTTTAACAATCGTGTTCCCACATGGTTTTATTTACCAATCATCTTTGCGGGATTTTTGCCTTGGTCTATCTTCATCTTACAAACAATGTATCGCTCTATCGTACTTGCTGTGAAAAATTTTCGCGAAAAACACACCGAATTATTTTTACTCTTATGGTTTTTTACCATCTTAATCTTTTTCTCCATTCCAAAATCAAAAACTATCGGTTATATCATTCCAACTTTTCCACCTCTTGCGCTGCTCACTGCACGCTATCTAGATACATGCTGGGAAAATACAGTACGCTCTTTTAACATCAGCTGGATTATTTTTCTTAGCATATGCTGGATCGCGCTTCCTATCTGCACCGTTGTACAATGGAATCACCATTTACCGATTGCACCTTGGCTCATCATCATCACGATTTTATTTGCAATCACCAGCGTTGTCTTGTTATGGCTTTACGGAAAAAATACGACTATAGCGCCTGCATTGTATTTACTCATAATTGCTGCCGTTATTTTTTCATTGATCTTTTCAAAAAGTGCTGCAAGCATTAATCAAAATTCCATTAAACCACTCGTGCTCGAGCTGAAACAAACCCTGCAACCCAACGATGAAATAGTAACCTACTATAGTTTTTATCAAGATTTACCGCTCTACTCGGAACGGCGCATCACAGTCGTTGCAGATTGGGATGCACCTGATATTCCTTATCGCGATAACTGGGTCCGTGAATTATGGTATGGGATGCCTTTCGTTGATACGCACGATTGGCTCATCAACGAAAGCACCTTCTGGCAGCGCTGGAACAGTCAAAAACATTTAATTGTTCTCATGGATAAAAAACGTTTTAATCAATTTAAAAATACTGCTAAAGATACTATCAAACACATAGGCACATTCAACGATGTGATTTGGGTAAGCAATCAATGACCCCTCACAAGCGAAAGCATTTTTTCTTAAAAAAATTTTTTCGCAAAATGGGGCCTGGAGTTATTACCGGCACAGCAGATGATGATCCTTCAGGTATCGCAACATATTCACAAACGGGTGCGCAATTCGGATATGCACAACTCTGGACAGCATTATTCATGCTACCGATGCAAATTGCCATTCAAGAATCCTGTGCGCGCATCGGAGCCGTGACTGGCACAGGCATCGCCGCCGTCATTAAAGAATACTACTCAAAAAAAGTTTTGTATTTAATTGTAAGCTTACTGCTGATCGCCAACACGATTAACATTGGCGTCGACATTGGCGCCATGGCAGCCGCTATTGATATTGTTGTGCCCGTGAATATGATATTAACAACGCTTATTTTTACAATCACCATTTTAGCGCTCGAAATATTTATTCCTTACAAAATGTACTCGAATATTTTAAAATGGTTATGTCTTTCTTTATTCGCTTATCCATTAACACTTTTTATCATTCAAGCTGATTGGCTAACGATTCTTAAAGCAACCTTTATTCCACATTTCGAGTTCAATTTTGAATTCATCATGATCTTAACGGGATTACTTGGCACAACGATTTCTCCGTATTTATTTTTTTGGCAAGCGTCACAAGAAGTCGAAGAAGAAAAAACACGACACTTACTTAAGGAAGGTAAAAAACCACGCTTCAGAAAGTTATTTATTCGATCTTTGCGTTTTGATAACTTCATCGGTATGGTTTTTTCTCAAGCAGGCTCATGGGCAATTGTGGTGACCACTGCGACAGTATTACACACACATGGAATCACAGACATTAAAACGGCTGCTGATGCAGCAAAAGCATTAGAACCATTAGTGCAAACTTTTCCGCATGCAGGATTATTAGCAAAAATCATTTTTGCAACTGGCATTATTGGTTTAGGATTACTTTCAATTCCCGTACTAGCAGCTTCCTCTGCTTACGCTTTAGGAGACACACTCAAATGGAAAGTGGGTCTCAATTTAACGTTGAATAATGCGCACGGATTTTACGGCACAATTATTCTTGGCACGCTCCTAGGGCTCACGATTAATTTCATGCATTTCAATCCCATCAAAGCATTGATTTACACTGCCGTGTTGAATGGCATTGTCGCCGTTCCCTTAATCTTGATCATCATTCTAATTGGTCGAAATGAGAAGATCATGGGGGAATATAAAAACGGCCTTTTATCCAATATTTTCGTCTGGCTCACGTTTATTTGCATGGCAATTTCAGCCGTTCTACTTATTTTCATCAAATAAATTCAATCACTTACATCAAGGATTCGCAAAACAATCAAACAAATCAACCTGTTGTGATAAAATGAAAGCCATAACCATCAGGAATCATGCTCATGGTCATGGAAGCATTCGTTCAATATGATCATGCAACCCATCAATATATTTGTCAGGGTGATTGGGTGCTTTCTCGCGTGCCTGATATAAAAAAACAATTAAAATTTCTATTGTCCAAATCAAATGATTTAACATTTGATGGTGCGAAAATTAATAAAATGGACAGCGCGGGTGTTTGGCTATTAGTGCGCTGGCTAAAAGAATCTTCTGCGCATGAAAGGGCAAACATCCATTTAAAAAATTTTTCTGATCATCATCAACAATTGATTTCACTCATCGAACAACAAACTGCAACACAAAAAAAGATTCCACATCTTCCGCATCATCATTGGATATACCAATTAGGTGATTTTTCTTATCAACAATTTTCTGAATTAAAAAGATATTTAGCATTTGTGGGTCAGCTCACTTATGAAAGTATTCGAATTATTAGTCATCCTGTGCATGTACGTTGGCGCGCTTTTTTAAACGTCATCGATACATCAGGTTATCAAGCTTTACCGATTATTGCATTACTCTCTTTCATGGTCGGGATCGTTATTGCTTACCAAATGGCATTACAATTGCGCAATTACGGCGCAAATATTTATATTGTCGATTTTCTTGGATTATCTATCTTGCGCGAGTTCGGCCCGTTACTCACCGCCATTATGGTTGCAGGGCGAACAGGCGCCGCATTCACTGCACAACTTGGCACAATGAAAATCAATCAAGAAATTGATGCGCTTAACACAATGGGCGTCACGCCCGCAGAATTACTCATTTTACCGCGTATTGTTGGCTTAGTCGTCGCACTTCCTCTTTTAACGATATGGTCAGATATATTTGGATTAATTGGCGGCATGATCATGGCGCATAACATGCTTGGTATTTCAACGCATGATTTTCTATTGCGCTTTCAACAAAATATTCCATTACGTACGCTCCTCATTGGTATTGGTAAAGCACCAGTCTTTGCATTATTGATTAGTAGCATTGGATGTTTTCAAGGCATGGAGGTACGTGGCAGCGCAGACAGCGTTGGCAAACGCACAACACGTAGTGTTGTTCTAGCAATTTTTTATATTATTGTTGCGGATGCAATTTTTTCCGTACTTTTCAGTAAGTTTAATTTATGAATACTCAATCACCGATGATTGAAATAGCACATGTTAAAGTTGAATTAGGCGGTATGCCTATTCATAAAGATATCAATTTAATTGTGAATCAAAGCGAAATATTAGGAGTCGTCGGAAGCAGTGGATCAGGAAAAACAACCTTATTGCGTGAAATACTCATGTTGCAACCCCCTGACTCTGGCTCGATACGTATATTTGGGCAAGAAGTCACAACAGCAACCCCAGAGAATTTATTAAAAATTCAACGCCGCTCTGGTACATTATTCCAACAAAATGCATTATTCAGCTCACTCACCGTTTTAGAAAACGTGATGTTCCCACTGCAAGAACAAATTTCATTAAGTCAACGCATGATGCGTGACTTAGCATTATTGAAAATTTCATTGGTCGGTTTACCCATCGAAGCTTCTATCAAATATCCAGCTGAACTAAGTGGGGGCATGCAAAAGCGCGCAGCACTTGCACGCGCTATCGCATTAGATCCTGAACTTCTTTTTTTAGATGAACCGACAACAGGATTAGATCCTGACAGCGCTGCCAGCCTCGATGAGTTAATTGTTAACTTAAAAACAACTATGGGTTTAACCATTGTCATGGTGACACATGATTTAGACACATTGTGGCGCGTCACAGATCGCGTTGCATTTTTAGATAATGGAAAAGTTCTGATCGTAGATGAAATTGAAAAGTTAGCTAGCAATCCAAATCCACTGCTACAAAAATTTTTCAATGGACCGCGCGGCAGGACAGTAAAAAATATGCAAGGGCAAGAGGGATAATATGGAAAGACATGCGAATTATACAACAGTCGGCATATTTGTGATCACGCTTACTAGCATGATTATTATAGGTATCATTTGGTTATCCGCGGGATTTTCATCTGGCAGTTACAGCATTTATCAAGTGAACATGATTGAATCAGTCTCTGGGCTCAGCATCGATGCACCCGTTGAATATAATGGTGTCAATGTTGGTTCTGTCAATTACATTGGCATCAATCATAAAAATCCACGTTTAGTTAAATTATTATTAAAAATAAAAAGCGATACGCCTATTACGCGCGGCACAAGAGCACAATTAAATATTAGATCATTGAGCGGCATTGCCTATATGGCATTGGAAGATGACGAATCTGATTTGACGCCATTAACAGTAGAAACTGGAAAACCTTATCCGATCATTCCCACAAAGCCTTCTTTCTTTTTACGCTTAGAAACAGCAGTTACACAATTTAATGATAACTTCAATCAAATCTCACAATCGATCCACGACTTACTCAACGATGAAAATTTAAAAAATTTCCAATCACTATTACAATCCACTCAAAGCAGCATGTATGTAATCCAAACAGAATCATTGCCTGAAATTAATCAAGCGATGACAAATTTAAATATGATTACGCGGAACTTAGCCGATATTTCACTTGAGATGAAACAAAATCCTGCTATATTAATTCGTGGGAAGGAACCGCAAGCATTAGGACCAGGAGAAAAGTAAATGACAGTTAAATTATTGTCATTGCGAGCCCGTGAAGCACTTGGGCGTGGCAATCCACTTTTTATTAAAATTTTCGCAATCATCATTTGCTCTTTCTTTCTATCCAGTTGCTCTGTCTTTTCTCCTGTCAAAACTGAACACGTTGATACTTATAATCTAACTGCCACATCTCATACCATTACTAAATATTCTTCTCGCAAAATGACTATACTTGTTACACCCGTCGAATCCACGCCGGTTTATAATACAACACAAATGGCTTACACAATGAAGCCTTATCACATAGCATATTTCGTAAAAAATCGTTGGATTTCTACCCCTGCAGAAATGTTGCATCCCTTGATCGTTCAAAGTTTACAAAACACACATTATTTTCGAGCTGTGACAGAAAAACCTTCCATGGGACATTATGATTATATTCTTAACGTACAATTAATTAAATTGCAGCAAGAATTTTTGAGCCAATCAAGTCAAATACATTTAATTCTTGATGTACAACTGTTAAATAGCGCGTCTCAAAATATCATCGCAACACGACGGATCGATATTTACGAACACGTTTTACAACCCACTCCTTATGCAGGCGTCATCGCCGCAAATATTGCAACAGAGCGCGCACTCAAGCAAATCACACGTTTTTGTTTAAATAAAACCTAACCATAAACATATCCGCTGTCTTTCACCGCTGTCATCTCGCGACCCAGCTTACAAGCATAACGGGGCCATCGTATTCGCAGGATCCAGTGACAAAATTAAACACCGCCATCGTCCCACAACTAGTTCGCTGGATCCAGTGACAAAATTAAACACCGCCGTCGTCCCGCAACTGGTTCGCTGGATCCAGTGACATAATTAAACACCGCCGTCGTCCCGCAACTAGTTCGCGGGATCCAGTCACAGAATTCACACATTGAATTTGATATAATGAAGCGTTGGTCAGTGTACAGGAGGTACTCATTATGAAAACACAAAAAATACATCACGTTACTATACGAGTTGCTCAAATAATTCTCGTGACACTGATGTTGTTAAGTATCAATATTAGCTAGGCTGCACAAGTATATATCGGCGTAACAACGCAATATGGTCCTCGCGTCGTATGGGTGCCAGGACATTACGTTGAATATGCCTGACCATCTCCTGGCCCTGGTTATATTTGGATAGCAGGAGGTTACGACCATAACCATCGTCATTGGCATCACGGTCACTGGCCACGTCATCACCATTATTAATTTAAACGCGTCGAAAGGGAGAGATAAAATCTCTCTCTTTTTATTGATAGGAATATTAAGAATGTCTACAAAAAAATTGTACCCTGTTTCTAAAACATTTGAAAAATCAGCTTACATCAATGAAACACAATATAAAAAACTCTACCAACATTCTATCGAGCAACCAGATGAATTTTGGGCTGCGCAAGCCAAAGAATATATCTCTTGGTTTAAACCTTGGACGCAAGTTAAAAATGGCGACTTTAAATCACTCGATATAAATTGGTTTATCGATGGCAAACTCAATGCAAGTTATAACTGCCTTGATCGTCATCTCGAAAATAATAAAAATACCATTGCGATTCTTTGGCAAGGTGATGACCCGAAAGATGTGAAACGTATTACGTTTACTGAATTACACGAACAAGTGTGTCGTTTTGCGAATGTATTAAAACAAAATGGTATTAAGAAAGGTGATCGTGTTTGTATTTATTTGCCGATGATTCCAGAAGCAGCTGTTGCAATGTTAGCATGCGTCCGCATCGGTGCGATACATTCTGTTGTCTTTAGTGCTTTTTCATCTAATGCATTACAAACACGCATACAAGATGCAGAATGTTCGTTGCTTATTACTGCAGATGAAGGCATGCGTGGCGGAAAAGCAAATCCTTTGAAAAAAAATGCTGATATCGCATTACAAAATTGCCCGACTATTAAACGCATGATTGTTATTAAGCGTACCGGTAATCCTGTTGCTTGGGACCAACAACGCGATATCTGGTATCACGAAGCGATGCAAAATGCCAATGTGCATTGTGATGCTGAAATCATGGATGCAAATGATCCTTTATTCATTCTTTATACGTCAGGCTCAACAGGAAATCCAAAAGGTGTTTTACATACGACAGGTGGTTATTTGGTTTATGTTGCGATGACTTTTAAAATGATTTTTGATTATCATCCCAAAGATATTTTTTGGTGTACAGCAGATATTGGCTGGATCACAGGTCACTCGTATTTAATTTATGGTCCTTTATTAAATGCAGCAACAACACTTATGTTTGAAGGTGTACCTCATTATCCAACTGTTGCACGCTTTTGGGAAACGATCGATCAACATCAAGTCAATATATTTTACACTGCACCCACTGCGATTCGCGCATTGCGCAAAGAAGGCGATCAATGGGTTAAAAAAACAAAACGCAACAGTTTAAAAATATTAGGCACTGTTGGTGAACCTATTAATCCTGATGTATGGGAATGGTATTACACCATTGTTGGTGAACAGCGCTGCCCCATTGTTGATACATGGTGGCAAACAGAAACGGGCGGCATTCTTCTCACCCCTTTACCAGGCGCTACCCCTTTAAAACCAGGTGCCGCAAGCTGGCCCTTTTTTGGAATTCAAGCTGCGATTGTTGATGAAAAAGGTAACCCTACCTCTGATGGTGAATCAGGAAAACTTGTCATCAAACAACCTTGGCCTGGCTTGATGAAAACCATTTACAAAAATCCAAAACGTTTTGCAGACACTTATTTTAAAGAGATACCAGACACTTATTTAACAGGCGACGATGCATTGCGCGACAGCGACGGATATTTTTGGATTACGGGACGCGATGATGATGTGATTAAAGTTTCTGGGCATCGTATTGGGACTGGCGAAGTTGAAAGTGCATTACTCACGCATCCTAATGTTTCTGAAGCCGCAGTTGTTGCTATTCCCCACGCAATAAAAGGCAATGCCATTTATGCGTATGTTACTTTAAAATCTGCGACACAATCCTCTGACGCTTTAAATAAAGAGCTTATCCAAACCGTACGCAATGCAATCGGTCCGATCGCAACACCTGAAGTCATTCAGTGGGCCAATGATTTACCCAAAACACGTTCAGGTAAAATCATGCGTCGCATTTTGCGCAAAATTGCTTTGAATCAATTTGATGATTTAGGAGATACCTCTACTCTCTCAGATGCTAACGTTGTAGATGATTTGATTGCCGAACGTAAAAAAATGAAAGTTGTGTTACAAGAAACGAACTGATGATATTTTTTATTTGATTTCTCCCCTCCATGATCTTTATGGAGGGGAGGGTTAGGGAATTGAAAAATGATTGGCTTGAATTTTTATGTTGCTTGATTTAAAAGGGATCCTCTCAAATTCAGAATTGCCTCTTCAACAATATCATCCAGGCCATTTTTTGCAGTAATGATCCCAAATACTATTTTAACATTATGTTTTTCACCTAGCTTGACAAGCTTCTTGCATAAGTTTATCCAAAGTCTTTTGCCGCCATTCCAACTTGAACCAAAACTTCCTCGCGAAAAGATCGTTTTATCTAAATCGAAATTGATTGATATCGTATGCTTCATCTTACTTCCCACTTTACTCAATGCGATGTTGGCCAATATTTTTTAAGATAATCTTGAACAGCTTGTGAAAAGTTGGCTGATTGTACTAACAACTCACGACCTTGTCCCGATCCATTATTATCCCAATCACCCAGTAACGGCATAAACACATCGTTATCGCCGAATTGCGTGAGATGGCTAAAGCTATCCGGAATATTCATCATGGATGATCCAGAGTCGAGACCAATCACTGTTGGATTGCCATAAATAAAAGCTGGGCCACCTGAATTTCCACCTGTGGCATCTAAATTAGTTGAAAAACGATTTGGTTCGTCAAAAATATTACTTAAAACTTGTTTTTCAGGGCCAAAATCAGACTTTAATGGCATATCTGATGAATAACCCATTAAAACAAGATGCGTCACTAATTTATTTTTATCATACGTGATGCGTTGCGTGCTGACAGGTAAATAATCATATTTATGCGTTTTTTCATTCAAAGGAAAAGGTGCATTGATTCGAATTAGCACGAAGTCATTACCACTCCCCTCACCTGATAAGTAAACATTTTGGATTGTTCTTAATTCTTTATCTATCGAATGTGGGATTTGCAAAAAATCCATCATCATTTGTTTTGAAGTTAATTGTTGCGTTAATGAGAATCCACGGATAATCACTTTATCTTCAAGATTTTCATTGCAATGACGAGCAGTTGCAACTAAGTCGGGAGCAACCAGGACGCCAGTACAAATATCACTGAGCGCAGGCTGAAAAGAATTATTATTTTGATAATAAGTATTCAGTTGATAAGTAAATGTCCCTTTTTCTAAAGACTCACTAATCGAACTCTTTCCAACAATCATCACAATAGAATGTAAAACAGAAGCAAGAAATGGATCATTTTGTGCTTGATAAATATCTTTTCGCTCATCTGTTCCATACACGGCATAACAATTTGAGGCTAATACAGAAATTAAGCAGAAAATGCCGGTCTTTATCATCTTATTCATCAGTGTTATCCACTAAACTCGTTTCAAGGACAGAATAGCTTACTAAATGGATATTAAGAAACACTTAAGTGACGGGCATTATTTAAAAAGTAAGAAACTTCAGATAAGGCAGATTTTGCTTGCAATGGGTTGATTTTAAAGTGAAATTTACACTGCTAAAACATTCACACCCGCTTTTTCTAACATCTTTATTAGTCGAATCAGTGGTAGACCAATGACCATGGTATAGTCATCACCTCGTAATTGCTCAATGAGCGCGATACCAAGACCTTCAAGTTTAAAACTTCCCGCACAATTCAAAACGTCTTCTTTTTGCAAATATTTTTCAATCATTTCATTCGTCAATGAACGCATCACAATATCATAGGATTCCAATGAAATTTGACACGTATCATTAGCAGTATCACACAAACAAAGACCCACCAAAAATCGAATTGTTTTACCACTCATTTTTTTAAGTTGTGCTACTGCTGCATCATGCGTCAATGGTTTTGATAAAATCGTATCATCAACCAACCCCACCTGATCCGCACCAATGATAAGTGAATCGGGATATTTTTTTGCAACAATAGATGCTTTTTCTTTTGCAAGACGCTGCACTAATTGTGCCGGCTCTTCATGTAGCAAAGGCGTTTCATCTACATCAGGTACAACACATTGAAATGGGATTTTTAATTGTTCTAAGAGTTTTTTTCTAGGCTTGGAAGTCGATGCAAGAATGATAGAGCGCATCGCATTAATCACTTATACGCTACAACAGTCGGAAATATTTTTGCTTCATCATAGATAAATTGAATACCACGAAAACCAACCGTTTCTAATTGGATTTTCGTTTGTTCTGTTGAGCGAAAGCATTGCCACTTAGAATCAATGATATCCACAAATATTGTTTTTTGAAGCAATAAATCTTTTTGATTCACTTTACTCATATCCCATTCACATTGATCAGTCAAAGTGGGTGGATATGTTAAGAAGCTTGTTACTAATTTTCCACCATCATTTAAAGCAACATAAAACTGCCGATAGAGTTCTGTTACTTTTAAATTGTCAGGTTCATAAATATTTAATCCGTTACTTGAAATTAAATCAAATTCATTCTTTAAATTTAAGTTCCAGGCATCTTTTTGAATGTAATCTACAAACTGTGATAATCCTTTTTGCGTCGCCAAGGAACGTGCATCATTTAGTGCTTCAGCATCATAATCAATTCCGATGAGGCGTATATTATCAATACCTGTATAATCCAAATATAAAAGTTCGCCCATCATCCCACAGGGAATGCAGGCTAATTTTGCATTGTTTTTGACTTGTTTTTGATTTTCATTTAAGAAAATTTTAAACCGCTGCTGTGTCGCCAACATGGTGGGCGCACAATCTAACAAAAAACTTTCTAATTGAGTGAAAAAGTCACCGCGATTATTTTTTTCTGTTTTTCTGCCTAACCATGGATGGGTTAACATATAATGCGTCCAATAGCCATTAATGCCCCGGTTTTGCAGTAGATATCGGCCAAAATCAAATTGTATCAACTGATTAAGCAACTCAAGTTGTTGTGATTCTGTAAAAAAAGGATTGGGATTCGCTTTAATTTTTTGCGTTACCGTTTTTGAGATCGTTTCAATCGACTCAGGTGAAACTGCATGAGACATTAAACGTGCTTTCACACTTCGAACCCCTGCTTAATTGCGACAATATAACTCGGACGATGCTTAACTTCGGTGAAAATACGCGCGATATATTCGCCTAAAATACCGATTGATAATAACTGTATGCCACCAAAAAACATGACGGCAACTATAATACTTGGAAAGCCAGGTAAATCAGCGCCGTAAATTAATGTGACGGTGACAATATAAATTGCATAAATCAGGGAGAGCAATGAAATAATGACGCCGGCAAATCCCCATACGCGTAGTGGCACATTCGAAAAAGATGTGATCCCAGTGAGCGCCAACTCAGTGAGACGCATAAAACCCCAACCACTTTTTCCTGCGCGACGCTCTGAAACATCGAAAGGTACTGCGATTTTATTAAAGCCCACCCATGCGTAAAGCCCTTTCATAAAACGTGTACGTTCTGGAATTGCATTGAGTGCATCGATGACTTTACGATCGAGCAAACGAAAATCCCCTGCTCCGGCTGGCATATCAATACGTGTAATTTTTGCCATTAAGTGATAAAACATGTGCGCAAGACCACGGCGTACGCGTGAATCTGTGTTGCGATTACGACGCACGCCATACACCATGTCGTAACCTTCACTCCAACGCTGCAAAAAGGTGGAAAGCATATCGATGGGATGTTGAAAATCTCCATCTAATAAAATCGCAACATCGCCTTTGCAATGTTCGAGACCTGCTGTCAGTGCAATTTCTTTGCCAAAGTTACGTGAAAATCCAAGCAAACGAATATGAGAATTATTTTGTTGTTGCATGACTTGTAGAACAGTTCCATCACGACTACCATCATCGACAACGATAATTTCGAAACGGTTTGTTAATGTTTTTAATTTGTTTGTGAGGGTTGATAAAAATGTAGCAATATTCGCTTCTTCATTGTAAACAGGCACGATGCAAGAAATATAAAGATTTTTTTCTTGTAATGCTTGAACACGCTGCTCCAATAACATCACTGATTCTCCAAAAATCCTTTTTGTTTGACAATTTGATCAATCGATTTTAATGAAGCGAGTAATGATTCGATTTTATTGAGTGGCCACATATTGGGGCCATCAGAAGGAGCATGATCAGGATCTGGATGCGTTTCGATAAAAATCCCTGCGATGCCGACTGCCATAGCAGCGCGTGCTAATACGGGAACAAATTCACGTTGACCGCCGGTGCGTTCGCCTAACCCACCAGGTAATTGCACTGAATGCGTTGCGTCAAAAACTACAGGGCAATCTGTATCACGCATAACTGCAAGTGAACGCATATCAGAAATGAGATTGTTATAGCCAAAACTCGCACCGCGTTCACACACCATAATATTTTGATTGCCAACTGCTCGCGCTTTTTCGACAACATTTTTCATGTCCCACGGGGCAAGAAACTGACCTTTTTTTAAATTAATTGGCAATCCAGTGCGCGCAACACGTTGAATAAAATCCGTTTGACGACATAAAAAAGCAGGTGTTTGCAACACATCAACTACGGCAGCCACTTCATTCATCGGTGTATCTTCGTGTACATCCGTCAAAACAGGCACGCCAATTTTATTTTTCACAGTCGATAAAATCTCTAATCCTTTTTCTATTCCCAATCCACGAAAACTTTTACCTGAAGAACGATTGGCTTTATCGAAAGAAGATTTATAAATAAAGGGAATATTTAACTTGTCTGTGATTTCTTTTAATTGTCCTGCTGTATCCAACGCAAACTGTTCACCTTCAATGACACAAGGACCTGCAATTAAAAAAAACGGTTGATTCAAACCCACTTTAAAATTACATAGCTGCATGGATTTTTCCTCGTGTTAATTGTGTCATTTTCGCAGCTTCAACAAAACTTGAAAATAAAGGATGCCCATCACGCGGCGATGAAGTAAATTCAGGGTGAAATTGACAGCCAATAAACCAAGGATGGCCTGGCAATTCGATCATTTCAACAAGATTACCTTTTTGCGAACGACCCGATACCAATAATCCTGCAGCTTCGATTTCAGGCAACAATTGATTATTCACTTCGTAACGATGACGATGACGCTCAAAAATCACATCAGTCCCATAAATTTTTTGCGTCAATGAACCCGCAATTAAACGGCATGGTTGACCACCTAAATGCATCGTGCCGCCTTTGTCAGATTTATCGGAGCGTGTTTCAAGTGCGCCAGTATGATCAATCCATTCTTCAACCAATGCAATCACCGGGCACGGAGTTGTGGGATCAAATTCTGTGCTGTTTGCATGCGGCATACCTGCTTTGTTGCGCGCATATTCGATCATGGCAATTTGCATACCGAGACAAATCCCTAAATAGGGAATGCCTTGTTCGCGTGCAAATTTTACCGCTGCAATTTTACCTTCAATGCCGCGCGTACCAAATCCACCTGGCACAATAATGCCATCCATATCTTTTAAAATATCCACGCCATCTTTTTCAATATCTTCGGAGTGAATAAACGCAATATTGACATGCGCGTGGGTTTTAATCCCGGCATGCATTAAGGCTTCCACTAAGGATTTGTAAGATTCTTTGAGATCCATGTATTTTCCGACCATCGCAATATTCACTTCAGCTTGCGGATGTTCCCAAGCATCAACAACAGCTTGCCATTCACTTAAATCAGCGGGTTTGGCCGGTAAGTCGAGATCTTCGACAACTATTTGATCAAGACCTTGTTTATGTAATTCGAGTGGAATGCGATAAACAAAATCGACATCCTCGAGTGGAATAACAGCACGTTGTTCGACGTTCGTAAATAAAGCAATTTTAGAGCGCGCACTTTCAGGTAAAGGACGATCACAACGACACAATAAAATATCCGGTTGAATACCGATTGAGCGTAACTCTTTCACGGAGTGTTGTGTCGGTTTCGTTTTAATTTCCCCGGCTGTTTTAATATGTGGAATGAGCGTCAGATGAATAAATAGAGAATTACGCCGACCCAACTCGACGCGCATTTGACGAATTGCTTCGAGAAATGGCAATGACTCGATGTCACCCACAGTGCCGCCAATTTCAACCAACACAACATCGACATCATGGACAGCTTTTTGAATGCAGCGTTTGATTTCATCAGTAATGTGCGGAATCACTTGTACCGTCCCACCCAAATAATCTCCGCGGCGCTCCTTTTTAAGCACATTCGCATACACACGCCCACTGGTAAAATTATTGGCTTTTGTGGTTTTAATCCGTACAAAGCGTTCATAGTGACCGAGGTCGAGGTCTGTCTCTGCCCCATCTTCAGTGACGAATACTTCACCGTGCTGAGAGGGATTCATGGTGCCTGGATCGACGTTAATATAAGGATCTAGCTTGAGAAGGGTCACTTTAAGACCACGTGCCTCTAGAATCGCACCGAGAGAGGCGGAAGCAATACCTTTCCCTAACGATGAGACAACGCCGCCCGTTATAAATATATACTTAGTCATGAGGTTTCTACTGGCGATTACAATGGTGGGACTTTATCAAAATTGGGTGAATGCTGCAATTACCTAGCACCCACCCAACATCCTCATTAAGCAAGATTATACGTCAGCCCTAACGAGGTCAGATCTGTACTACCGGTGCTCGTCGTACCACCGCTACTGCCTCTCGCCCTAGCCCATTGAAGCACTAAAGCAGCTTTTGGTGTCATGTTATAAAACAAACCTGCGCCATAATAAAGGCTATAAGCATTGGCACTTCTGGAAGCGGCTGATGCGGTAAATACTTTTTTTGCATAACTGTAAGCGACACCTAATTTACCCAATACACCAAAATTATTGACGAATGGATATTGAACCACTCCCGCTAAATAAGTAGCGAAATGCTCTGTGGAAGCAGGATTCGTGGTTGATGTTGTCTCATTGGAGTTATGGTATTGAGTATATCCAAGTTCAGCTGCAAACATCGCTCGATGAAATTCTGCAAATTGATATCCCAAATCAACAGTCCAGCCTGGCCCTACTTGAGTGACTGAATCGCCAGAACCTGCTGCGGCCTTATCATGTGTTCTTGAAATACCCATATGACCGCCTACGTACCAGTAAGGTGTAAAGGTAGACACAAGCATGGGCTCTGCCGTCACTGATTTGTAATCATTAGCAACAACAGACTGTTTGTCATTATTAACAACAACTGCCTGTTGCGTAGCATGATGATGATGTTTTTTACAGTGATGCTTCTTGCAATGATGTGCAAATGCAACCTGAGAAGATGTGATTGCAAATGTCGTTAATATCGCTGAAGTAACAATCCTTTTCATAACTTTATCCTTCCTTCAAAGAGTCTTACAAAACACCAGAAGACGCGCAGCCAGTTAATATAACAGCTAGCATGAGAAAAACACAAATTCGAAATGCAATTTTCATAAGAAATCCCTACCCGATTAATTGAACGCGTCATAGTACAAACATTAAGAATAAAGATCAATGCGTCAATCTCACATCACCAAACATTTACAACCGTGATTTTCGAAAACCTCTTCTTCATCACTCTCTTCATCGTCTGCTTGATATCCTTCTTGAAGCTCAGCGGCTTCTTTTGCAGCTTCTTCTGCTTTTCTTTCTTCGAGGTCTTTTTCAAACCGTTCAGCGCGTGATTTTGCGTTATATGCTTCACTTTCTTCGATTCTAATCGCTTCGAGACGGTCAATTTTCACTTCATAACCTGGAATTATATTCACGCAATTTTCAAATACTTTCATCCAACGCTTTTCTGGCATGTTAAACAATTTTACCGTCCTTGTGTAAAACAAAAGTGTTTCATCTACCCGTAAGCTTCCCCGTCAAGTACACAGTTCTAAAGTAGAGTTTCCAGCGGTAATTTTCTCCCGAAATGCTTTTGGTGTCATTCCATTTAATGAATCGTGCGGTCTTTGTTCTTTGCAACCAATTATCCATTGCCATGCAATTTCATTCACCTGATCAAGTGAATCGAACAAATGCGCGTCTAAAACTTCATGACGAAATGTCCTGTTAAATATTTCAATGTACGCATTCTGATTTGGCTTTCCTGGTTGAATGTGTACCATCCTAACATTGTGTTTTTGGCACCATGTTGTTAATACTAGTAGAATTCATTCTGGTCCGTTGTCCAAACGAATTTGTTTTGGATAACCATGCCAATCTGCAATTCTATCTAGCACGCGGACAACTCTTTCTGCTGGTAAAGATGTGTCAACTTCAATATCAAGACATTCCCGCATACCTTCATCAATTACATTGAGACAGCGAAACTTTTTGCCCCAATGCAATGTGTCATGCATAAAATCTAATGCCCAGCTTTCATTAACGGCTGATAAAACAGTTAATGGTTGTCTTTCCCTAGTAAGTAACATTCGCTTTTTGCGCCTCGGTAAATTTAGCTTCATTGATCAATAAACTCGACGAACACGTTTATGGTTCCATTTGCAATCATGATTACGCATCCAGTTACAGCACTTCCAAAATCCCCAGCGTGGCCAACGCCCTACAAGTTCATTTAGTAGTGTCCGTATCTCTTCGTCCTTGTCTGATTGCTTTGAGCTGTGATACCAGGCAGATCGGCTAAGACGTGATATCCGGCAAGCCTTTTGCAATGACACATCATGTTCCTTCACCAGACTTTCCGTCACTGCTCGTCGATCAGCAGGGGTTACAGCTTTTTCGCAATAACATCACGCATTGCATCATTCTCATGAGCCAATTCAGCGTACATCTGTTTGTATCGGGATAATTCCGCTTCTAATTCACGAATCCTGCGAATGTCAGATGCTTCCATACCACCATATTTGCTTTTCCATTTGTGGTAAGTCGCAGAGCTAATCCCATGGTTACGACAAATATCTTGAACTTTTATGCGTGCTCATTTTCTTTCAAGATGGCGATAATTTGGTGTTCACTAAATCTAGATTTTTTCATGCTAAGTCTCCTGACAAGTTGGTAATAATGCCAGAAAACTCTACTTTTGGAATGTCCTAATTTAGGGGAAGCTTACGGAATATCAACAAGAGAACTTTCTGATGTCACATTAAATAAAATTCTTGCCTCGTTTATTTCATTTTCTGTATACATGATTGTCTCTCTTAGTTTATTATTGACTGGGCGAAATAATATAGATTAATCATTGACTGTCAACTGAAATAAAATGAGATCAATTCAAAAAAACATTTACCAAGCGTACAATTACTTTTTGGGGAAAAAGCCCTCATACTATCCACGCACACGTTTTGATAAATCGAGAGAATTAAAAGAAATTCGCGAAATCATCGGTGAATTACGCTCTAAGAAAGATCAACTCAATAAAGAAATTGATGGTAACGCTTCTGCTGAAGGTTACATTAAATGCACTATTATCACGTCACTCATTCAACAAATCGATCGTGAAATTGTCCAGTTCAATATGTTCACACCTAAAAATGAAGAACAAGATAAAAACGAAACATTAGAGTTCGCCCAAAAACTCAGCAAAATAGTTCGCAAAACGATTGAAACATACACTGATACTTTAAAATCAGAACGTAACGACAAAAAACTCTTTGCCAAAACGGCGATTTCTAGCACAACCTCTGCAGCTGCTGTCGCACTTGGTTGGCTTACAAGTTCTTATTTAGTGGGCTGGGGCTCTTTTAAAGCAAGCGGATTCATCGACGAAAAAATTTTTTCTATCACAGGTTTAAATACAGAAGCCGCCTCATACAGACTTATTCTAAATCTCTCGCGAAAATTATACACATTAGAAGAACAATTACGTTTCGTCCTCGAATTAGAAAAATTAGATGAGGCAGAGCAACACAATATCATTTGCCCCTTGACAAAAAAAGTACCTCTCAATCCAGTCACCTGCCTCATAGACAACATTGTTTACGACAAAGAAGAAATTGTGAAATGGCTCACTGAAAAAGGCTCTACACCAAATACACGAATGCCCATACCGCAAGGCAAATCCATTCCTGATGTTTTATGTGAAAATCCTTCGCTCAAAATGGCGCTAGATGATCTACGCAATGAAAAAAATCGAACCTCACGATTAGCATCTGCCCTGGAAGACGAAGAGAAAGAAGAAGAACCGGCTTATCGTAGATATATGTCTTGAATCCAATCCCCCCCCCTTACTACTTGATAATACTGATAATTTTAAAATACTCGCATAGTCTATAATTATATAAACAAGAGGTAAATACTATGTCCAATACACGCCCACCTTCCCCGGAAGATGAAAAAGACATAGGTGACTTATCGTCACCACGTCCTTCTTTACTCTTAGCATTGGCCATTATTGGAAATGATGAAGGAGTTGTGAAAAAACTTGCAGCTCAAGTTGATTTAAATCAATTAATTAAAGTTCCTGATTATGATGAAATATCTTTTCTTAGCTTAGCAATAGAATTTAATTCATCTACTGCTGTAATAAAAAATTTATTAGATGAAGGCGCCGATCCTCTTTATTCTCAATCAGAAAAATATATACCGTTTAATTTAGCGCTTGAAAAACTAGACTCTGAATGCGTAGATTTGATGTTACAACATATTCCAGATATTAATTCTATTGAATTAGCTGGAGAAGCTATAACTGATATTTTCAGATATTATCACGAACTACTCCAACATTCAGAAAAACTCCAGTCTAAATGGATGGCGTTAAATAATGACAATTCGACCGAAGCGAAAAGACAGGAGCTCATAAACATAACTGCCCATAAAAATAGGATAATCAATTTATTTCTATTGAAGGGGGCCTTGGCAATTTATTTCACAGATAAAAAGGTACAGTATTATGGAATACGCGCTGCTGATGACCCAGAAAAACGCCATGCGCAAAAAATCACAGACCTCGCTTATCAAGATATCGAAAATAAAATTCGATGCGAAGCATTACGACAATGTTATACCCGTCAAGTCATTCGTGGTCGATTTATTTTATCAAAGCAAAACATCAAAACCCCTATGGCAATAAGATTATTCGAACGCCTGGATGAAGCAATCAAAAGTAAATTAAAACATATTGAAGATAAAAATGATGATATGAAACAGGCTATGCAATTAATTATTTACCAAACGTATCAAGGATATATTAAGGCCAACTGGAGACAAGACGAGAAAGAAGTGGTTGATCAGTTAATCAAAATATTAAACGCACGCGCAGATAAATTATTAGGCATCGACAGAGTTACTCTAGAGCAAACAAGTCTTAAACGATCACGCAGTCGATCGCGCTCCCACTCTCCAGAAAAACATAGTATCGAAGAAGAAAAACCTTCGGGGCCATTAGCAGATTTTTTATCGGAGTTCGTCAAAGAAATTCAAAGAGTTCATGTCACCTCTGTTGAATTGAAAAAATTAAATGAAATATTGACACGGTTATTCCCAGGCTGTCGAATTGAATATGGCAGAAATTCAGAATTCATTTTTACATGCCCTAGCGAATTTTCTGAAGAAAAACTTGAGATACTAAAGAAGCATTTTGCAGAAATGATTCGATTTTTGAGACATCATTTAATGATTGAAGCGCTATTAAAAAAGGAAACAGGCGAAACATGGAAATTAAAATTTGAAATTAATGATGATAAAATACAATCATATTTTTCCTGTGAAACTGAATCAAAAAGAGAAAACGAAGAAATAGAAAAACAAAATGTCAAAGGTCGATTCGTTGGTGAGCGATTTTACTGGGATAATTGGTCAGAAAACCCAAAACCTGAAGTGAAATCTCCACCCAAGCAGGTATTATTTCAACCTGTTGTTGAACATTCACCACAAAAAGACGTGAGTAGAAAAAGGAACAAGTCGCCGCAATTGTCACCTGAAAAGAAAGCAGATACTTTAAAAAAAGAATTAGAAGTCACTGTGAAAATATATCTTAAATTAGGCGAAGAAGTGATATTTCGTTACCCTTACAATAAAAAAACAGCCAAACCTAATGAATATGAACTTATTCCAATGGAATTAAAATATGGAAATGTTTTAACATTCGGAATTATTACTAAGGGTGCAAAAGATAATATCGAAGAATCAGAAAAACTCAGATCAATCATGCTCGAATGCGGGAAAATTGGCAAACAAAGTACTTATTTAAAATGGGTTGACAAAGATGAAAAAGAACTCTCAGGATATAAAATAAAAGCAAAATTTCGTGACGGTGAAACCAGAGCATTGCTGCGTGAAGTGCCTGAAGCACAAATTGAAACAAATATACCCATTAAAATTGCTATTCTATGTTGCGATGCCGTTTATGTAAAAGGAGCTGATGCACCTACCCTTTATCCCCTCGATGAATCTGATAGCACGCCTAAATTAAATTTTTGAAACGTGCTTTGAGCGACGGACTGGTTACGAGCATAACGAAACAGTTTTCGTCGTGGTATTCAAAAAAACTGACGTCGTCACTTTATCACTAGATCCCGCGGACAAGCAGCGGGACGACGGCGAAGGGAAAACACGCTGCGACGTCACTTTATTACCAGATCCCGCGGACAAGCCGCGGGACGACGGCGAAGGGAAAAAACACGCTGCGACGTCACTTTATTACTGGATCGCGCGAACAAGCAGCGGGACGACGGCGAAGGGAAAACACGCTGCGACGTCACTTTATCCGCCGACACCTCTCACTCTGTAATTCCACGCTTTATCCTCTTTGCCGTAGTTTCGCGCTTCATCCTCTACGCCGCAGTCTCACGCTTTATCTATCTCAGCCGTCGTCCCGCGCTTTATGCGCGGGATCCAATTTTTTAAGGAAATATCATGAAGCAATATTTTGTTTATATCCTAGCAAGCCGCCGCAATGGAACTTTGTATGTTGGCTCAACATCAAATTTAATAAAACGAATATGGGAGCATAAAAATAATGTTATTTCAGGATTTACAGCAAAATATAATGTTCATCAATTGGTATATTATGAAACACATCAAAATATCGTTGAGGCTTCGCGACGTGAAAAACGATTTAAAAATTGGCGCAGAAAATGGAAGTTAAATCTGATTGAACAATTTAATCCAACGTGGCGTGATTTATATGTGGAAATCAGCACATAACTGGATCCCGCGGACAAGCCGCGGGACGACGGCGAAGGGAAAACACGCTGCGACGCCACTTTATTACCGGATCCCACGGACAAGCCGCGGGACGACGGCAAAGAGAAAAACACGCTGCGACGCCACATTATTACCGGATCCCACGGACAAGCCGCGGGACGACGGCGAAGAGAAAAACACGCTGCGACGTCACATTATTACCGGATCCCGCGGACAAGCCGCAGGACGACGGCAATGGAAAAAAACATCAGTTGTCGCCTTACACCGCATCTTAAGTGATGGCCTTATGACTAAAAGAATCTGTTGAAATAATTTTGTTATTGATTAGAATCTACACCCTCGATACAGCATGATAAGGAATATTGTTATGCAACAAAAATCAGGGTCAACGGCTACAATTCGCTCCTTATTTAGGAAAGTCGATCAATGCAAGAACAAAGCGCTTGAGAATGAAAAATTTTTAAATGATGTATCCTCTGGTGTGCATATAGTTGCGGGGGTAAGTGCGTTTGTTGTGGCTCCACTTCTTCTTTTTTTAGATAGACCTGATTTGCTCTGGATTCCAGCACTTGGTTTTGTAGGTGCGACAATTGCTAATTGTGTAACCGCACCGATTAATGATCGAAATGATCTTGTCTCCACACAAATAGAAGACTTAGAATGGGAATTAATATTATTTAATGATAAAAAATTAACAAAGGTATTTGGGAAAGAAGAAATAAATAGTGAAAATAAGTTTAAAAATAGATAAAAATCAAACCAGTGTCAAACAACCCCATTCAACTTTCATTAAGAAATTTAATTAAAATGATTAATGGGGTTACTTGACACCGCATATACAGCAATCTCAACCAACACCTCTCCCTCATACACTAACGGCATGCAATATCTTAACAGCTGTTGCTGCAACTCTAAACAATATCATTTCCCTTCAAATTGATTAAGAATATCGTCCGGCAAGTGCGCGTCAAAATCAGCTGCGATTTTAATTTTACCCTTGAGTGAACCAGGTTTACGTTTAGGTTTGACAAACGTGATGGGAATCAATCTAGCCGCTGGCTCTCCAGCTTTAGTAATAATAATTTGATTACCATTCATAACAACCTCAATTAACTTTGAAAAATGTATTTTAGCCTGATGAATATTGACCGTAAACATGGTGAACCTCCAAATGACTTAACTAGGTTTAGCCTATATTCTTGAATTTATCAATACCTGCTAAAAGACAAGCAAGAAGTGAATTGACTTAGAGGGGCAAGTGGCCTGGAAATAAATTAACTTGCTGTCCACGTGCACGTTGAATTAAAACATCAACATCATCGTATTTATTAAAAAAACTAAGTGAACGCCTCGAGTGTCTTACCAAAAAATATCCTAATGCTCTAAGTAGCATCGAGATTTTCAGCAACACTCACCAACACCTCTCCCTCATAAACCAACGGCACACGATCGCGCAGCCAAGGTGGGATGCCTTTTTCTTGTAAAATTTTCTTGAGACAGTGACGATGTGTGCGACCGGGGAGTTGAATTTTTTCGCCGCCCTGACGAAAGCGAATCGTTTTATTTTTTTCTTCGCAGGGAATGATTTTTGTCGCATCGTGTGGTGGTAATTTTTTCATGACATATAAATCATCACGATAGCGTCGCACTTCAACTTCGCCCCAACTTAAATGCGGTTGCCGATCGATACCAGCCTTCATAACACTCTCAGTGATTTGTTGCAATTTTTTTTGCGACGGCAAAATAAAACCATGCTGCATAATCCATGCGCGCAAAATATACTGCCGACGTAAAAGATCAAAACCCATGAGTTTTTCAACAGAAAGTGTTCCAGGTTGTTTGCCAGCACATCCCTCTAAATCATTTTGCAAAAAATGCGATAATAGTTTTTCAGTATTTGCGCAATGCTCAGCGCTACGTGCCAGTAGTACAGACACATCTGGCCAACGTTCATTTAATTTCGGCAAAATCTCATGTCGCAAAAAATTACGGGTAAAATCGATATTTACATTTGAGTCATCTTCAATCCACGTTAAATGATTTTCTTTCGCATACTGCAATAATTCAGTGCGTGAAAAAGACAAGAAAGGTCGCGCATGCCATCCTTTAGAAAACGACTTGATGACTGGCATCGCTGACAAACCTTTAGGCCCTGCACCGCGCAACAATTGTAACAACAATGTTTCTGCTTGGTCGTCTTGATGATGTGCAGTTAATAATATTGAACCTGCATCCATATATTTTGCAAATATTTCATAACGCAGATTGCGTAAAGTATTTTCGAGATCTTTTTTAGGAGGTTCATCAAATAATAATGTTTCTGAAAGGAATTCAATCTTTAATGATTTTGCCACATTTCCGCAATGATTTTCCCACGCTTCAGAATCAGGATGAATGTTATGATTGATATGAATTGCACATAATTTTTTGGCGGGAGAAATTAATCGTGCGATAGAATGCAATAAAACAGTCGAGTCCAAACCACCACTATAAGCAATATAAATAGTTTGTAACGCTGAGTGCGTTTGAAAAAATTCCGTGAGAGATTTACTCAGCGCATCCATAAGACATCAAACGTTGATAACGCATTTCAATCAGTTGATCGATGGGGTAACTCATTAAACGATGACATTCTTCAGTTAAAATCTTTTGCAATCTCGCCATCATCGCATCAGGATCACGATGTGCGCCACCTAAAGGCTCAGGCACTATACGATCAATTAAACCTAACGCTAAATTTTTATCTGCAGAAACACCCATGGCTTCTGCTGCTTGCGAAGCTTTTTCAGCACTTTTCCAGAGAATCGATGCACAACCTTCGGGAGAAATCACTGAATAAATGGCATATTGCAACATCATCACACAATCGCCAACACCAATCGCTAACGCACCGCCTGAACCGCCTTCACCAATGACAACACAAACCACCGGTGTACGTAAACGTGCTAAGACTAACAAATTACGCGCAATCGCCTCACTTTGATTACGCTCTTCGGCACCAATCCCAGGATAAGCCCCCGGTGTATCAATCAAAGTAATAATCGGTAAATGAAATTTTTCTGCCATACGCATCAAACGTAAAGCTTTACGATAATCTTCAGGTTGCGGCATGCCAAAGTTGCGTGTAATTTTTTCTTGTGTTTTACGGCCTTTTTCATGCCCCATCACAACAACAGGCTGACCATTCAAACGCGCCAAACCACCCACAATCGAAGGACCACTGGATGTCATGCGATCGCCGTGTAATTCATCAAAGTCTGTAAAAATTTTTTCGATGTAGTCGACTGTATGCGGACGCTGCGGATGACGCGCAACTTGTGTTATTTGCCATGGAGTCAATTTTGAAAAGATTTGCTTGGTTAATTGTTGGCTCTTCGCTTCGAGGCGCTGAATTTCATCGTTGATATTGATGTCAGTATCTTGACCGACCATACGCAACTCTTGAATTTTAGCTTCAAGCTCTGCAATCGTTTGTTCGAAATCTAAGAAGTTTAAATTCATAATAATAAAATCCCCCTCAATCCCCCTTTTTCAAAGGGGGAAGCTTTCAGGCAATCCTCTTTTGCAAAGGATAAAGCCGATCGGCTATGCTTTTTTTCATGAGAGAAAGCTTTCATACAATTTCACCAAAACGTTCTAACAAAATGGCATTCCCATCTGGAAATTCATACTCAACTAATTGCTCAGGCTTCACCCAACGAATTATTTGCCCTTCTGCGCCATGTGGCTCGCCAGAAAACTGCTTTATGATCCAAGCCTCTAAAACCACAACGCGCTCCTCGTATTCGTGGGCGACTTGCAACCATTGTTGTGCCGTTGTGACATGAATACCAATCTCTTCGCGTAATTCTCGTTGCAACGCTTGAAAAGGGCTTTCGTGCAACTCTAGCTTACCCCCAGGAAATTCCCATAAACCACTTTTGTATTGCGTCGGCAAACGCTCTGCAATTAAAACATGGCCTTTGTCATCAAAAATAATCCCTGCTGCAACATGAATATACGGTTTCATTCTGTGATACTACCATGACAATGTTTGTATTTTTTCCCAGAACCGCAAGGACACACTTCATTACGACCGACTTTGCGTGTTTGACGCAATTGCGTCACAACCGCACCGCCTTCTTCATTTTGTGGTTCTTCTTGATGTAAAGCATCTAATGAACCATGCTCAAAATGCATTTTATAATTGGGTTGCGGCGGCGCCACTTGTTCAGCCTCAGCTTGCTGCTTCACTTCAAATTTAGATAACACGGAAATCACTTGGTAATTGACACGATTCAACAACTCGACAAATAATTCAAATGATTCACGTTTGTATTCTTGTTTTGGATTTTTTTGTGCATAACCACGTAAATGAATACCTTGTCGCAGATAATCCATCGCGGCAAGATGCTCACGCCATAACTGATCTAACGTTTGCAGCATCACCGCTTTTTCGAATTGACGCAATGTTTCAGAATCCACCAAGGCAGCTTTATCATCCCATTGTTTTTTTAATTCCATTTGAATTTTTTCGTGTAAATTTTCTTCGTGCAAACTTGCATCGTTTGCTAACCATTCGCGAATCGGTAATTGCAAATTAAAATCACGCGCCAAGGCGTTTTCAAGTTCAGCAACGTTCCATTGTTCTTCAAGAGAATGCATAGGAATATATTGTAAAATCACTTGCTCTATGACTTGATGACGAATGGCATCGAGTGTTTCAGAAATATCTGTTGTATTCAGCAAATCATCCCGTTGGCCATAAATTACTTTACGTTGATCATTTGCGACATCATCAAACTCAAGTAATTGTTTACGAATGTCAAAGTTGTACGCTTCCACTTTTGCTTGCGCACCTTCAATGCGACGCGACAACATGCGCGCTTCGATAGCCATACCAGGTTCCATAACATGCAAACGTTGCATGATCGCAATCATGCGTTCACCGCCAAAAATGCGCAGCAAATTATCTTGCAACGATAAGTAAAAACGTGACTTACCTGGGTCACCTTGACGACCTGAACGACCACGTAATTGATTATCAATGCGGCGTGATTCATGCCGTTCAGTACCGAGAACATATAAACCGCCCGCAGTAATGACTTGATCGTGTCTTTCTTGCCACGCTTTTTTATGCGTCAACAATTCGTCAGCAGATAATTCATCCGCTTGTTTTAAGTCAGCTTCTAAATTACCACCCAATACAATATCGGTTCCACGGCCCGCCATATTCGTGGCAATCGTCACAGCACCTGGGCGCCCCGCTTCTGCAATAATGCGTGCCTCTTGTTCGTGAAATTTTGCATTCAACACTTGATGGGGAATATTTTGTTTTTTTAATAAATCAGATAAATACTCTGAAGTTTCAATCGACGTTGTACCTACTAAAACAGGCTGGCCTTTTTCGCGTGTTTTTTTAATATCTTCAATGATAGCGGCAAATTTTTCGTCTGCCGTCATGTAAACAACGTCTTGGAAATCTTCACGAATCATCGGTTGATTCGTTGGAATCACAATAACTTCCAAACCGTAAATTTGTTGAAACTCGTAAGCTTCTGTATCTGCGGTACCGGTCATCCCAGATAATTTATGGTAGAGACGGAAATAATTTTGAAAGGTGATAGACGCTAATGTTTGATTTTCTTGACGGACTTTAACGCCTTCCTTTGCTTCAATGGCTTGATGTAATCCATCTGACCAACGTCGACCTGGCATTGTGCGGCCTGTGTGCTCATCAACAATCACCGCTTCACCATTTTGCACAATGTAATCAACATCACGATGAAAAATACTATAAGCACGTAATGCAGCATTTAAATGATGCATTAATAAAATATTATGCGAATCATAAAGACTTTCGCCTGCTTGCAATAATCCTGCTTGTGCTAATAATTCTTCAGCGCGTTGATGACCCTGTTCAGACAATGTTACTTGTTTTGCTTTTTCATCGACCCAATAATCGCCTTCGGATTCTTTTGTTGCTTGCTGAGTTAAATTTGGAATTAATGTATTAATCTTCAAATATAAATCGGTGCTATCGTCTGCTGCGCCGGAAATAATTAATGGTGTACGCGCTTCATCAATCAAAATGGAGTCGACTTCATCAACAATCGCAAATGATAATGGACGCTGCACTTTTTCACTAAGTTGAAAAACCATGTTGTCACGTAAATAATCGAAACCAAATTCATTATTCGTGCCATGGGTAATATCTGCAGCATACGCAGCTTGACGTTCTTCTTGAGAAAGATTTGGAACAACTACACCGACTGACATGCCGAGAAAGTTATACAAAGGACGCATCCATTCCGCGTCACGACGCGCGAGGTAATCGTTCACTGTGACAATATGCACGCCTCGACCCGTCAATGCGTTAAGATAGGCCGCCAAAGTGGCAACCAGCGTTTTACCTTCACCGGTACGCATTTCAGCGATATTACCGCTGTGGAGCACCATACCGCCCAAGAGCTGTACGTCAAAGTGACGCATGCCTAGCACGCGTCGGCTTGCCTCACGCACGACAGCGAAGGCTTCTGGCAGCAAATCATCGAGCGTTGTTTTGCCATCCGCTAAGCGATCACGAAAATGTTCGGTCTTAGTCTGTAAAGCTTCGTCTGATAAAGCTTGGCATTGCGGCTCAAGCGCATTGATTTTTGCGACAATTTTCAGCATGCTGTTTAACACGCGCTGATTACGACTACCAAAAAGCTTTTTAAATAAATGAGTTAGCATATCTGAGGGCACATTCTGTGAACAAAAAAGTGGTGGAAGCATTACCTATTTTGCCTGAAAAGTCAAACTGTTATGACCCTAAAACCTTACCTCTCAAATCAACCGCAGGCTATCTAAGCCCTGATAATCAAACCCTGGGGAGCCTCTTGGGCCGGGTTAAACAAATGCAGACGTTACACACACGCCTCAGTGAAGCCTTACCTGACCAAAAAGAATTATTTCAACATTGCTATGTCTTGCGCCCAGATGCCACGAGCTTATTATTGATCGCTGAAAATCCACACTGGGTCACAAGACTGCGCTTCTTAGTACCCGCGCTTCACACTGCCCTGAAAAAATATAGTGATTTGGCTGAATTGCGCGCAATTTACTGCAAAGTGCAACCACCCCTCTATCAAAACCGTTTTATTGTTCGTAAAAAATATCGCCGTATGGAGATAACTTCTCAGAGCGCCGCCCTTTTTGAAGAAGCCGCCGCAAAAATTAAAGATCCCAAAATCAGTCGAATTCTCAAAAAATTGGCAGCACATTCGAACAGAATCGAATAAAATAGTCGGTCAAACAGGGAACCAGATCATGCACCCGCAATTCATCCATTTACGTGTTCACACTGAATACTCACTCAGCGATGGGCTGGCGCAGCTTGATTCGCTCATTGATTTGGCCACGAGAGACCACATGCCAGCGCTTGGCATTTCAGATCAAAATAATTTATTTGCCACCGTTAAATTTTACAAAGCAGCGCTGTCTGCAGGCATTAAACCCATCATTGGCGCAGATATTTGGCTAGAAAATCCCAAAGAACCAAACCACCCCTTTCGTTTAACACTGCTGTGTCAAAATAATATTGGCTATCACCATTTACTTGAACTCATTTCACAATCCTTTCTCGAAGGACAAACGCAACATCATGTGATTGTGCGACGAGAATGGTTACTGGCACGCAGCGAAGGATTTATTGTTTTATCAGGCGCCAAAGAAGGCGATGTTGGTCGCGCATTGCTGGCAGATCATTTAGCTGAAGCAAAATCATTTTGCACTTTTTGGCAAACACATTTTAAAGATCGTTATTACCTTGAATTACGCCGCACTGGTCACCCTGAAGATGAACCCTATCTACAAGCTGCACTAGCACTCGCACGCAAAGAAAATATTCCCGTTGTTGCAACGAATGATATTCGTTTTGAAGCACGCGAAGATTTTGAAGCACACGAAGCGCGTGTTTGTATTCATGCGGGTTACACGTTAGCAGATCCGCGCCGCCCCAAACATTACACAGAGCAACAGTATTTTCGCACGCAAGCACAAATGTGCGAATTATTTTCTGATATCCCTGAAGCGTTACAAAATACAATTGAAATTGCGAAACGTTGTACAGTTTCACTCACGTTAGGTCAAAATTTCTTACCGCGCTGCACAGTTCCTGAAAACTTTACCACCGAACAATGGCTCGCAAAAAGTGCTGAAGATGGCTTAGTCAATCGATTAACGACTTGGCAAATTCCAACAGATAAACATAGCACGTATCGTACTCGCCTAGAAACAGAACTCGATGTGATTAATCGCATGGGTTTCGCTGCGTACTTTTTGATTGTTGCAGATTTCACACGCTGGGCACGCAACAATGATGTCCCCGTTGGACCAGGCCGCGGCTCGGGTCCTGGCTCAGTTGTCGCATGGTCACTCGACATTACTGATTTAGATCCCATTGCACATGATTTATTGTTCGAACGCTTTCTCAACCCAGAACGTGTTTCCATGCCTGATTTTGATATTGATTTTTGCATGGAAGGACGCGATCGCGTTATCGATTATGTGATTCAAACACATGGCAAAGAAAGCGTCGCGCAAATTATTACTTATGGCACCATGGCGGCTCGCGCTGTCGTACGCGATGTGGGTCGCGTTTTAAATATGCCATATGGTTACGTCGATAAATTAGCAAAACTCATCCCTTTCGAAATAGGCATGACACTCGACAAAGCATTACAACAAGAAGTACAACTCAATGCGCGTTATACCAACGAAGATGAAGTGCGCACGTTGATTGATCTTGCTCGCCGCCTCGAAGGAATCACGCGTAATGTTGGACGACATGCGGGAGGCGTGGTGATTGCACCTAGTCATCTCACTGAGTATACCCCGCTCTATTGCGAATTCGGCGAACCTGAGCACCCCGTCACTCAATTTGACAAAGATGATGTCGAAGCTGTCGGTTTAGTAAAGTTCGACTTTTTAGGATTGCGCACACTCACGATTATTGATCGTGCCATTAAAAATATACATTCAGAAAAACTCATCGATATTCGCCAAATTCCCACTGACGATGCAGAAACATTTGCTTTATTAAAATCTTGCAAAACGACCGCTGTTTTTCAACTTGAATCCCGCGGCATGAAAGATTTAGTGAAGCGTTTACAACCCGACTGCTTCGAAGATATCGTTGCACTCGTTGCATTATTTCGCCCAGGTCCTTTGCAATCTGGCATGGTCGAAGATTTTATCAATCGAAAACATGGTCGCGCCCATGTCAGTTATCCGCACCCTGCGCTCGAACCCATTTTACGCAGCACTTACGGTGTCATTGTTTATCAAGAACAAGTCATGCAAATTGCGCAGGTATTAGCAGGATACTCACTGGGCTCAGCAGATATTTTGCGTCGCGCCATGGGAAAGAAAAAGCCAGAAGAAATGGCGATTCAACGCGAAATATTTTGCAAAGGGTCCATAGCACGCGGCGTTTCTGCCGAAACTGCCACTTATATTTTCGACTTAATGGAAAAATTTGCAGGCTATGGTTTTAATAAATCACATTCTGCCGCTTATGCTTTAATTGCTTATCAAACCGCCTGGTTAAAAGCGCATTATTCTGCAGCTTACATGGCCGCCGTTTTATCTTCCGATATGGATCACACCGAAAAAGTTGTTTTATTCATACAAGATTGTCATGCGCTAGGGTTACATGTTGCACCACCCGACGTTAATCAAAGCGATTATTTTTTCAAAGTTGTCGATGAAAAAAATTTACGCTGGGGATTAGGCGCGATTAAAGGTTTAGGCGAAAATGCAATTGCCGCAATTGTTCAAGCGCGCACGCAAGACGGTCCTTTTAAAGACTTATTTGATTTTTGCAAACGTGTTGATGCACGCAAAATGAATCGTCGCGCACTTGAAACACTCATTCGCGCTGGCGCATTCGACGCGATCGATGCCAATCGTGCGAATGTCATGGCGAATATTGATCTCGCACTGAAGCATGCAGCACAAACCATTCGTGATCAAACTATAGGGCAAGGTGATTTATTTGGTGAAGCGCATTCTGCATCAGCTGTACAAACCATTCATGCAACACCTGCCTGGTCAGAACAACAACGTTTGACTGGAGAAAAAGAATCTTTAGGCATGTATATTTCCGGTCATCCAATTCATCGATATTTAAATGAACTTTCGCAGTTCACTACGGCACGCATTCATGAATTACGACCGGCCACGGGGCAAACAGCAACGATTGCAGGCATTGTGACACAAATTCGTAGCATTCAAACCAAACGTGGTGATCGCATGGCCGTCTTTACGATCGAAGATGGCAGCGGCACAATGGATGCCTTATGTTTTCCAGAAACATTTCAACGTTTTCGTGATTTACTTCTCAAAGATCAATTATTAATTATTCTAGGTGAAATCAGCCTCGATGAGTTCAGTGGCGGAAATCGCATTGTCGTCTCAGATATATTAACGATTGACGCGGCGCGCGAAAAATTTGGAAAATATTTAGCTATTCATTTACCTGAAGAAAAATCAGAACAATTAGACACGTTAGCAACCATTTTAAAAAAATATCAAGGCGGCCGTTGTCCGATTAAAATTCATTATGCAAAGCAACAGGCACGTGCTGCATTACAATTAAGTGACGCGTGGCACGTCAAACCTTCAGATACTTTATTTGAAATGATTACTGAATGGCTCAACGGCGAACGCGTTGAGATGGTTTATTGAAATACTGAATCCTGCGGACAAACCGGCGTTGTTGTATAACTCCCCCGCCGTCGTCCTGCGCTTTATGCGCGGTGCGGAGCTCAAGCCGTCGTCCCGCGCTTTATGCGCGGGATCCAGTGAGTCAAATACTGTAGGGTATTATTTTCTGGATCCCGCGCATAAAGCGCGGGACGACGGCTTGGGTGGAGTAAATTCTTAAATGAAATAGGAAAAAATAGTTATGGCAATTTTAGAAATCGTATACCACCCACACCCAGTTCTACGACAAAAAGCAGAGCCGGTCACCACTTTTGATAACGCACTCAAAAAGTGTGTCGATGACATGATCGAGACAATGTATTATGCGAACGGTGTTGGACTCGCTGCACCACAAGTCGCGATTTCAAAACAAATCGCTGTGATTGATGTTTCTGAGAACAATAAAAAACCTTTTTGCATTATCAATCCAGAAATTATTTCTGCCGAAGGCCGCGAACTCATGGGGGCTGGCTGTTTATCTGTGCCTAACACTTATGATAAAGTCCCTCGCGCGACTAAAGTCAAAGTGCGCGCACAAAATGAAAACGGTGAGTTTTTTGAAATCGAAGGAACTGATTTATTAGGCCATTGCTTGCAACACGAAATAGATCATTTAAATGGAATTTTATTTATTGATAAGGTTGTTGACAACTAGGGGGAAATATGGCTGAAGTAGCGAGGAAAAAAGATATGAAACAAAGTCGCGAACTTGAATTTCATCACGAGCAGGGATACTTACTTGCTAAGATGGAAGAGATACACGCGGATGTGCGTGAACTAAAGGATGATTTGGGGGATGTGAAGAAGAGGTTAAACTCTACAGAAGATCGGGTAGAGTTCTATCATTACGTCTATAAGACTGCAGTGCTCTTAGGATCCGGCCTCATAGCCGCTGGGGCGT
>JANRLY010000002.1:0-37423 GCA_033762075.1 Gammaproteobacteria bacterium
TGGCTGCAAAATGAGCGGAATCGGCTAAAATTTCCGCAAATTTTCGTCAAATATAACCGGATATTCTCCTCAAATTTGCGAAAATTTTATCTCAATTCTCTCATTTTTCGCTTCAACGAAGTAATTGAGGACACGCCCTAAACGTTCTTCAATCGAAAAATCTCGACGTAGCAGTGAGTGCGCCTTCAATTTCTCTCAATCAGAACATTTAAATCTCTCGCAATCTGAGCGCTAAAAATCCTAAAACTCATCTGCGAGAGGTATCAACTTCCTTTTCTGTATTTTTCACGGGTCGTTGCCAATTCGCAATAGACTGCTGTTTGCTGCGCGCAACCGTAAGTTGGTTGGCAGGGGCATCACGCGTGATTGTTGATCCTGCACCAATCGTGGCACCGGCATGGATCGTAACAGGTGCAACCAATGAAGTATTGGAGCCAATAAACGCATAATCATCAATGATCGTTTTATGTTTGGAAGCGCCATCGTAATTGCATGTGATGGTGCCAGCACCCACATTCACTTGTTCGCCAATTTCACTGTCGCCAATATAACTTAAATGATTTACCTTACTGGCAATGCCAATCGAGCTATTTTTTATTTCGACAAAATTACCGATATGACTATGATGAGCTAAATGCGTGCCAGGGCGAATGCGTGCAAAAGGTCCAACGGTGCTTTGAGTCTCAATGACTGCGCCATCAATGATAGAATGCGCTCGAATTTCAACATCGTCTGCCAGCGTGACATCACGTAAAATGCAATTTGCACCGATCGCACAACGTTTGCCGATAATTGTATTACCTTCGAGGATGACATTCACATCAATCACTGTATCTTGACCAATTGAAATTGTGCCACGGACATCAAAGCGTGCAGGATCAATCAGCGTGACACCGTGTAGCATCCATTTTTCTGCTTGTTGTGTTTGATAAAAACGTTCGAGTGTTGCTAGCTGTTGTAATGTATTTACGCCCAACACTTCTGAAAAATGAGTGACTTCCGTATCAACAATCAAGATTTTTTCTGCAATTGCCATTTCGATGATGTCTGTTAAATAATACTCACCTTGCGCATTCTTGTTGCTGAGTTTAGGCAGCCATTTCTTTAAATAACGTGCTGGCACAATATAAATGCCGCTGTTAATTTCATTAATGGCACGAATACTTTCTGAGGCATCTTTTTCTTCAACGATTTTAATAATTTGATTTTGTGGGTTGCGAATGATGCGGCCTAATCCTTTGGGATCTGGGAAATGTGCCGTTAAAATACCAAGTGCATTTTCGGGGGTATTTTCGATGAAACGATTGAGGGTATTTTCTGAGATGCAAGGCACGTCAGCGTAAAGGATTAAAACGCGATGATCATCTGGTATGTGTGGCAAAGCTTGCAAGACAGCATGACCCGTGCCGAGTTGTTCTGTTTGATGCACCCAGAGAATATCTTGTGCGCTCAATGCTTGCTGTAGCTTATCGCCTTGATAACCATGAATGACGATAGGTTGTTGCTTTCCTATCATAGTGCGTGCCGCACATACGACGTGTTCGAGTAAGGTTTTTCCTGCAATGCGATGCAATACCTTCGGTCGCTCGGTTTTCATGCGTGTGCCTTGGCCGGCGGCTAAAATCACTGAGCTAATAGGCATATCTTAAAATCCAAATATCAAAGTGGAGAGATTATACCCTATTTCAATACACAGTCTAACGACTTGCCTTTTTAACCGTTCTTTTTATTTTGAGTATTGCAAAATTGATTTCATATGTCGTTTCAGTTCCAGTGACATCCAGTCCTTTTTCCGGAATCATTAATTCTCCAATTAAATCGCCGGTATATTCCATTAGGGTTTTTTGTTTGGGGGAGTTTTCAGGCAAGGCTTGAATTTGGGTAACAGCACAACTCAATTCTCGCACCTTGGCAAATGTATCGATAATCATGAGTGTGGTCTCTACTGCTTTGGGGCTCTTTAAAACAGTAGCTAACATATAAAGACCTTTCTCTGTAAAGGCTGTTGGAAGTTTGACTTTTCCGCCTTTTATTGAAGTCGGATTTTTCGACTTCAACGAATCCCATTCATCTTTAGTTAAGTTAAATAGATAGCCTTTGGGAAACTTGTCTGGATTATTTTTAACTGCCTCATTAATGCGTTTTGTTTCCACTCCATATAGCTTGGCAACATCAGCATCAATGATAACTCTTTGATTGCGAATATGGATGATTTTCTCTTGAACGTTACTTTGTGAAATGACGTGCATACAAACTCCGTTGTTTTGTAGAAAAAAGGGGGGAATTTTTGAGAAGTGGCGAGAGCGTGCTGATACTTAAACCATAGCATTTCCCATCATTTGAAACAACGATGAAGCATTTCTAATGACATGATTTCTCAACTATGTTAAAGATGCATGCTCAATAGAAATAATAAATGGAGCTGGAAATTTTATGGGTCAAAAAAACAATCTTGAGCTACAAGTTTACACAGGGGATTCGTTTCAATTCATCAAAGGGTTATTAAGTCGACATGCTTCAACGCAACAGCCAGAAAAATCTTCATCCTTGCTAAAACGTTTTTGGGAAAATTTAAATAGTCCTAATGCCCCATTATTTATTTTAGCGATGTTGGCGCAGGTGGTTGCCGTGAGTGCTGATACAATTTATCCGCAAGATCCAACAAGTCTCGAACAATTAAGAGTGGATTTTGATGGCGGGGATTTTCCAAGAACGCGATCTTTGCTGCAAAAATATTGTGACATGGTGATCTACGAAACGCCGCAAATACCAAAGTATATTGGCGCCACGAGACCAGTGTGTCTTCAAGGCAACGTGAAAGGGCCATCAATTGCAGTATGGACGCAAGACGGACAATTGCCGACAACGATCGCAAATTGCATTAAGCATGTCATGCAAGACATGTGCTCGGATTATTATAATCGACACAGTGATTCTGGGTCAGGTTCTAGCATGGATGGAAAAACTGCATTGATCATTTTGTTGTGTATTGCAGGATTGATCGCGGTCGGGTGTTGTTGTCTTTTTGCCGCACGACGTTGTCGTGATGCATCTGACGATGATTACATTGCGCCGCCAGCTTATCGACCAGGTCCTTATCAACCGGATCCTCTAGCGGCGCCGACAATTGTTATCAATCGTCCGCCCTATATGCCACCGGCGAGAGTCGTGAGACCGGCGCCTGTCATTGTGCCTTCTGCGCCAGTGATCATCGAGCCAGTCATTATTCCACAGCCGAGTATCTTTGATTATGGCAGCAGTTGGCGTCGTGATCCTACACCGCCACGTCCGCAACCGCATCATGATACCAGTAGTGATGTGAGTGTTGGTTTTGACTCCTTTTACGATAACAGCAGCGCTACAGATAATTCTTCTAATAACGTGAGTGTTGGTTTTGACGCGTTTTGATGAGGAGCGATTGACTGCGATACCCTTCGCTTTTGTACCCGGGGCTTTAGAAGCTTCCACCTTTGAAAAAGGTGTACCCGCAAGCTTCCCCCTTTGAAAAAGGAGGGGGCACAGAACGCTTCCCCCTTTGAAAAAGGGGGATTGAGGGGGATTTATCAAAAAACAATTTTATAAAAATCCCTCCTACCTCCCTTTTTCAAAGGGAGAAATAGACAGACTCATCGTTAACTCGTCACGTGTTCTTTTGTGAGCGTGCGAATCATCTCTTGTACAGATTTCTCATCCACCATTTCACTATCGATACATAAAAATGTCGTGTGTTCTGCGTGATGAGAAATCGCTTGAATGATGACAGAGATATCCTCCAAGCGTCGGACCATGTGACATTCATTTTCAATCAAAATGGGATCGGCATCGATGGAATATGAAAGATGCGGTGTTTTGATTAAAGCCATTTGCCAAGGGAAATGTTTTTTTGCTTGTTGCTTACGGAATGTTTTCACCTGTGCTTCAGCTTGCTCTAGATCGGATGGTTCAAGTCGCAAAATCATCGGCATCTGACGCAAATGTAAACGTTTCGCGAGTTGAATAATTTCATGATCATGATTCATGTGAGCTAATTGTCGAATGAGTGCGAACACATCGTAGTCACATAGCTCACGATATAGCGGATAATATTTCTGTAAAAAAGTTTCGCGCAGTTTTGTGGTGTCGGATTTGTTTTTGGCAGTTTGGTTGAATTGGTTGACTGCCAATAAAAATTGCCCGAGCGGTGTACCGCAAATGTCTGCAAAAATAGGTGTCTCTGCAAGATGCTTCGCTAAGCTCTCCAGTAATTGTACGAGGAAGTATTCGAAGGCTAATTTTTTTTGGTGATGGTAGATGTTGCGCACCATGAGGCGACGGGCCATGAGGTAATGCTCAACTACACCGATGCCTTTATGGGTTAAGCCTAATCTTTCGCCTTGCGGTGTCTCAATAATTTTCATGGAGTTTAGCATCCAACGAAAATCAAACTCGCCGTAGGCTACGCCGCAGAAATGACTATCACGCAATAAGTAATCTAAACGATCAGCATCTAATTGCGAAGAAACGATATCCGCTAAAACGCGTTTACCCGTCGACCGATGCATAATCATGCTTTCGATTTCGTGAAACTTATCTTCAGTTAAATGATGGCGCGGATTGTGTTGGTTGTAACTTTGAAAAAAAGCATCGGTCCGATATTCTGCCAAGAAATAGGGCGTCCAATCTTCGTGACGAATCAGGCGCTGATGAAATAAATCTTCGAAGGCATGTGAAAAAGGTCCGTGTCCCATATCGTGTAGTAAGCATGCGATCATCACCAGTTGCCGCTCTTCTTCAGCCAGTCCAATCTTTTGTGCAATCTGGCTGGCGACATAACAACATCCAATACAATGATTGAAGCGCGTATGCACAGCGCCAGGAAAAATATAATCACCCATGCCGAGTTGTTTGATATGGCGCAGTCGTTGAAAGGCAGGGCTGTCGATGAAAGGTTTAATCCAGCGATCTTCGATGTCGGTGAATTGCATGGTGCCATGGACTGGGTCTTTCATGACGTGGTAATTGATGTGAGGTATGTTCATAAGTCGGACATTCATTTGAGATGGTCAAATCATGACACACTAAAGAGAGAAAGTGAATTTTTAGAAGGGGTTGGTGTAAACATTCTCTCGAGAAAATTTCATAATTCGGTATAATTGTTTGACCATCGTCTCAATTCGGAACAGGAATTCATCATGGCAAAAAAACGCGGTTTAGGCAGATCACTGGACGCTCTGCTCATTGGATCAAACGACAGCGCACACGTTGTGGATTCTGATAAAGAGGCGCACGCAGCGGCAGAATCGCTGATTTTATTGCCCGTAGATCAAATCCAGCGCGGCAAATATCAACCGCGTCGTGATATGGATTCTGCTGCCCTTGAGGATTTAGCAGCGTCTATTCGCGCCCAAGGCGTGATCCAACCGATTGTTGTCCGCCCTGTTGCTGGTGGTCGTTACGAAATTGTTGCCGGCGAAAGACGTTGGCGTGCTTCTCAATTAGCAGGCCGTAAAGATGTCCCTGCGATTGTGCGCATTATTCCTGATGAAGCTGCTGTTGCGATTGCTTTGATCGAGAATATTCAGCGCGAAAGCCTCAATCCCATTGAGGAAGCTATGGCATTACAGCGTTTGCTCGAAGAGTTTGGCATGACGCACCAGCAAGTTGCTGATGCGGTCGGTAAATCTCGTGCCAGCGTAACAAATCTACTTCGTCTATTGACGTTGGCGGCCACTGTTCGCACTATGTTAGAGCAAAATGATCTTGAAATGGGTCACGCACGTGCTTTGCTCTCGTTACCCGAAGCCTTGCAAATTGAAGTTGCTCAAACAGTCGTGCAAAGAGGTTTTTCAGTCCGTGAAACAGAAGAGCTCGTTCGACAGATGCAAATGCCCGAAATGCCTGCCACCCCAAAAGCCATTGATCCCGATGTGAAGCGCTTACAAGATGATCTTTCACTGCGTTTGAGATTGGGCGTTGCGATCCACTGCAATGCCAAAGGACGCGGCAAGGTCGTGATTCGTTATAACAATCTCGGTGAGTTGGATGCCATCCTTGAGCATTTTCAGGATTAAGTTTTAGCTTGAGGCCTAGATCAAATAATAAAGGTAAATTATAAGATCGAATATGTTTTGTGAGAAAATTCGCAACGTTTAGATAAAAAATATTAAAATATGTTGCGCTAGTTGTGGAAGTAATGAAAAGATTTTTTTATAAAAAAAAATATAAACTAGTATATTTCATTTTTGGTTCTATTTTATGTTTATCTGAACCAGCTTCATTCGCGACGAATGCAGTAATTATTCCGGACGTCAAGTTCAAATCAAAAAATGCAGTGCATCAAAAGCCTAGCGCTTATGCTTCATCTTCTCAATTTACAAAAGCAGAAATCACCAAAAGTCCAGTTATCAATCTCAGTCAATTTTTAAAACAACAGCAAAGCGTTGTTCGGCTCACGAATAGCTCGGGAGATGCAAGTCAAACAGCATTGAGCCTAAGAGGTTTTGGGGATAATGCGGCAGCTAACACCTTAATATTAATTGATGGGTTTCCACTAACAAATCCAAGTTTATTAGCGCCAAATTTTAACTCAATTCCATTGTCAGATATTGAGCACATTGAAATACTTCAAGGTAGTGAAGGTTCACTGTGGGGTGATCAGGCAGTTGGCGGTGTTGTGAATATTATTACTAAGCATCCGAAGAAGTTTTTTTTAAATTCTATTATCAGTGTAGGTAATTATAATAGTTATTACGATAATATTTTGATCGGCGATAAAGCAAAGAATGGATTATTTTATAAAGTATTTGGTTTGATAGGTAAGACAGATAATTATCGTGATCATAATCAACAAAAAGCAAATAATCTTGCGGCACAAATTGGAATAGATTATGCGCGTGGAACTGTGAGTTTAAATGCGCAGTCTTATGGTGATATCGTTTATTTTCCTGGAGGTTTGTCGGAAGAACAATTTAATCATAACCCTCGCCAAGCAACAGAGTATAAAAATTATAGTCGATACCGAACGAATATATTTCAATTGCTCAGCAGGCACGAGTTAAGTGATCAGTGGGTTATTGAGACTCGATTAAATTATCATTCAACTGATGGCAATGGCTTTGTTTATTTGAATTTTAATCGTAATGATTCATTGGCAAGTATTAATCCTCGTGTAATTGGTAACATTAACAATAATAAATTGATCTTTGGGTATGATGGACAAGTAAGTCGTTACCAATTGATCAATAGCAAAGTACAATCAAAAACCTCGGCGACACAAAATGATTTTTATTTTCAGACAACTATTCCGCTGGCTCAAAAGATTGATTTTATTTTAGGTGCTAGAGAAGCTTGGCAAACAAATCGAATTGAGGCTGTTGTTGGCCAGTCGACTAATGCTTTAAATCGCGTTTTTGTAACTGAGCAAGGGGTTGATTTTCATCCGACAGAAGCGCTTTCATTTTTCTTACGTCGAGATGGAAATTTTAGTTTCCCCAAAGCGAATGAAGAAACTTGGTTGCCTGAGAGTGTGCAGTCACTCAAAATACAAACGGGTACTTCATATGAAGTTGGCGGTGAGTGGCAAACAGAAAAATATAAATCGCAGCTAAGTATCTATCGTCTGGAGTTACACAATGAGATTGCATTTAATCCTTCGCAAACGGCAGAGCAACCCTTTGGTGCATTTAATAATTTAGATGAAACGTTGAGATATGGCATCAGTTTATCGCAAGATTATCAGGTAACATCGTGCATGAAGGTGAATGGACAGATTAATTATGTTCATGCAAGATTTTCATCTGGGCCGTTTGCAGGTAATTTTATTCCAGCTGTCCCTGCTATCAATGCAAATGCTGGGCTATCTTATCGTTGGACAGAACGCTGGCTGACACAATATACATTGCTGTATACCGGTGCTCGTTATGCTTCTGAGGATGTGCAAAATGCAGGGAAAAGAGTCTCAGGTTATTGGCTGAATGATATTGCTCTGCAATATTTCATCAAATCATTTATCTTTAGTTTTGAAGTGCATAATTTATTGAATAAGCAATATGCAAACTATGTTTTTTATGATGCTTATACTCAGCAGAATAGTTATTATCCGGCTGCTGGAAGAAATTTTTTATTGACTCTCAAAATAAACGTAGGCTGATTTGCTATGAAAATGAGCCAAAAAAATCATTCACTATTTTTCTCAGTCTTGATGCATCTTATCGTGCTGGCATTCCTTGGAATGAAGTTAAATGTTTTTCGGCAAGAGATTAATCTTGGCGAGATTCAATCCCCGCTTTCTGCTTATGTGTATCAAGACAATTTTTCAAATCGATTATCGTCGGAAAAAGTCTTGGTGGTGAAACCAGCAGCCATCATGCAGCTATCGAAAAACGGAATTGTGATCGCAAAATCAAATCAAATTAAACGCTCACAGCAGCTTGAGAAATCAACAAAGCAACAAATACATTCGCAGCAAAATCGTATTCACGTAGGAAATGGCAAACCTATACCAGAATTAGTCGCGCTGTTACACGCGGCTATTGAAAAGCAACAGCAGTATCCTGCGAGTGCGTTGCAAATGGAGCGCGAGGGTAATACAACATTAATGTTTGTTTTATTTCCAAATGGTGAAATTAAAGATCTCAGGATAGCCAGCTCTTCCGGTACCGCTGTTTTAGATGAAGCAGCAATCGCTGCTGTTAATCATGCGACTCCTTTTGAGGGTGTCGATAAGTATCTTGCAAAGCCAGAAGAATATCAGGTTACAGTTGGATTTGAGTTGACCTAAATAAAATATATTTATATATTCACGCCCCAAAGAGGAGAGGTTTTATGTTAAGCACAAACAATAATTTAGTTGTAGATAATGATTCAGTCTTAAAAGAAATTTTGCCGTTACCCGCGGAAAAAGTGATTGCTGATCGTTTTTCTGCATCGAGTCAGTCTGAGTCGGCAGCTTGTACGGGAAGATGTGGTTCGGGTGTTTGCCGTACTTTTGTATAGTGTTGATTCAAGATTATGATAAACAAACAAGTCAGCATAGAAGATGCGCGTCTCTATATTGATCAACTTGATCTCCATTACATTGTTGCGTCCATGTGTTCGCATGATTATCCTTTGCCGCGATGGGAGATGCAGGATGCCTTGCGCTGCTTAACATTATATAAAAATTTTTTATTACTCCAAAAAAAACATCTTCCAGAGACGCTTGTTCCTACACGTGAGATAGACGAGTTTTGGCATAATCATATTCTTTACACCAAAAATTATTTTCAAGATTGCCTAAATATTTTTGGCCATTATCTGCATCACGAGCCTGTATCGCCTGACGAAGATAGTCAGCAATTGGTGAGTGACTATTTAAAAACAAAACAATTTTATTTGGATGAATTTGGCGAGCCACTGGATTTAATTCTCTCGAGTGGATGATGGCTGCTGGGTTATCCGAGGGCGACTTACGGCGAACTCCGTCATCGCGAGGCTGCGAAGTGTTTAGCCGTGGCGATCCAGCTTCTGTTGGCAATTAAACAACTGGATTGCCGCGCCCAAGCGCTGTCGCGGGCTCGCAATGACAGAGGACTAATCAGCTGCCGTGAAAACTTATCTCCAGGCCTGCAATAAAACAGCGCCCTGTTTTACATGCTCCCCCATTGCAGCGCTCAGCGAAAGCCATTATACTCGCCGCAATTCTGTATACGGGGTTAAAGTGTCTCGTTTTGTTACCCTAAAAGATGTATCACGAATTGTTTATCTCCAATTTGTGTTGATGGCGATTGCAGCGTTTATCACCTTCTTATTGGTCGATAAGCAGGCTGGATTGTCGGTATTTCTCGGCGCCTTGGCTTGCTGGGTGCCCACATTTTTATTTGCGCGATTAGTGTTTGCAGATGGATATTCTGCCAGAGTCTTTCTGACACTTTTTGTTGTTGGCGAAGCGCTGCGGTTATTTTTGAGTGCGACTTTATTTGTGCTCGTTGTGAAATATTTACCCGTGCGGGTGTTGCCAGTTTTTGCAGGATTTGCTGGCACGCTTTTTGCATTTTGGTTGGCGTCATTATTTTTATTGATTAAGAAAAAGGGCTAAAGGTTCTATGACTTCAGGAGAATATATCCAACACCACCTAGAACACATGACGTTTACCGTCGGCAGTGGCTTTTGGACGTTCAATCTTGACAGTATCGTGGTTGCCATTTTAACAGCTTTGTTTCTTGCTGTGAGCATGCGCTATGTGGCTGTGCGTGCCAAAGCCGGCGTGCCAGGTCGCCTCCAAAATTTAGTTGAAGTCGTCGTTACTTTTATTCAAGACACGGTCAGAGAAACATTTCACGGTAAAAGCCCATTAGTTGCACCTTTGGCGTTAGTGGTTTTTCTTTGGGTGTTCTTTATGAATGCTTTTGATTTACTGCCCGTTGATTTCTTGCCTTGGGTTTTAAAATTCTTCGGTATTCATTATTTTAAGAGTGTGCCAACAGCAGATCCTAATACCACTTTCGCGATGTCACTCAGTGTATTTGGTCTTATTATTTTCTATAACATTAAAATCAAAGGCTTTGGATTAATTAAAGAGATGCTGACAAAGCCATTTGGCCCTTATTTATTCTTTTTAAATGTCCCATTTCGTTTACTCGAAGAAATCATTAAACCTTTCACATTGGCATTACGACTCTTCGGCAATATGTTTGCAGGTGAATTGATTTTCATTTTGATTGCACTGATGCCATGGTGGTTACAATTTGCCTCGGGCACAGTGTGGGCGATTTTTCATATTTTAATTATTACGATTCAAGCGTTTGTTTTCATGATGTTGACTGTGGTCTATCTCAGTATGGCGCATGAAGCACATTAATTTTTGATGTTACACATAAACTAGGGGGTGTTATGGAAATTGCAAGTATTATTGGTGTTGTCCAAGGTTATACTGCTGTGGCAGTAGGTTTGTTGCTTGGCTTGTCTTCACTCGGCACAGCAATTGGCTTCGGGGTGTTAGGTGGTAAATTCCTTGAAGGTGTTGCTCGTCAACCAGAATTATCTCCCATGTTAATGGCTCGTATGTTTATCGTCGCAGGCTTAGTTGACGCATTCGCTGCAATTTCTATTGGTATTGGTTTGTATTTGTTGTTCGTTTCCAAAAATCCATTAACAGCCGCTGTGATGGCTGCTGTACAAACGCAGGTGCAGTAAAGAGGGTTAGTAGATGGAGATTAATGCAACACTCATTATTCAGCTGATCGTATTTGCTGTTTTGGTTTGGTTCACACTTAAATATGTGTGGCCGCTTTTAACAAATGTGATGTCTCAGCGCGAGAAAAAAATTGCGGATGGTTTGCTCGCTGCAGAACGCGCGAAACAAGAACTTGAAATAGCGCAACACAAAGTGTTAGCGATGTTAAAAGAAGCAAAATCTGATGCAGCACATATCATTGAGCAAGCAAATCAACGTGCTATTCGTTTGATGGAAGAAGGTCGCGAGACAGCGCGCTTGGAAGGCGAGCGCATCATCAAACAAGCGCGTGAAGAAATTGAACGTGAAGTCAGTCAAGCACGTGAAGCATTACGTCAACAATTAGCGAGTCTTGCTGTGCTCGGCGCAGGTAAAATTATTCGTCGCAATTTAGATGCTGCTGCTCACGATGATTTGCTCAAAGAATTTGTGGCTGAAATATGATGAATTCCGATCAGTTAACAACCATTGCAAGACCTTACGCGACCGCTGTTTTTGCTGAAGCTGTGGCAACGCAAACATTACCTGCGTGGCGTGTCATGTTATTTGCAGCCAGTTTTTTAACAGAAGATGCTGCTGTCCAAGCTTTACTGATGCAACCCAATCTTTCAGCTGAAAAGTTAGCGCAATTTTATTGTGATGTGTTAGCGGAAATCTTAAATCCAGAACAAAAGAATTTTATTCGTTTGTTAGCTGAAAATCATCGTATCAATGCACTGCCTGAAATTGCTAAATTGTTTCATCAAAAAGAAGAAGAATTCAATCAAACACTCACGGTACGTGTGCAATCTGCTATTCCATTAACTGAAGCCTGGTGCGCAGAACTCATTGCAAAATTAACAACACGTCTCAAACGTCGTATTGAATTAGTGCAAGAGATTGATGAATCAGTCGTAGCGGGAGCTATTGTCACAGCAGGCGATCGTGTGATGGATGGTTCTGTACGGGGCAAATTAGCGCGTTTGAAAGAAACAGTCACAGGTATTTTTTAAAGAATGAATTTAAAGGTGTCTCATTATGCAATTTAAACAACTCAGTCCAGCAGAAATTAGCGACTTAATTCGTCAGCGAATTCAACAATTCGACGTGAAAACTGAAATTCGTACAGAAGGTACGATTGTCAGTCTCAAAGATGGCATTGTTCGTATTCATGGTTTGCTTGATGTGATGCAAGGTGAAATGATCGAATTCACCGGCGGCATTTATGGTCTCGCATTAAACCTTGAGCGTGATTCTGTGGGCGCGGTTGTGTTGGGTAAAACCGATGATTTAGCTGAAGGTCAAAAAGCAAAATGTACGGGACGTATTCTCGAAGTGCCAGTCGGCGAAGCATTATTAGGTCGTGTCGTGAATGCGCTCGGGCATCCGATTGATGGCAAAGGCCCCATTGAAACAACACACACTTCACCCGTTGAAAAAGTTGCGCCAGGCGTGATTGCGCGCCAACCGGTTTCTCAATCTTTACAAACAGGATTGAAATCGATTGACGCTATGGTCCCAATTGGTCGCGGTCAGCGCGAATTAATCATCGGCGATCGCCAAACCGGCAAAACAGCAATTGCAATTGATACAATCATTAATCAACGCGGCACAGGTGTGAAATGTATTTATGTTGCGATCGGTCAAAAAACATCATCGATTGCGGCCGTTGTTCGTAAACTCGAAGAACATGGCGCAATGGCGCATACCATTGTTGTTGCAGCATCTGCAGCAGAAGCCGCAGCATTGCAATTTATTGCACCGTATGCGGGTTGTACGATGGGCGAATATTTCCGCGACAAAGGCGAAGACGCGCTCATTATTTATGATGACTTAACTCGTCAAGCCTGGGCATATCGTCAAATTTCATTATTATTACGTCGTCCACCCGGTCGTGAAGCGTATCCTGGCGACGTGTTTTATTTGCATTCGCGTTTACTCGAGCGGGCATCACGCATCAATGCAGAATATGTCGAGCAATTAACACAAGGTGCTGTGAAAGGTAAAACTGGTTCGCTCACTGCATTACCCATTATTGAAACACAAGCGGGTGACGTTTCTGCTTTCGTTTCGACAAACGTGATTTCAATCACCGATGGTCAGATTTTTCTTGAAACTGATTTATTTAATTCAGGCGTTCGTCCTGCAATTAATGCAGGCTTGTCCGTGTCGCGTGTTGGCGGCGCAGCGCAAACTAAAATGATTAAAAAATTGGCGGGTGGCGTGCGTTTAGCCTTAGCACAATATCGCGAATTAGCGGCGTTCTCACAATTTTCATCTGATCTCGATGAGCCGACACGTAAACAACTTGAGCGTGGTCAACGCATCACTGAAATCATGAAGCAAAAACAATACCAACCCTTGTCTGTAGCAGAAATGGGATTGATATTGTTTGCAGCAGATCGTGGATATTTAGATGATGTTGCACTGAATGCATTAGCTGAATTTGAGCGTGAATTGTTGGCGAAATTCCGTCAAGAACAAAGCACATTATTTGAGAAAATTAATAGCACTGGCGCGTGGGATGATGAAATCGAAAATACATTCCGCACTTTGGTTGAATCTTTCAAGAAAACATTTGGCGGCTAGTACTTATGGCATCAGCAAAAGAGATTCGCACTAAGATTCGCAGCATTAAAAACACGCAAAAGATTACGCGTGCGATGGAAATGGTTGCTGCGAGTAAAATGCGTAAAGCACAAGATCGCATGTTACATACAAGACCTTATGCTGAAAAAATTCGTCAAGTGATTGGGCATCTTGCTCATGCACATCCTGAATATCAGCATCCTTTTTTAGAAGTGCGCGACATTCGTCGCGTAGGTTTTGTCATTGTTACGACAGATCGCGGCTTGTGCGGTGGTTTAAATATTGTTTTATTACGTACTGTCATTCAAGCGATTCGTGAATGGCAAAATAAATCTGTCGAAGTGAGTTTGTGCCTAATCGGCCGTAAAGCAGAATCTTTTTTCCGTCGTCTAGGCGGGCGTGTATTGGCGAACGCAGATCATTTAGGGGATGCGCCGGCTGTCACAGATATTACTGGTCCAATTCATGTCATGCTCAATGCATGGAAAGAATCAGATCCCAAGCAGCGCATTGATGCTTTGTATTTGTGTTCTAACAAATATGTCAACACGATGACACAAGAGCCTATCATTCAATCTGTTTTACCGCTTGAGCCTGCGGGAGAAGAAAAACTCGAACATCACTGGGATTATATTTACGAACCCGATGATGCCAAGAAATTATTAGATCGGTTGCTGACGCGCTACATTGAATCACAAGTGTATCGAGCTCTCATCGAAAATATAGCTTGCGAACAAGCAGCACGAATGATCGCAATGAAGAACGCAACAGAAAATGCCGATGAATTAATTGGTGAACTGGAAACGATCTATCACAAAGCGCGTCAATCAGCGATTACACGTGAATTATCAGAAATTGTTGCAGGAGCTGCAGCAGTTTAAAAGTTCCTCCCTTTGGGAGGGAGTGCAAGAAATATCTTCCTCTTTTGGGAAGGGAGCAAGAACTATCTTCCCCCTTTGAAAAAGAGGGATTGAGGGGGATTTTAAAATCTCTCGAATTTAAAAAGTATTTAGTGAGGGGGTAAGTTAAAAATGAGTATCGGTCATATTGCAGAAATTATTGGTGCAGTGGTTGACGTCGAATTTCCTGAAGGTCAAGTGCCGAAAGTGTACGATGCACTCCATGTCGAAGATAAAAATTTAGTGCTCGAAGTACAACAACAATTAGGTGATGGTGTTGTGCGTACGATTGCGATGGGTGTATCAGATGGATTGTCTCGCGGATTAAAAGTGCGCAATACAGGTTTCCCGATTAGTGTGCCAGTTGGTAAAGCAACACTCGGTCGCATCATGAATGTTTTGGGTGAAGAAATTGATGGCCAAGGCCCGATTAAAGCAGAATTAACTTTGCCGATTCATCGCTCAGCTCCCAGTTTTGCAGAGCAAGCTGCTTCTAATGAACTCCTTGAAACAGGCATTAAAGTGATTGACTTAGTTTGCCCATTTGCGAAAGGTGGCAAAGTGGGATTATTTGGTGGCGCGGGTGTGGGTAAAACCGTCAACATGATGGAGCTCATTCGTAACATTGCTATTGAGCACAGCGGTTATTCTGTGTTTGCTGGTGTCGGCGAACGTACTCGCGAAGGTAACGACTTTTATTTAGAAATGAAAGAATCCAACGTGTTGGATAAAGTGTCGCTGGTGTACGGACAAATGAATGAGCCACCAGGTAATCGTTTACGTGTTGCATTGACTGGTTTAACGATTGCTGAAAATTTCCGTGATGAAGGCCGTGACGTACTGCTCTTTATCGATAATATTTATCGTTATACATTGGCTGGTGTCGAAGTCTCTGCGTTGTTAGGGCGTATTCCATCTGCTGTAGGTTATCAACCCACGCTTGCAGAAGAAATGGGTGTATTACAAGAACGTATTACTTCAACACGCAAAGGTTCCATCACTTCTGTGCAAGCTGTTTACGTGCCTGCTGACGACTTAACCGATCCATCACCCGCGACCACTTTTGCACACTTAGATGCAACCGTTGTGTTGTCACGTCAAATTGCTGAATTAGGGATTTATCCCGCGGTCGATCCACTTGATTCAACTAGTCGTCAACTTGATCCATTGGTTGTTGGCGATGAACATTATCAAGTGGCTTTATCAGTGCAAAAAACCTTGCAGCGATATAAAGAATTGAAAGATATTATCGCGATTCTCGGCATGGATGAACTTTCCGAAGAAGATCGTTTAACTGTGTCACGTGCACGTAAAATTCAACGCTTTTTATCGCAACCGTTTTTCGTGGCAGAAGTTTTCACGGGTTCACCAGGAAAATATGTTCCACTAAAAGAAACGATTCGCGGATTCCGTGGCATTGTCAGTGGAGAATTCGATCATTTGCCAGAGCAAGCATTTTATATGGTCGGTACAATCGATGAAGCGATTAAAAAAGCTGAGACAATGAAAGAATCAGTTTAGTCATGCGATATTGTAGGGGCAACCGGCGGTCGCCCAGGTGGAATGGAAAGAATCAGTTTAGTCATGCGATATTGTAGGGGCGACCGGCGGTCGCCCAGGTGGATAGAGAGATGAATACTGTAGTTTTAAGATTAGACATCGTCAGCGCAGAAAAATCTATTTTCTCAGGCGTTGTCATGGCTGTGAATGTCACGGGTGAGATCGGTGAATTAGGCATTGCGCCTGGTCACGCACCGTTAGTGACAACATTAAAGCCCGGCAATGTGCGCGTGATGTTGCCGGATGACAAGGAAGAAGTTTTCTATTTGTCGGGCGGCATGCTCGAAGTACAACCTTTTGTTGTGACGATTTTGGCTGACACTGTGCTACGTTTGCAAGAATTAGATGAAAAGGCCGCACTCGAAGCAAAAGCGCGTGCAGAAAAAATTCTTGCGACAAAATCTTCAGAAGTGGATGTTGCTCGTGCAACGGCAGAGCTTGCAGAGGCGATTGCACAAATTCGTACAATTCAGAAGTTGAGAAAACGAGGAAAGTAAAAAGTACAGGAGTGGAAACATGCTGGAAGAAAGAATAAGGGAACCCACAATGAAAGAATTGCATCCATACATTCCAGGTCATTATCATCACACTGCACTTGATGGATTATTTCGTTATGCTGAATTTTTAAAATATGGTGAGTTGCATGTACGCTTTGATCCAGAGACAGGACTGCGTGCAATCATCGCTATTCACAGTCTTAAACGCGGGCCTGCCATTGGAGGTTGTCGTTTAATTCCTTATGCTTCTGCTGATGCTGCGCTCGAAGATGTGATTCGTTTAGGTTACATGATGAGTTATAAAGCGGCGATTAGCGGCCTTAATCATGGCGGTGCTAAAGCCGTGATTATGCGACCCAAAGTGATTCATGATCGCAAAGCTTTTATGGAATCCTTCGCAAGATTCGTCCACGAATTAGGTGGACGTTATATCACTGCTGTAGATAGCGGTACAACATTGGGCGACATGGATATCATTCGTGGTGTAACGCCATACGTTACTTGCATGACAAGTTCTGCAGGTGTTTCGAATGATCCTTCTCCGTGGACAGCGCATGGTGTGCGTCGCGGTATTGAAGCCGCGGTTAAATTTCGTTTGAATCGTTCTTCTCTTGAAGGGATTCGAGTTAACATTCAAGGTGCAGGGCATGTTGGTTATTTGTTGGCGAAAGAACTGACCGAATTGGGCGCACGTATTACGATGTGTGATGTGAATACGCAAGCGATCGAGCGCTGCGTCGATGAATTGAGAGTGAAAGCGACAGCACCCGAAAGTATTTTTGATGTTGAAGCAGATGTTTTTGCGCCGTGCGCATTGGGTGCGATTTTAAATCTCGAAACAATTGGTCGTTTACGTGTTTCAATTGTCGCAGGATCAGCTAATAATCAATTAGCCCATCAACGTTATGGCACATTATTACAAGAGCACGATATTTTATATGCACCAGACTTTGTTATTAACGCAGGCGGTTTAATTTATGTTGCTGCGATTTATGATTATGCGGATGTTAAGCATGCGACACAACAAGTCGATAATATTTATCAAACAATGATTGAAATTTTTGAGCGTGCGAAATCTGAAAATGCTGCAACGAATACAGTTGCAGAACAAATTGCTCGCGAACGTTTGGGATAACGCTTTTCTAAGTTAAGCTTCCCCCTTTGAAAAAGGTATGCAGATAAGCTTCTCCTTTTGAAAAAGGTGTACAGATAAGCTTCCCCCTTTGAAAAAGGGGGATTGAGGGGGATTTTATAAAAGGACATTATATGCTTTTCAAACAACCAGAATGTTTTGAATTATTACCAGCCATCCTTAATACTATTCAATCAGGCGCTTCTGATTTAAATTGTAGTGGATGTCAATTAAATAACGATGTGCTACGAGAAATTGCAATAGCATTGAAAAAAAATCAAACTCTTTTGACTTTAAATCTATGTGAAAATGATTTTGATGATGAGGGTATTATTTTTCTAGCAGGTGCAATTCAACGAAATAATACACTGCGTGAATTACGCCTCGCAAATCTTCCTAAGGTAACAAAGGAGGGCGTCAACAAAATGGCAGAAGTATTTGCGAGTAAACCTAAATTGAAATATTTAGACATCTGCGGTGTTATCTATCAAAAACCACAAATTGATGAGGCAGATCTTATGATGCATGGATTTGGTCGTATGGCGTTTTAATGATTTATGCTTTAAATCTATCCTAACTACTATATCTCTACAGTTCAACGGTGGCCATGAAGTTTTTAAAAATGGAAAACCACTTATCGAAGTTTGTTATCTCGCGCTAAAAACATGCGCGGGATGACAAAGCTGAACCTCACTTCACAAATCCATCTGCCCGTTGAAATCATTGAGCTGTCGCAAACCCATCCTACATTTTTTTCTACCCTTATCTTTATCCTCTCCAGTTCAATGGTTGGTGAATGTTTTTAAAAATGGAACCCTCTTATCGAAACAAAGAAGGCCCGTTTTGATGCAGTCGATCGGAGTTTAAAAACAACATGTATCATGAAAAAAGTCGCACCAAGCCACGGGCCGTTTAGACTATTCAAATGATCTCCCAGAATTTCCATTTTTAAAAACATTCACCACCGTTGAACCTCACCTCACAAACCCATCTGCCCGTTGAAACCCTCTCGGCAATTTATTTCCGCGACGTCCACGTTCACCGACATAATGCTGCCAATCAGCGGGTTTCAATTTAAGTTGGCGATTGCCTGATTGAATGACAAGTGTTTCATCAGCAGAAACTGTCGTAATATCGATAACAAATTCATCACGCACAGCAACGCGCGCGCTCGGAATGCCAATCATTTTATTGCCTTTGCCTTTGTTTAATTCAGGCAACTCTTTACAAGAAGTAATAAGTAAATGCCCTGTGTTGGTCATTAAAGCAAGAAAATCTTTTTCTAAATTTTTCATCAAACGCGGAGGCAGTGGTAGTGAACCTTTCGGCAAACTTAAAGTTGCTTTGCCACTTTTATTTTTCCCGTACAAAGTTTCTAATTTTGTGACGAACCCATACCCTGCATCAGAAGCCATTAAAAAAACTTGATCTGCTTCGCCGGAAATGAGACCGATAAAAGTTGCACCGGGTGGCGGGGTTAAACGTCCAGTCAATGGTTCCCCTTGACCGCGGGCAGATGGCAACGTGTGTGACGGTAAAGAATATGCACGACCTGTTGAATCTAAAAAGACAGCGGGTTGATTGCTGCGACACTGCGTGCTTGCAAGAAAAGTATCACCAGCTTTGAAAGTTAATGTTTCCGCCGTGACATCATGTCCTTTCGCTGCGCGCACCCAACCCATTTTTGAAAGAATAATGGTAAGTGGTTCAGTTGGAAGAATTTCAGTTTCACGTATGGCTTGTGCTTCTATGCGTTTCACGAGTGGTGAACGTCGCGCATCACCATATTTTTTACTGTCTGCTAATAATTCGACTCGTACGAATTTTTTTAGCTTAGCGTTTGAGCCTAGTATTTTTTGTATTTCTTCTTGTTCAGCCGATAAATCTTTTTGTTCTTTTTTAATTTGTATTTCTTCGAGACGGGCAAGATGACGTAATTTTGTTTCTAAAATGGCTTCTGCTTGTATTTCAGTTAACTTAAAACGTTTAATCAAAGCAGGTTTTGGTTCATCAGCTGTACGTATAATGCGAATCACTTCATCTAAATTTAAGTACGCAATTAACAAACCCGCTAAAATATGTAATCGTCTTTCGATATTATCGAGTCGAAATTGCAAACGGCGCTTCACTGTAGTCAAACGGAATGTTAGCCACTCATTGAGAATGGTAACGAGATCTTTAACTTCAGGGCGGCCATTTTCACCAATCATATTGAGATTGACGCGATAACTGCGCTCAAGATCTGTTGTCGCAAAAAGATGTCCCATCAATAAATCGACATCGACACGATTAGAGCGTGGCACAATCACTAAGCGTGTAGGATTTTCGTGATCGGATTCGTCGCGTAAATCTGAAATGAGCGGTAATTTTTTGCTTTGCATTTGTTCGGCAATTTGTTCGAGGACTTTTGCACCAGAAACTTGCCAGGGAAGTGCTGTAATAATAATTTCATCGTCTTCTTCGATATACACTGCACGCGCACGTAAAGTGCCATTGCCTGTGCGATACATGTCACGTAATTCTGCTGCAGGCGTGATGATTTCAGCTTCTGTTGGAAAATCAGGCGCCGGAATTATTTTGCAAATTTCTGCGAGAGTTGCTTTTGGGTTGTCGAGTAAATGAATCAGTGCATCAACAACTTCAGAAAGATTATGCGGGGGAATATCTGTTGCCATTCCGACTGCAATGCCTGTGGTGCCATTCAATAAAATATTCGGTAAGCGCGCAGGTAATATGGCAGGTTCAGTGAGTGTGCCATCAAAATTTGGTATCCAATCGACGGTTCCTTGTTCTGCTTCGCTTAATAAAATATCTGCATAACCAGACAAGCGCGACTCAGTGTAACGCATCGCAGCGAATGATTTTGGATCATCAGTGGATCCCCAATTCCCTTGTCCTTCGATTAATGGATAACGATATGAAAAAGATTGCGCCATTAACACCATAGCTTCATAACATGCCATATCACCATGCGGATGAAATTTACCGAGCACGTCACCAACCGTGCGCGCAGATTTTTTGAATTTTGCAGTGGATTTTAAACCTAATTCAGACATGGCATACACAATGCGTCGTTGTACAGGTTTTAACCCATCACTGATGTGTGGAAGTGCGCGGTCTAGAATCACGTACATCGAATAATCGAGATAAGCCTTTTCAGTAAATTCTTTTAATGCAATGTGTTCAATAGCTTGGCTCATTCAGCCTCTCCAGCTTAAGTAAACGATAAGAATTGGATGATTATACTAAAAAGGCAAAAAAATTCATTGAATAATTTATGACAAGGAGGTTTCCTATGTCTTATATAAATATTTTATGTTCATTGTCATGTTGTAAAAGTGCAGGAAATGATTCAGAAAATGAAGAAAGCCAAACCGATGCGTCCGGGCAAAATATAAACTCGATTTTTAAAGAGATTCATGAATCTACCGATGCGATTGCAAAAGAATTAAAAGAGTGGGAGCAAATTGAATTAGATTTATTAAAAGAATTTCCTGAATTCATTCACTTGCCAGAAGCTCCTGATGCGAAAATATTAACAGAACATGAAACATTTTTTAATAAACTCATCTTAACTATTATCGATGCGATCGAGCCTGCAGAAGAAGAAATTCAAGATTTAATTCAACATACAAATGAAATCATAGAAAAAAGATTTGAGATGCTGGATAAAGCATGCTCTAAGGCTAATAACAGTCGCTTGGCCTATAAAGAGCGTGCAAAAGCACGTATGGAAATTTGCCGAGACAGCATGGCGATATTGAATGATGAAATAGCTTTATTAAATGGCATCAAAGCAGAGCTTCAATATTCTATTAATACTGAAAAATTATCAGAAAAAATCATCGGGTTCATTATTGGATTAGTCGTTTTGATTTTAGCAAAAATTCCATTGCCTACGACGCTATTTTCTTTTGCAAAAGAATATCAAAATCATCTTTACAATAACGTGAAAGATGAAGCACAAGAATTATTGCTTATTCGTGCGGGTATTCAAAATGAATTAAATAAAGCAAAAGACGCAGTAGAGCCACCCGCAGTGAAGATGGAGAAAGCGGTCGTAGCGTTACCTGGAAAGGTTTCTGCATTGATGCAATCTCTGTTTTCGAAACAGAATAGAAAGGAAAAAGAGGAAAAGCCCATCGAACAGGAATCAAAAGGCTTGTTTGTTAAAATCGAGTATAATCAATAGGTTGGGTGGGTGCTCTCAGTGCAGATTGAATTAGAGCCCCGACTATTCTGCACGCTATTGCCGAAAAGTCCTGACTATTCCGCAATAGCGTGCAGAATAGTCGGATGGATAGAATACAGACACCACGCATTATTGATGACTTAAAGAAGAAAATGGTTTTTCTTGCGGGCCCTCGTCAGGTTGGAAAAACCTTTATTGCAAAGCAGATCGCAGCAGAGTATCAGCGCCCAATTTACCTTAATTATGATTGTGTTGAACACAGAGATATTATCCACAGTGCTGCTTGGCTAGAGACAACAGATCTCTTGGTGCTTGATGAATTACACAAAATGCCAGATTGGAAAAATTACCTCAAAGGAATTTATGATACGCGACTTGAGCACTTACATATTCTGGTGGCAGGTAGCGCGCGGCTTGATATTTTTGACAAGATAGGCGATTCGCTGGCTGGACGTTATTTCTTACATAGACTCTTGCCATTTTCACCCGCTGAATTAAAACAATTGGGTGAGTCTTTTCACTTAGAACATTTACTGGAAAGAGGTGGATTTCCCGAACCTTTTCTTGCGGAAAATGCCGTTGAAGAAAATCGCTGGCGCTTACAATACATTAATAGCATTTTAGCTACTGATATTTTTGAATTTGAGAAAGTAGAAAATATTAAAGCACTCAGAATTCTTTTTGAGTTGCTAAGGATGAGAATAGGGTCTCCCATTTCGTATCAATCTTTGGCTGAAGATGTTCAGGTTTCTCCCCATACTGTAAAGAAATATATAGAAATACTCGAGGCACTTTATATTGTTTTTCGTGTAACGCCTTTTTCAAAAAATATTTCAAGAAGTTTGTTAAAAGAGCCGAAGATTTATTTCTTTGACACAGGTCTCGTGAAAGGAGATGAAGGTGTGCGACTGGAGAATCTTGCTGCTGTTTGTTTATTAAAAACGGTATTTGCTAAGGTTGACTATCAGGCAGAAAATTATGCGCTTCATTATATGCGTACTAAAGATCAGCAAGAAGTTGATTTTGTTTTAGTGAAGGATGATGCAATTGAGAAAATTATCGAAGTAAAAAATTCCAATGGAGAGATTAGCAAATCACTTTATCAATTCAGTAAAAAATATCAGCTATCCGCAACGCAGATCGTTAAAAATTTGCGAGACGAACGTATCATGGAGGGTATTGATGTTATAAAAGCGCAGCGGTTTTTGGAGGCGCTTTATTTGTAAACTATTTTTTCAATCCCAACAATTTGATAATTTTTTTCCAAAAAATTACAACAAAAATAATCAAGCCCTTCCACACTTTCAGAAAAATCACACCGATCAGTGCGAATAATCCAAGTTTTTTTGCTACGACCCCTGTAATTAGTGTGGCTAAACCAAACTCAGCTAAATGATCTTTGCCGGCGACGTAATCTTCATACCGTTTGCCATTTGTGTAATTCAGTGCGGCTAAAATTTTATTTGCGTCTTCTTTATCAGAAGTAATATCCGATTTTTTTGTTATCAATGTCAGATCAAAGAATCCTTCTCGTCCCAATGCAATTGTCGTGTAATTTATCACATTTCCAACATCACTCTGGTTGCCATCAACTGCCCAAATTAACTTATGTGTGGTTGTATCGTATGAGGGTGGTGCAGCCCATCCCACGATATCAATTGTTGGCAGTCCCTTAGCTTTACTTTCTTTGTTCTCTTCGTCTGTTTTTTCTTTCAGATGTGAAAGTAGTTCATCTGCGTTCCAGTTTTTAGCATCAGCATCCGTGATGTATCCTGATTTAATGTAGTTAATTTGGATGTACCAATGAGAGTCGCCATCAGCGGGAAATACTAAACCGTAAAAATTCGATGAAGTGTCATTTCCCATCGCTTGCATTATTTCAGCACCTTCTTTTGCAGGCACATAAACATAGCCTTCAGGCAACTCGAGAGTGGCTTGATCGAGTAATGGAATATTGGCGGGCCCTCTGATAGCGGTGAGTTTTGCGTCACTCATTGCATGTGCCATTGCATCCTCTTGCTGCTCAGCGCTTGCTGGGAGCTCAGGTAATATCGAAAGAAACAGGACAAATAGGATAGAACAGAATGCATAACCGGAGAGGCTTGAGAGCTTCATGGGTCGATCCTTATCGCAAGAAGGCATACACATTAATTATACAACAGTTTGTGAATAAGGATCGGGCAAATACCTAAAGGATGATCCTTTAAAGTTTAGTATAATCAATAGGTAGGGCCAATATTCTCATCAATTGTTTTGTAGGTGCGGCCGGCGGTCGCCCGCTCGTTGATAACCGTCGCCCCTATTGTCTTCCTTCCAAAAATTCCCAACGTGAATACGCAGTTTCTAATTCGTTATTGAGTTGATTTAATTTTTCCATTGCCTCAGTGATTTTTTCAGGGGATTGCTGATAAAACTCAGTGCTAGCAGTGAGCTGTTGCATGTTTTGTAATTCAATTTCTAATTGCTCGATTTTTTTTGGTAATTCATTGAGCTCGCTTTGTTCTTTGTAACTTAATTTTTTGGGAAGTTTGGAGGGGGTATTGTCCATTATTTTTTTTGGTTCAATCACTTTAACAGGCGCATCTATTTTTCTTTGTCGTAACCAGTCGGAATAGCCACCAATATATTCTTGAATTTTTCCGTCACCTTCAAATACCAGAGAACTTGTTACGACATTATCAATAAATTGTCGATCATGGCTCACGAGCAATAATGTGCCTTGATATTGTAATAATAATTCTTCGAGTAATTCGAGTGTTTCAATATCTAAATCATTGGTAGGTTCATCGAGCACGAGTAAATTGGTCGGCCGGCTAAATAATCGCGCTAGCAATAAACGATTACATTCTCCGCCTGACAATGATTTCACAGGTGTTAATGCCCGTTGTGGACTAAATAAAAAATCCGAGAGATAACTGATGATATGACGTTTTTGTCCATTCAGTTCAATGGTGTCTGTTCCAGGACTCACATTTTCTGCGACAGTTTTTGTTGGGTCGAGTGCAGCGCGTAGCTGATCAAAGTATGCCACTTCTAGTTTCGTCCCTTGGGTTACAGTGCCTTGATCCGGTTTTGTTTTCCCCAGTAAAATGTTGAGTAATGTGCTTTTGCCAATGCCATTAGGTCCAATCAAACCAATACGATCGCCGCGTAAAATTCGAATTGAGAAATTATCAATAATTTTTTTCTGATTAAATTGCTGGGAAATATTTTTTGCTTCAATCACTAACTGACCCGATTGATCGGCTTTAGATATATTAAAGTTTACTTTTCCTTGTAATTCTCGCCTTTGAGCGCGGGTTTTGCGTAATTCTTTGAGTGCTCGGACGCGACCTTCGTTACGTGTGCGGCGTGCTTTGATGCCTTGACGAATCCATCTTTCTTCTTGCGCTAATTTTTTATCAAACTCTGCATTTTGCTTTTCTTCTGCATGTAACAGTTCTGCTTTATGTTGTAAAAATTTAGCGTAATCTCCTGGCCAAGATGTTAATTGGCCACGATCGAGTTCAATGATGCGAGTGGCTAAACGTTGCAATAATGAGCGGTCATGGGTCACAAAAACTAATCCCACTTTGCTCGCTAATAATTGATCTTCGAGCCATTGAATGGTTTCAATATCTAAATGATTGGTGGGCTCATCGAGTAATAATATTTCCGGAGAAGTGACTAATGCACGTGCGAGTGCAGCGCGTCGTTGCCATCCGCCTGATAATTCCATTACTTTGGGATCAGGATCTAATGATAAGCGTTTTAATGTCGATGTAATTTCTTGTTCAAAATGCCAGCCATGATTTGCATCGATTAAATGCTGCAAGTGTTCGAGTTGATTCAGATCAGATTGCGTCATGGATGTTTGTTGAGTGAGCGCATGATAAGCTGCTAATAATTTTCCTGTTTCACTCAAGCCTTCAGCGACATATTCAAACACTGTTCCAGTAATATTGTTTGGTAATTCCTGTGCCAAACGCGAAATCTTAAGTCCTGGTTTGCGCCACACTGAGCCACTATCAGGTTGCTGAGTTCCCTCAATGATTTTGAGGAGAGATGATTTTCCTGCGCCATTGCGGCCAATCAAACAGATCCGTTCGCTTGAAGCGATTTGTAAATGAGCTCGATCCAGCAACATATCGAGACCAAAGGCTAAAGAAACATTGTCTATTGAAATAAGAGTGTTCATTATTTTCTTAGAAAAACTGTATTGATAGATCACCCACCCGCTAAATTGCCTTTTGATTCTAGCCATTTTTTGCGATCATGCGCGCGTTTTTTGGCGAGTAGCATATCGAGCATTTTATCGGTGTGATCATGTTCTGCGATACGCAGCTGCACGAGTCGACGTGTATTAGGATCCATCGTGGTTTCGCGTAATTGCACGGGATTCATTTCGCCGAGACCCTTGAAGCGAATCACATTGACTTTGCCTTTAAGATTTTCTGCGGCGATACGATCGATGATGCCTTGTTTTTCAGCGTCGTCGAGTGCGTAATAAATTTGTTTGCCATGATCGATGCGATATAACGGCGGCATGGCAACGTAAACATGTCCTGCAGCAACCAGTTCGCGAAAATGTTTGTAAAATAATGCACACAGCAATGTTGCAATGTGTGAACCATCTGAGTCTGCGTCGGCTAAAATGCAAATCTTACCGTAACGCAAACCAGATAAATCATGTTTACCAGGCTCAATGCCAATGGCAACAGCAATATCATGCACTTCTTGTGATGCGAGCACTTGATTTGAATCGACTTCCCACGTATTTAAAATTTTACCGCGCAATGGCATGATCGCTTGGAATTCTCTTTGACGTGCTTGTTTTGCTGAGCCGCCTGCCGAGTCGCCTTCGACTAAAAATAATTCGGTGCGTTTAATATCTTGTTGTGTGCAATCAACTAGTTTGCCTGGTAATGCGGGACCTGAGGTTATTTTTTTGCGCACGACAGTTTGCGCGGCCTTCAATCGTTTTTGTGCATTCATGATGGCGAGTTGTGCGAGTTGTTCGCCAGCGGTGACGTGTTGATTGAGCCAGAGACCTAGTGCATCTTTCACGACACCAGAAACGAAACTGGAGCATTCGCGTGAAGATAATCTTTCTTTTGTTTGTCCAGAAAATTGAGGATCATGTAGTTTGACAGAAATAATATGTGCGCAACGATCCCAAATATCTTCAGGTGCTAATTTAATACCGCGAGGCAATAAATTGCGGAATTCGCAAAATTCACGTAATGCATCAAGTAAGCCTTGACGAAAACCATTCACGTGCGTGCCACCTTGCGGCGTAGGAATTAAATTAACATAACTTTCACCGACAATTTCACCTTCTTCTGGAAGCCACACGGCTGCCCAATCGACGGCTTCTTGATTGCCACGAAATGATCCGATGAAAGGTTCATCAGGTAAGCGCGGCGCATCGCCGACAGCTTCAATCAAATAATTGGGCAAACCATTTTCGTAGTGCCATTCGACAGTTTCATTGGTGTTTTCATCATGAAATGAAACATGTAACCCTTGGCATAAAACGGCTTTTGCACGCAAGGTATGTTTTAATTTGTTGATCGCAAAGCGTGCTGAATCAAAATATTTTTCGTTAGGAATAAATTGAATCGTTGTACCTGTTTCGCGTTTATTGACGGTGCCCATCTTTTTTAAAGGTGAGGATTTCTCACCATCTTTGAATTGCATATGATAAATCACGCCGTCACGTTTGATGGTGACGTCTAATTTTTTAGATAATGCATTTACCACGGAAATCCCAACGCCGTGTAGACCACCGGAAAAGCGATATTGTTTGTTAGAAAATTTAGCGCCACTATGCAAGCGACATAAAATCAATTCAACACCAGAGATTCCTTCTTCGGGATGAATATCCACGGGCATCCCGCGGCCGTCATCAGTAATTTCAAGCGAGCCATCTTTATGCAAGACAACACTCAGTGAAGTGGCATGACCTTCCATGGCTTCGTCGACGCTGTTATCAATCGCTTCGCGTGCGAGATGATTAGGGTTAGTCGTATCCGTGTACATGCCGGGACGACGACGAACAGGTTCGAGACCACTGAGGACTTCAATGGATTCTGCAGTGTATTTCCCCCCTTTGGAAAGGGGTGGATGAGGGGGATTTTGAGTCTTCATGAGCGTTTTTTCTTTCCCATTTTTGTTTCAAGATCGTGGATTGATTTTTCTAATTCAGTGAGGCGTTTGCGAGCGCGCTCTAAAACTCGCGCTTGCGTGTCGAATTCGTCGCGAGTGACAAGGTCTAATTTTTGAAAAGCACTTTGTAGTACCGCGTGGAAATTTTTTTCGAGATCTTTTTTTAACAGTTTCAAACTGGGCGGTAGGGCTTCAGTTAAGCGGCGCGCCAGGTCGTTTAAAAAGTCAGCGTTAATCATCGCGATTTCCTCATGAATAGGAGAAAGGTATTTTGCCAGAAAACCCAGACGAAGGGCAGGTGTATTGTCTTTTCTATGCGCGAGAAGACTAAAGGTCTACTTTATGTTAGTTTCTTGTGTAAAATGTCTCCTTTTTGCTTTAGGATTTCTCATGCCTAAGAAAACCCTCACGATCGCAACGCGAGAAAGCCCGCTGGCTTTATGGCAAGCGAATTATGTTAAGCAATTGCTCATTGCGAAATATCCTGATTTGCAAGTGCGTTTGTTAGGGCTGACGACGCAAGCGGATGATTTATTATTAAATGTACCTTTATATAAAGTTGGCGGCAAAGGATTATTCGTTAAAGAATTAGAAGAAGCTTTACTGAGTGGGCGTGCCGATATTGCGGTGCATTCGATGAAAGATGTGCCAATGACTTTGCCTGAGGGATTAATATTGCCCGTAATTTTAGCGCGTGAAAATCCATTGGATGTGTTTGTTTCATCCCGATATCTTACGCTGAATGCGTTGCCGAAAAATGCACGCATCGGGACATCCAGTTTGCGACGTCAAGGTCAATTACTCGCGCAACACCCCTCATTGCAAATTGAATTTTTACGCGGCAATGTCAATTCACGTTTGGAAAAATGTGAACGTGGTGATTTTGATGCAATTATTTTAGCGGCTGCGGGGCTGCAACGTTTAGGTTTTACTCATCGTATTCAAAGTTTTTTTTCTGCAGAAGAAATGTTGCCTGCCGCAGGACAAGGTGCTTTAGGGATTGAGTGTCATTCAGAAGCTGTTGCCATACAAGAATTAATCGCGCCATTACGTGATGACATCACTGCCGCGTGTGTCATTGCTGAGCGCGCAGTGTGCCGCACATTAAATGCAGGATGTCATGCACCTGTTGCAGCTTTTGCCGAACATCAAAACGGCGAAATATTTTTGCGCGGTCGCGTCGTGAGTCGGGATGGTAAAATTCTTTTAGAAGCGACTTCTCGAGGCACCCTTGCTGAAGTGAATGAATTAGGGATGAATGTTGCTGATGATTTATTGGCAAAAGGTGCGCAGACAATTTTGGATGACCATAGCGAGTTAAAATAATGAGCGAAAAGTATTTACGCGGATTGCGTGTTTTAGTGACGCGCCCTTTCCCCGAAGGTGAAGTATTATCAAATAAAATTCGTGCCGCAGGCGGTGATGCGCATCACTTGCCAACGATTACCATTGTGCCGGATAAAATTCATTTCGCAGGACAATATGATTGGTTGATTTTTGTGAGTCCTCAGGCAGTGCGAGCAAGCATTAATGCAATTCGACAGCAATGGTCACAACTACCTGCTGCATTGCGTTTAGCTGCAATAGGCTCTGGCAGTGCGCGTGTATTAAATGAATATGGTTTTCATAAGATTATTTTTCCGCATCACGATCCATGCGCGGCTTCTTTGTTGGCGCTGCCGGAGTTTCAATCTGTCGAAAAACAACATATTGCTTTGATTCAAGGTGCGGGCGGGCGAACAGAATTATTTGATACGCTTACTGCGCGCGGTGCCCAAGTCACGCCCTTGATTGCTTATCGGCGCGAATGCCCAACGTTTGATGATCATTGGGTGCATTGTGCAGCTGCCTTGATGGATCATTCCATTAACGCTATTGTCGTGACTTCAACGGAGGGTCTGCAAAATTTCATCTATGGTTTAGAGGCTGATCTCTTAAATAATGTTTATTCCGTCCCGCTCGTTGTGGTGAGTCCGCGTATAGCAAAGCATGCCCATCAGTTAGGATTCCAGAAAATTTTACTGGCGGAAAATGCTGGGCATAATGCTATCATGTCTGTTTTGTCAGTGTTGTCGGGAAGGGAAGTGCAATGAATGAACAAGAGCAAGTGACGCCGCCGGCTGAGCCAACGCCAGGCCCAAAACCACGACGATCCTTTCCTTGGCGGTCGATGGGTTGGATTTTTTCAATCTCTGCTTTCGTTATTTTAGTGAGTGTTTTATTGTTTGCAAGTTTGCATTTAGTAAAAGTCAATCTTGCCATGCAGCATCAGTTGACCCAGGTGAATGATTCATTAAATACTTTGCAAACTTCGAATGATCATTACCAGGCGCGCCTTGCCACACTTGAGCAACAACAAGAAAAAAATGCGCAAACTGTTGAGCAAATGACGAAAAAGATAGTATCACCCAGGGATGCTGCGCCAACACGAACACAAATACAAACACCGATCTTAGAAAGTGATTTTGCCATTAAAGTTTTTCTTGCTGTTTTCGTTATTTTATTTTTATTTATATTGCCCTTGATGTGGCAGCTTGCAAAATTTTTTACTAGCATCGATTTCTTTATTTATCGTTGGAAGCATCGTGCACATCAAACACCTGAGCAGCGTTATGCTTTGCTACAAAAAAAAGCATGTGATACTTTGATTCATGCAGCAAGCACTGATAATATTTCTCAGCTCGATACAGCGTGGTCGATACAAGCACGTAAGCTGCGTAAAGATCCCATTGTTGTTGCGTGTTATGTGGATTGCTTGTGGCGCTATCCAGATCAGACACAAAAGATTTATAAATTACTCTCGCGTACTTTATCCAAGCAATTAGATGATGTTCTGCTAAAACAATTCATGCAATTAGATGTGCCACATCCTGAAAAACAATTGGTTTTAGCAGAGAAATGGTTGAAGCGGTTTCCTGATCATGCTGTTTTATTGCTTGCTTTGGGGCAAATTTGTTTGCGTTGTCGTTTGTGGGGGAAAGCGCGTACTTATTTTAACGAATGTTTGACGCATCAATTACTCCCAGGCGCTTTCTTAGGGTTGGGTTCTCTCGCAGAAGAAACCGGAGATTTTGAAACAGCGATGGAACGTTATCGCGAGGGATTAAACGCTATAGTGAATGGGAGAGGTGAATATGTACGGTCGAATGTTTGCGTATTATAACAGAACATATTGGCATCCGGTGAGACATTCTCGACTACTTGATATGGATCCATGGGCCAGTGACCCAGTATGTCAAGACTTTGTAAAAGCATTAGAACTTTATCGAAGTGCAGAAACGCGTCGTATGTTTCGTGCAATCAATAGATGTGCGGCGCAATCTGATTTTCAAGGGATCAAACAAATTTTGCAGGATAACCAAGTATTGCTACAAGAATGCTGGGCAGCAAAAGTCGAGCAATCTTTTCGTTCAGGCACCTGTTGGTTGCCTTTATCTTTGGCATTCACTTTGCTAGATGTGGCTGGCATAACAACGTTTGTTACTAGTGCAGCGAAAGAAGATGAAGTGCCAGCCAACGATGTGCGTGTGATTGGAACGATGTTTTTTGTTTTTCTCGCACCTGTTTTTATTGCAGGGACGTATGCTTCGGCAAAAAAATTATTTGCTAAATGCTTTCTCCCGACACCTGAGCAATTGATAGAAAAAGTAGATGTGTTAATTGACAGTCAGCGCGAAGAAGTGCGTGATGAAAATGATTTGCGAGCCAGCCCGTGAAAATTCTTTTTGCAGGCACGCCTGATTTTGCTGTTGAATCATTAAAAGCATTAATGCAAACAGAGCATGACATTGTTGGCGTGTACACGCAGCCAGATCGTCCCGCTGGACGTGGTCGTAAGCTCACTGCGAGTCCAGTCAAACAATTTGCACAAACAAAAAATCTTTTCATTCATCAACCGACAACATTGCGCGATGCGAATGAACAACAAAAAATTCGTGAACTCAATGTGGATGCGATGATCGTTGTTGCCTACGGATTGATTTTGCCAGCGGCTGTTTTATCTGCGCCGCGATTGGGGTGTTTCAATGTGCATGCTTCATTGTTGCCGCGTTGGCGTGGCGCAGCGCCAATTCAACACGCTATTTTAGCCGGTGACACAGAAACGGGCGTGACCATTATGCAAATGGAGCAGGGTTTAGATACAGGACCAATGTTGGCGCGTGTTGCATGTGACATGACACAACAAGAAACGGGTGGTTCATTACATGATAAATTAGCAGTGCTGGGCGCAACACTTTTAGTTGAAACGTTACAACATTTACCAGAGCATCCACCGGAAAAACAAAACAATGCATTAGCAACGTATGCACATAAAATTACACGCGAAGACGCGCGCATTGATTGGCAAGCTTCTGCGACTGACATTGACAGAAAAATTCGCGCTTTCAATCCATGGCCAGTAGCTTTTACACCCTGGCAGAATGAACAATTACGCATTTGGCGCGCGGAAGTGATTTCCCTTGATGCTGTGCCACAAGTTCCTGGCACCATTTTGAAAGCTACAAAGGAAGGGATTGATATTGTCACGGGACAAGGTATTTTGCGTGTGCTCGAGTTGCAATTACCTGGTGGGCGCGTGTTGTCTTCTGGTGATATTTTAAATGCACGACGCGAAGCATTTTTACCAGGTCTTTCACTCATATGATTCGTTATTTTGCAGTTACTGTTATGTTGCGTGTGTTAGCTGGCGCATCACTTACTACAGCATTGCCGCCTGCGGTGCAACAATTAAAAGATTCGCGTGATCAAGCATTATTAAAAGCATTAGTTTATGAAATGTGTCGCTGGTATTTTCGTTTAGAAGCCATCCTTGAAAAATGTTTGCAACGTCCGCTCAAAGCCAAAGATCAAGATGTTCGTGTTGTATTGTTGCTTGGGTTATGTCAACTATTGATATTAGATATTTCACCACACGCTGCTGTGACAGAAACGGTTGCTGTGTGTGATCGTTTGAAAAAAACGTGGGCGAAAAGTTTAGTCAATGGCGTGTTGCGCAATTTTTTGCGGGAAAAAGAAAATATTTTAGCAAAGTGTAAAGATAATCCTTTCGTGCGATATGCGCATCCATTATGGATGATTGATAAAATCCAACAAGATTGGCCATCACAAGCGGATGCAATTTTTGCGGCAAATAATCAACATCCTCCAATGACATTGCGTGTCAACTTAGAAAAAATATCCCGCGATGCGTATTGTCAGAAATTAAATAACGGTGCCTGGGGGCTATTGTCAGACATTCCCTCAGCTATACAACTCATTTCACCCGTGAACGTGGAAGCATTACCTGGGTTTGCTGAAGGGTTAGTGTCTGTCCAAGATGGTGCGGCACAATTAGCAGCACCATTGTTGTCGCCGCAAGTGGGAGATTGCATCTTAGATGCATGTGCAGCGCCAGGCGGCAAAACAGTTCATCTGTTGGAGTATCAACCCCAATTGAAGAAATTGATTGCGATTGATCAAGATGCTTTACGTTTGCAGCGTGTTGCAGAAAATCTATCGCGGTTACATTATCATTGCGATTTGGTCGTAGCGGATGCGGCAGACACAACAACTTGGTGGGACGGGCAACCATTTGATCGCATCTTATTGGATGCGCCGTGTTCAGCCAGTGGTGTCGTGCGTCGTCATCCTGATATTCGTTTATTGAGACGGGAAACAGATATTGCATTATTAGCCCAAAGCCAATTACGCTTATTGACCGCGTTGTGGCCATTGTTAAAAATTGGGGGGCATTTATTATATGTGACATGCTCTATTTTTCGTGACGAAAATGAGCGTGTCATCGAAACATTTTTGCAAACACAAGCAACGGCACAGCCGCGCACAATCCATGCAGGCTGGGGCGTTGCGTGTTCTGTCGGACGACAAATTTTGCCAGGGCAAGAAGGGATGGATGGATTTTATTATTGTTTGTTGAAAAAAATTGAGGTGAAATGATGCGTATTGAATATGATATCAAATTAGATTTTAAAGATGTTTTAATTCGTCCAAAACGCAGCGTTTTAAAATCACGCTCAGAAGTCTCACTTGAACGTGAATTTCGTTTTCGAAATTCGAATGCTGTTTGGAAAGGCATTCCTGTGATAGCAGCCAACATGGATCATACTGGCACTTTCGCGATGGCAGAAGCCCTTGCAAAACACCAGCTCATGACGGCGCTTGATAAATTTCGTACGCCTGACGAATGGAAACAATTTTCAGCAAAGCATCCTAAAGCGATGCCATTTACTTTTGTTTCAACAGGGGTGAGTACGCAAGATTTTGACAATTTGCAACGCGTGATGGATGCTTCTAATGCTTCAATGATTTGTCTTGATGTAGCAAATGGTTATACAGAATATTTCGTAAAATTTTTAGAAAAATTACGCGCACGTTTTCCAGATAAAGTGATTATGGCGGGGAATGTTGTTACCGGTGAAATGGTCGAAGAACTCATCTTGTCTGGTGCAGATATTGTCAAAGTAGGTATCGGCCCCGGTTCTGTTTGCACAACACGCGAAAAAACAGGCGTGGGATACCCACAATTATCAGCCATTATTGAATGTGCTGATGCTGCGCATGGTTTGGGTGGGCATGTGTGTTCTGATGGCGGATGTACTTCGCCGGGAGATGTAGCAAAAGCATTTGCAGCAGGTTCAGATTTTGTCATGTTAGGTGGTATGTTTTCAGGTCATGATGAATGTCTTGGAGATGTCATAAAAGAAAATGGTAGTGCGTTTAAACGCTTTTATGGAATGAGTTCTGCAGAAGCAATGGAAAAATATCACGGCAGTGTTGCAGAATATCGCGCGAGCGAAGGGCGTTCAGTGAATGTCCCATATCGTGGCCCAGTGAAAGAAACCGTATTAGATATTCTTGGTGGGATTCGTTCTGCTTGCACTTATGTTGGCGCACATCGATTAAAAGAAGTTTCAAAGCGTACCACGTTTATTCGTGTTAGCCGCCAACTCAATGAAGTTTTTATGCCGTACACGGCGAAAAAGAATGATGGGTGAGCCTTAATCCGCATTGAAGCCATCGGGTGAATGCTTTATGATTCACTGCTGCTCCCATTGCACTAAGGAATAATTTGTATGCTAAAAAAAATAATACTAACAAGCGCAGTCTGTTTATTTTCTAATTATGCATTAGCCAGCCCCCCCGCAGCGTATATTGGCGGCAGCATTGGGATAAATGTGAACACCAATGGCAGTAATGGTAGTTTTCGTGGATTGCCTCTTACCATTTCCGCGGGTTATGGCGGCATGATTAATCCCAGCCTTTATCTTGCTGGAGAAGTCTACGGTGTGCTCGTGACGGCTTCATTAAATGATAATGGAAACTTAAAATCCACCTATGGTTATGGCATTAGTTTTATTCCAGGCCTTGCGTTGAGCGACCATGCAATGGCTTTTTTACGTGCCGGCGCAGTGAAGTCACGTTTTACTAGAATGAGCTCCACAAAAACAGGCGGCGAAGTGGGTGTGGGATTGCAAGCTAGCTTAACCCAATATATGGATTTACGAAGCGAATATGATTTCATTAAATACAAAGGTTCTTTGTATGCAGATCAATTCAATTTTGGTCTGGTTTATAAGTTTTTATAATTGTCTCGTCACTTTTTTCAAGGAAGATAAATTATGATGTTAAAGAAAAAAATCATTCTTATTGCGCTGACCACCTTATTATTACCGACAACGGTTTTTGCTTTAGGACGCATCGTTCCTTATGCCAGCCTTGATTTTGGTGACATTAATGGAAATTGGTCTGTAAAAGATACTGGAGGGACGAACACAAATTTTGGTATGAACGGTGCTATCGGTGGCGCATCGATTGGTCTAGGAACGGCTATCAATCCAAAATTTTGGCTTGCTATGGAAGCATTCGGTAATTACTCTTCTGTGAGAACCAGCACCAAAAATATTACAGCTAATGGTGGATCTGCCACACTTCGCTTGAACGAAAAGTATAGCTACGGTCTCAGTATTATTCCTGGTTTTATCCTTGGGAAAGGGATGTTCTATGCACGTTTTGGTGCATTACAAACGCGCATGGAGGCAAAACAATCTTCTGTTCCGTCAGGTGATAGATCGCCCAATAGTTCGCTCCAAGAGGCGGGTGTGCTAGGTTTGGGTTTTCAAGCAAGTTTTGCGGATAACTGGGGTTTTCGTGCTGAATATGATCGCATCATGTATCGTCATTTTACTGTTTTTAGTAACCGTGTTGTGCCGATGGATAATGAATTACGAATGGGCTTGATGTATAGCTTTTATTAATTAGAAATATAAAGAGGGAGATTTTTTCATGAAAAAAATAGTTAAAAATTGCATCATTGGAATATTAGGCATTGCAACTTCTGGTGTAGCTATGCTCGCATCTGCAGCGGTTCCTTTACCAGATGGTTGGTATCTTGAAGGTAATATAGGGAGCAGCAGCATTCATAATGCAACTTACGTTCAAAATGGTTCGACCAGTGGCAGTGGATTTGGTTGGAATGTGAATGTGGGTTATCTTTTTATGCCTTATTTTGCTGCTGAAATGGGTTATACCAATTATGCCCATACACAAGGTAAATTTGACGGTACGCAAGTAGCAACAGGAACCATCTATTCATATTATCTTGCGGGCAAAGGTGTTCTGCCATTGAGTGATTCTGGTTTTGAGTTGTTCGCGAAGCTCGGTGTGCATCGTATACATTCGTCGGTTTTAACACGAAATGATGGGTTTATCGCTGCCAATAACGTTACTGTGTACTCTGGCACGAATACTCATACAGGTGTTTTATTAGGTATCGGGGCAGCGTATGCCTTTAGACCAGAATTATTGGGTAATCTTCAATGGGTGCGCGCTAAAGGCAATTCAAGAACCGGTGATATGGATTTGGCATCGATCGGTATGTCGTATAATTTCGGATAATTTTGAACAGCTATAACAAGAACTCGTCATTGAGAGGAGGCGAAGCGTGAGGCCCCGCACTTGATGCGGGAGTAATCCAGTTTTGTAAGTATTCACGGCCTTGAATGAAGTTTGGTCTTGCATAGTGAGTCCCCTTCCTTCCCATTTGCTTTTTAATGGGAGGGAAGGGAAAGGGTTGGGAGGGTTAAGACTCCAATGCTTCAAATATCATATCGAGTACTAAAGTTGTTTCCTTCAATACCGTATCATTCCAAAAACGCAGCACTTTGAATCCTTTTTGTTTTAAAAAATTACTACGCTTATCATCGTAATTTTTCTGTTCCACATGTTGCCCACCATCA
>JANRLY010000003.1:0-70361 GCA_033762075.1 Gammaproteobacteria bacterium
TGATGGTGGGCAACATGTGGAACAGAAAAATTACGATGATAAGCGTAGTAATTTTTTAAAACAAAAAGGATTCAAAGTGCTGCGTTTTTGGAATGATACGGTATTGAAGGAAACAACTTTAGTACTCGATATAATATTTGAGGCATTGGAGTCTTAACCCTCCCAACCCTTTCCCTTCCCTCCCATTAAAAAGCAAATGGGAAGGAAGGGGACTCACTATGCAAGACCAAACTTCATTCAAGGCCGTGAATACTTACATCAGTTTACCTGTCATCGGGATGAGCTTAGTGATTCTCGATAACATAATTAGCTCGTTATAAAAGCACGCAAGAGCCTTTGTTTTTTTGTTCTGATGGAGATTGTTCCGTTGCCTTTTTTCTGCCATCTTCCATTTGAAATGAATTTCTGTGCTGAGAAAGTTTAGGTAATGTTAATAAAGGAACATTCTCAGAATCATCATCCTCAACTATTGGGACAGTATCATCGTTAGATTGGCTATTCTTTCTAGCAATAACAGCTGGGCTGGCCACACTGAAGTAAGTTCGCTCCTGAAGCTGTTTTTGGAAACATTCGTGATAAGTCATGACCACAAGAGATTTGATTGTTTCAAAATCTATGTTTTCAGGAACATAATCCAAATAATAATGAAAACGACTATTTAACTTATCATCATCGGAATATTTTGCTGAGGCTGCTTGTAACACTAAAAGTAATTGTTCAGCTTCACCGAGTGTAATATGTCTATAACCACTTGGTGCAGGATTTAATTTTGCAAGATCTTCAGCTTCTTTTTCTTCTGCAGATAAAATCATAATGGAAAAGTTATTGGGTTTGTAATTAGGATTAGGTTCAAATTCCCCTCTCCATGTACCCAGTGGGCCTGTTGCTCTTGAGCCGATGATGCTAGTGGGTGTGAGTTCGACCGCAGCCACTTCGCTTTCATTGAGTTGTTTTGATCTAACCCAAAGTTCTCCTGAATCATCAAAAGTAGTTTGCCCAAATCGCATCATATCGTCATGGTTGAATTGTAGGCTATGAACGGGAATATATATTTCAGGCGGGTGTGATGCGTAAACTCTACTTCCCTCAATGGAGGTGGCAAATTCTCGTGCTATGCCTAAGTTTTCTGTAAATGAAACATACATTGTTTTTTCTTCGTCGACTTCATCATGATGGCTAATGTGTGTGAGATGGTTAAAGACATTGCGATTCGTGCCAAGACTTGTAAACCCTTGCTCGTGTACAACTGTAGGATCAGTATAGGCTTTTCTATGTTCTTCCTTTCCTGCTGAAACACCACGATAAACAAAAGTACCGTGTGATTCGTTTAGGTTTGGTTGCGCTGGATTAAACGTATAAGCATTGGCGAGCAATTGGCTGAAATTGAAGTTTGTAATTGCTCTTCTCGCTATCGGTGATGCTGCGCTAGTTGCTCTTGGGAAAGACATGGTATCGTAACCTCGTGTGCCTGTTTAAATTGCGTATATTTTACACATATTAATATTAAGAGACTATTAAATAATCTAATTTTTTAAGGAGGAGGTCTTATGATGAGACGTCTAGCAGGTTTGTTCAGTCAAAATAAAAGAAATATCTATACAATCAGCAAGTTACCTAAAGGCGTTGTAGAGGCTGATCTTTATCAGATCGTATCGGATCAACCCGAAATTTCAGGGCAAGTGAAAGAATTGCATACACTTAAAAGGATTTACGATCAGTATGGATTGTTTTCTAAGATCGCGATTTATAAACCTAATGGCGAGCGACTTGATCAACCTGCGCTGCTTTTTCGAGCCTACTCCTTCGAAGAGGTGTTAACCAAAATTGGAGATAAAGCACTAAGAGAACAAGGGGCGACAACGGCGTCTATTGCTAATCCTCCAAAGGCGGGTTAAATTGCCGGTTTTTCGAGAGTATACTAACCGGCGTTGTTAGCGTACTAACTTATGTCATTCCCGCCCCCGCATGTTTTAAGCGGGGGGGGTGGGAATGACACAGTTTGATGAATATTCTCTGTTTTTCTAAAGGTCGGAAGGGTTTACGCATGATTCGTCATATTGCTGGTTATCGATTTGTGCCATTAGTGGATTTGATGGATTTGCGGGCAACGATGCAAGCCCAGGCAAAGCAATTGGAGTTAAAAGGCACGATATTGTTGAGCACCGAAGGTATTAATATCCAACTGGCTGGCGAGCCGCTTGCGATTGAAACATGGCTAGATTGGCTCAATGTGGACACGCGTTTTTCTGACATGTCATTTCGGATGAGTGAAACCGAGCAGCTTCCATTTGTTCGCTTGAAAGTCAAAATCAAAAAAGAAATTATTACGATGCGTCAACCTTCCGCAAATCCTATCATGCGTCAAGCGCCCTCTATTTCGCCTGAGTTATTTCATCAATGGTTGGAAGAAAAACGTGATATCACCGTATTAGATACGCGTAATGATTTCGAATATCAATTCGGTGCTTTTGAAGGCGCAGAAAATCTGCATCTGAAGGAATTCAGCGAATTTCCTGAAGCGATGTTAAAGGTGTCGCGCAATCGTCCGATTGTGATGTATTGCACTGGCGGTGTTCGTTGTGAAAAAGCTGCACTTGCGATGATGGATGCGGGCTATTCTGAAGTGTATCAATTGGAAGGCGGCATTTTGAATTATTTTGCACAGGTGGGCGGCGCGCATTATCATGGCGACTGTTTTGTTTTTGATGAACGTATTGCTTTAAATTCTGATCTCAAACCCATATAAGGAAAACATAATGAGTCTCGAACAAATTGCGCCGGGCCGCGCGGTACCGGATGATATTAATGTCGTTATCGAAATCCCTTCTCGTAGCGATCCTGTCAAATATGAAGTCGATAAAACAAGCGGTTTAGTCATGGTCGATCGTTTTGTTGCTACAAGTATGCGTTATCCATGTGATTATGGTTTTATTCCACAAACACTTTCAGAAGATGGTGACCCAGTTGATGTATTGGTCGTCGCGCCTTTTTCGTTACAACCCGGCGTTGTCGTGCGTTGTCGTCCTGTGGGGATGTTGCGAATGACTGATGAATCGGGCCCCGATGCTAAAATTCTCGCTGTGCCTGTGGCAAAATTAACGCCGCGTTATGAGCACATTCAAAAACCTGCGGATTTTGGCGAAGATTTTCTCGCTTCTGTGTCTCACTTTTTTGAGCACTACAAAGATTTAGAGCCCGGCAAATGGGTGAAGATCAGTGGCTGGGAAAATGCGGATGCTGCTAAAGCTGAAATTTTAGCGAGTGTGGCAAGGTTTGGGTGATAAATAAATCCCCCTCAATCCCCCTTTTTCAAAGGGGGAAGAAGGCGAATCAGGTAAGTAAGCTTCCCCCTTTGAAAAAGGGGTGAGAAAGTGAACCAGGTAAGTAAGCTTCCCCCTTTAAAAAAGGGGTGAGAAAGTGAATCAGGTAAGTAAGCTTCCCCCTTTGAAAAAGGGAGGGCACAGAATACTCCCCCCTTTGAAAAAGGGGGATTGAGGGGGATTTTAATAAAAAACTTAGCGATAACACCCAAGTGCTGCATCACCTGGTGGAAAAGTTGGGCGTCTTTCAGCGGATTCGTTTTTACTTTCTGGTTGCTGAGACTTGCTTTCTTGTTCTTGTAGTTTTTCTTCTTGCGTGACAGGTTTATTTTTTATCTCAAAAAAACTTGGTTTGCACATAAGTTGATGGCTCCTCTCTTGATTATTGTATAAGTAAACGATATTAACTTATTCTTAATACTTTCTTAAGCATTATTTCTGTAAAATCGTTTCCTACATTTTTTTAATTATAAACACAGTTCGCAAAGGTTTTAGTGATATGCGTAGTTGGCGCGTTTTTCGTTACAGTGACATTATCTGTTTTATTGTCGTGTTGCTGATTTGTTTTCTTCTTTATCGGAGCGATGCCGTGCCGATATCAATTGATGTTGTCTGGGATTTTATATTGAAATGTTTAAATGGCTCAAAATTGCTCACCGTTGGATTGATGCCTGTGTACGTTGCTCTGATGATTTTTGGGGCTGCAGCGTTGGGCATTTTTTTAGTGACAATCGTGAAGCGTTTATTTTTCTCAATTAAATCTCGTTAAAGACTGCAACAGATTCTCCTATTTTTACATCACATTCAGCGATAATATTTTTATCCCATTGAATATGTGGATTTGAAAATAAAACAATGACAGTCGAACCCATTTCGAAATGTCCTAATTCGTCACCTTTTTGTAAAATTATTTTTTCTGAAAATGTGTGCGTCGATATTTTTTTGGTATCGTATGTGTCACACCAAACTGTTTTCATTTTTCCGACTAACATCGCACCTACTAAAATCACTGCCATTTCACCAGCGACTGTGTCAAATAAACAAACTAAACGTTCATTGCGCGCAAAAAGATTTGGCACTGACATTGTTGTCAGTGGATTCACAGAAAATAAACTGCCAGGAATATAAATGGTTTTGCGCAATGTGCCTGTCATTGGAATATGCACACGATGATAATTTCGCGGCGCTAAATAAAAAGTCGTGAAACTCCCTTGCTGAAATCGATTTGCCCGTTCTGAGGAACCACCCAATAATGTTTCAACACTGAAGAAAAAATTTTTCGCTTGAAAGATGACGCCTTTTTCAATTTTACCTGATTGACTCACAGTGCCATCGACGGGACTCACGATGGTGTTTTCCCCTTTGGCAATCGGACGTAATTCAGGTTTTAGATGTCGTGTAAAAAAATGATTGAAACTCGGATAATCAGTCAATCGATCAGAGATTGCTTCACTCACATCAATATGATGTTTTCGAATGAGGCGTTTAATGGCCCAGTTTTTAAACCAGATCCAGCGACAATTTGCGAGTACACCGACGAAACGAGAGGCTAAATGTTTGGGGCAGCAGTACTGTAAAAAAACATTAAAATTATTTGGCATACTTATCTATTCATAGCAAAGGTTCGCGATTATAGTTGGATTCCAATGATTTTTAAATCCCCAAGGAGTGTGTCATGAAGCGCTGGCTAGTCTTTTTGTTTTGTTTGCTCATGTCTTGTCATGTTTTTGCAGCTGGGGGGATAGCGCATATGTACATTGCAAAGCAATCTATTCCTTTGATGACCGATAAACGATTACGCGATTTGATTCAAAACAACATGGATGCTTATCTGGTGGGCGCGAACTATCCTGATACAGGTTATGTGCCTGGGACGCATTACGGGGAAGACTCGCACTGGGAACCCTTCCTCAATGCTTTTGTGAGTTGGATCCATGCGCATTACACTGATCCTTTAGACCAAAATCCAAAACTCGTCGCTTTTTTGATGGGCTGTGTGACGCATAGTGTTTCTGATCGCATTTTTCATGCGGATTTCGTGACGGCAGAGGCACAACACGATTTCCATGGTGATTATGATACTGCCCATCAAAACTTGGATACAGGACTCGATTTTATTATCAACACGGAAAAAAATCAGTGGCTCACGCGTCCTCTGACTTGGTGGGTGCCAGTCGATACCTTGGTTGAAGTTTACCAATTAATGGGGAAACCCCATCCTGCGAGTGAAATTCGTTATGGCAATGATATCTATTCAACCGGTAGTGTGGCAGAACGTGTGGTGGACCCCATAACGTACTTGTACTACAAATATAAAATGCCTTGGGCGGATGCTCATTATGAAACAGCCCCGACAGGCGGCATGCACGTTTTAGAACAGGCATCAGCCGATTATGTAGAGAGTTATTGGCTGAAGATTTTAGCGGGTTGATATAAATCCCCCTCAATCCCCCTTTTTCAAAGGGGGAAGCACTCGGTTTTCTCCCTTTTTCAAAAGGGAAGCATTCGGTTTTCTCCTTTTTTCAAAGAGGGAAACATTTTGTTTTTTTCCCTTTCTCAAAAGGGAAGCATTCGGTTTTCTCCCCTTTTTCAAAAGGGAAGCTTCAGATATCTCCCTTTGAAAAAGGGAGGTAGGAGGGATTTTATAAAAATTAAAAATGCTGCTCTTCATCCAATTTTCGGTTACTATTCCCGACGATTTAGTGAGGGGGAAAAAAATGAAATTGTCACGTCGCGAATTGGCGAATGCCATACGAGTCTTAAGTATGGATGCTGTCCAAAAAGCCAATTCTGGGCATCCTGGCATGCCGATGGGGATGGCGGACATCGCAGAAGTCCTGTGGAATGATTTTTTAGAACACAATCCAAAAAATCCACATTGGCAAAATCGCGATCGTTTTGTTGTGTCAAATGGGCATGGCAGCATGTTGTTATATTCGCTACTCCATTTGACGGGTTATGCGCTCACGATCGATGATTTGCGTCAATTTCGGCAATTACATTCTAAAACCCCTGGTCACCCTGAATTTGGCGAAACCCCCGGCGTTGAGACAACGACGGGTCCCTTGGGTCAAGGCTTGGCCAATGCTGTCGGCATGGCCATTGCAGAAAAACATTTAGCTGCCCAGTTTAATCGTCCTGGTTTGGAAATTGTTGATCATTACACATATGTATTTGCAGGCGATGGTTGTCTCATGGAAGGAATTTCACATGAAGTGTGTTCACTCGCAGGTACGTTAGGGTTAGGTAAATTAATTGTTTTTTACGACGATAATGAAATTTCGATTGATGGCAAGGTCCATGGTTGGTTTACTGATGACACGCCAAAACGTTTTGAAGCTTACGGCTGGCATGCGATTCCAAATGTTGATGGTCATAACAGCGAATCTGTTCGTGAAGCCATTTTATTAGCGCAATCTGAAAAATCTCGCCCGACGATTATTTGCTGTAAAACAGAAATCGGCAAGGGCGCACCTAATCGTGCAGGTACTGCAAAAGCGCATGGTGAAGCATTGGGTGAAGAAGAAGTGCTTGCTGCACGCAAACAACTACATTGGACGCATGAACCTTTTGTCATCCCAGAAAATTATTATCATGATTGGGATGCGACAAAAAAAGGCACGCAAGTCGAAAACATTTGGCAAGCTATGTTTTCACAATACGAAAAAAATTTCCCGAAGGAAGCGTCGGAATTCAAACGTCGCATCGCCAAAAAATTACCTGACAATTTTACTGAAGTTGCAGAAAAATTATTGCAAGACATGAATCAAAAAAAAGAAAATGTTGCAACACGCAAAGCATCGCAAATGTGTATCAACCACTTTGCAGATATTTTGCCTGAGTTTGTAGGCGGTTCTGCGGATTTAACTGGTTCGAATTTAACACAATGGAAAACGGCGAGTACTTTTTCTCGTGAAAATCCCAGCGGACAATATATTTTTTATGGTGTTCGCGAGTTTGGTATGTCAGCTATTATGAATGGACTCGCTTTGTATGGCGGCATTATTCCATTTGGCGGTACTTTTTTAACGTTCTCAGATTATGCGCGTAACGCTGTGCGTATGGCAGCATTGATGAAGCAGCGCGTCATTTTTGTTTATACGCACGATTCAATTGGTTTAGGCGAAGATGGTCCTACGCATCAAGCGATTGAGCATGCGCCATCGCTGCGACTTATTCCACAATTATCTGTGTGGCGTCCCTGTGATACTGTTGAGTCTGCTGTTGCTTGGCAATTCGCACTTTCACATCAAGGGCCCACGTGTTTATTATTTTCGCGACAAAATTTACCTTGCCAAACGCGTGATGCAGAAACACTTTCTTCCATTCAACGCGGTGGTTACATTTTGCAAAATTGTGAAGGCACACCCGATGTCATTTTAATTGCGACAGGTTCTGAAGTTGCATTAGCGGTTGATGCAGCAAGACAATTAACGTCAAGCGGCCGTAAAGTGCGCGTCGTCTCGATGCCTTCTACGGATGTATTTTTAGCGCAAGATGCTGCGTATCGTGAAAAAGTATTACCTGCAAAAATCACACAACGCATTGCCATTGAAGCGGCTGCAAGCGGCGATTGGTATCGTTTCGTTGGTGGTAATGGTCGAGTGTTGGGATTGGATCATTTTGGTTACTCAGCGCCCGCAAAAGATGTTTTCAAAGCATGTCATTTTACCGTCGAAAATATTTGTGCGTTGGCTGAATCTTACTTTAGTGTCAATATCGAGGAGCATTGAAAATGACAATTCGTGTAGCAATTAATGGATATGGTCGTATTGGTCGCAATATTTTACGCGCACATTACGAAGGAAAAAAATATGCTGATATCCAAATCGTTGCAATTAATGATTTAGGTGATGTAAACACCAATGCACATTTAACACGTTACGATACAACGCACGGAAAATTTTCTGGCGAAGTTTCTGTTTCAGGAAATAATTTGGTAGTGAATGGCGACACTATTCAAGTGGTTGCTGAACGTGATCCAGCTAAATTACCTTGGAAAGCATTAAACATTGATGTTGTTTTAGAATGTACTGGATTATTTACCAGTCGCGATAAAGCAGAAAAACATTTACAAGCAGGTGCGGCAAAAGTTGTGATTTCAGCGCCCGCAAAAGATGTCGATGCGACAATTGTATATGGTGTTAATCACACGACATTAAAAAAAGAACACACCATTATTTCAAACGCTTCTTGCACAACAAATTGTTTAGCGCCGCTTGCTAAAATTTTAAATGATGCAGTAGGCATTGAAAAAGGTTTGATGAATACGGTGCATTCGTACACGAATGATCAAGCGTTAATTGATGTGTATCATACTGATTTACGTCGTGCACGTGCAGCTGCACACTCTATGATTCCAACGAGCACGGGCGCTGCTGTTGCAGTGGGCGCTGTATTACCAGAATTAGCAGGTAAGCTGGATGGATTTGCAATTCGCGTACCAACGATTAATGTTTCAGTCGTCGATTTAACTTTCACTGCGAAACGCGAAACTTCCGCAGAAGAAATCACCCAACTCATGCAAAAAGCTGCAGACGGCCCATTGAAAGGTATTTTAGCTGTCAACACTGCACCGTTGGTTTCCGTCGATTTTAATCATAATCCCGCTTCATCGATTTATGATGCATCTTATACAAAAGTCATTGGCAATTTAGTCAAACTTTTGTCATGGTATGATAACGAATGGGGTTTCTCTAATCGTATGTTAGATACTACACATTATTTTGCTGAACTGAGGTAGAGGTAAAGGATATGCCGATTACGCCTTTTATGCATTTGTTTGGTCGATCACCGATTGGTCCACTCGAAGCACACATGTCAAAAGTTGCGACATGTGTGCAAGCATTAACGCCATTTTTTGCAGCAGCTTTTCAAGAAGATTGGGCAACTGCAGAAACAGCGCAAAAAAAAGTTTCTCTTCTCGAAAATGAAGCAGATGATCTAAAGCGTGATTTACGATTACACTTACCGAAAGGATTATTTTTATCGGTTTCTCGCAGTGATTTATTAGCTTTGTTAACCGTACAAGATTGTCTTGCGAATCGGGCCAAAGATATAGCTGGTGTTGTGTTTGGTCGTCGAATGATTTTCCCTGAAAAATGTTTAACAGAATACCAAGCCTTGTTGGCGCATTGTATTGATGCGGCAACACAAGCTGACCAAGCCATTCACGAATTAGATGAATTACTCGAAACCGGATTTAGTGGAAATGAAATTCGCATTGTCGAAGATATGATTGCAAAACTTTCTCAAATCGAACGCGAAACTGATGCGCAACAAATTAGTTTGCGCAACCATCTTTTTTCCATCGAGGATTCATTGTCACCTGTTCATGTTGTTTTTCTTTATCGTGTCATTGAGTGGACTGGCGATATTGCGGATTATGCGCAAGAAGTCGGTAATCGTTTGCAAATTTTATTGGCGCGATGAATTTTTGCATTCTTTACTTGCCGTCGTCCCGCGCTTTATGCGCCGGATCCAGTGACAGAATATTGTAATAATGTTTTTCCTGGATGCCGCGAACAAGTCGCGGCACGACGGATAAAGATTTAAGAGGTAAGTAAATGGATCATGGTAGTTTATACATTATTATCGCAGCAGTAGTTGGGCTGTGGATGACGTGGGGCATTGGTGCCAATGATCTTGCCAATATTCTCAGTACCGCCATCGGATCAAAAGCGATCTCAGTTCGTCAAGCATTAACCATTGCGATTATCTTTGAAGTGGCCGGTGCTTATTTTGGTGGCTCAGAAGTTTCAGCAACAATTCGAAGTGGCGTCATTGACGCTAGTCAACTTGCGCATACGCCGATTTTATTAGCCTACGGCATGTTGTCCGTTTTATTGGCGGGCGCATGTTGGATGACATTTGCGAGTTGGCTCGGCATGCCAGTCTCAGTGACAAATGCCATTGTAGGTGCACTCGTCGGCGTAGGTGTTGTGGTTTTTGGTGCGCACGCGATTCATTGGCAAACCGTGCGTCATATTGCATTGAGTTGGGTATTATCGCCAACGATTGCAGGTGTTGTAGCGTATTTATTATTTGTTTCTATTCGTCGTTCTATCTTAGGTGTGGATGATCCACTCGCTGCTGCACGTCGATTATTACCGATTTATCTTGTGTTAGTCGCTTTTATTCTTTCCATGATGACATCTCTCAAAGCATTGCATCATTTTATCGTGCAACCCAGTTGGATTTTGATGATTGTCACTGTGCTTGCGACAACTTTTGTTGTCACAGGTCTTGGTTGGTTGGCTATGTTGCGTATTCGAATGGGTGACACAATGGATCGTCATACGCGTTTCATGTATATCGAATCTTTATTCAGCGTGTTGATGGCTTTAACTGCATGTGCGATGGTCTTTGCGCATGGCTCGAATGATGTTGCCATTGCTGTGGGTCCTGTAAGCGGGGTCATTAATTTTGTGAATCACGGTCATTTTTTACATTCAAAAGATGCAACCTTTGGCTACATTACACTCGCAGGATGTGCGGGTGTTGTGATTGGATTAATTATGTATGGACGTAAAGTGATTGAAACAGTCGGTCAATCGATTACTTTGCTCACGCCGAGTCGAGCGTTTGCAGCAACACTCGCAGCTGCAACGACTGTTGTGGTTTCAACAGGAACAGGAATTCCTGTGTCAGCGACGCAAACATTAGTCGGTGCAGTGCTTGGTGTGGGTTTAGCACGTGGTATCGATGCATTGGATTTAACTGTTGTGCGTAATATTTTTATGTCATGGATGATTACGATTCCTGCCGCAGCAGGATTGGCAACTGTATTTTTTATTGTTCTAAAAACATTATCTTTGTAGGAGATCATCTGTGTCAGTCAGTATGCAAGAATCCATCCAAGCGATTCGTCGTTACGCACCCAACTTCAATCCGAAAATTGGTATTATTTTAGGTTCAGGATTAGGTGCATTAACTGAAGAATTACAATCACCGATTTCCATTCCATATCAAGCCATTCCAGGATTAGTCTCAGGTCAAGTCTCAGGTCATGCTTCTTTATTAGTGATGGGTTATCTGCAAGATGTGCCTGTGGTTTGCTTGAAGGGGCGCTTACATTGTTATGAAGGGGTAGGTTATGGATCATTGCAAACATTAGTGCGCATTGTGAAATATCTCGGCGCTAGCAGCATTATTATTACTGGTGCTGCAGGTTCGTTGCGACCAGAAGTGGGTGCTGGCGAAATGATGTTGTTAAATGATCATATTCATTTTCAAGGGGGTAATCCTTTAGTCGGACCTAACGATGAATCAATCGGCCCACGTTTTATGCCACTTGAGAATGCCTATGATCGTGGATTGCGCGATATTTTCCAGGCGCAAGCTGCAAAACTAGGATTTAAATTACCAGAAGGCGTTTACATTTCTGTATTAGGTCCTTCCTTCGAAACACCCGCAGAGATTCGCGCTTTTCGTCAATGGGGTGCTGATGCAGTTGGGATGTCGGTTGTTCCCGAAGTCATTATTGCAAGACATTGTGGTTTACAAGTCGCAGCAGTTGCAGCAATTACTAACTTAGCAGTTGGATTAAGCACTGAAACCGTGACACACGATGTCACACTTCGGAATGCCGAACTTGCTGGACGCAAGTTAACAAAATTAGTGTCTGCTGCTGTTTCGGTAATAGGTCATGCAGAATAACGATATTTTTTCATGCGTTGATTTAACAGATCTTTCTGATCAAGCAAATATAGATTCGTTAAATACGCTGTGCAAAAAAGCCATTCAATTAAAAGTTGCTGCCGTGTGTGTTTGGCCACGTTTTGTTGCGGCAGCAAAAAAGTATTTAACAAATACAAATATTAAAATTGCAACGGTAGCGAATTTTCCTGAAGGTAATCAACCATTACAAACGGTGTTAGATGAAATCCAGTTTGCCATCGAACAAGGTGCTGATGAACTTGACGTTGTATTTCCTTATACATTATTTTTAGCGGATGAAAAAAAATCGACAGCACAATTTATCAAATCATGTCGTGATGCCTGCAAAGGAAAAGTTTTAAAAGTGATTTTAGAAAGTGGTGCGTTTTCTGATCGTGAGACTTTAGCCATCGCCGCGACACAAGTGTGTGCAGCGGGGGTGGATTTTCTCAAAACATCGACGGGCAAAATCGCAATCGGAGCAACCCTCGAAGCGGCTGATACCTTGCTGAAAGTGATTCGTGATCAGCAGGGTGTAACGGGCTTGAAAGTCTCGGGCGGAATACGCACAATGCCAGTGGCCCTCGCGTATCTTGAATTGGCCCGCAACATCATGGGGATTGCATGGCCTACGGCTAAGCATTTTCGGATAGGGGCGAGTCACTTGGACTCTCAGTGAGAGAAATCGTTAATTTGTTAGTATAATCAATAGGTTGTTGTCAAAAAAGTGCATATTTGATGAATCTATTTAGTAGGGGCGACCGGCGGTTGCCTAATTTATTCGACGGGGCGACCGCCGGTCGCCCCTACATTTTCTGGCCATTTTGACCAAAATATGGTAAAAAGTGACGCCATTTCCTATCAATTTTAGATAAAGGGGAGTTCTCATGTCAGCTGAAGGTGTCTTAGACATGCCAATAGAAACAACTTTAAGCCAGTCCAGTTTAGTCAAAAAAGGTTGGTTAGTTACACTTGCTGCTTCATTATTCTTCTTCTACGAATTTATCCAGCTTAATTTATTCAATGCGATCGATGTGCAATTGATGCAAGATTTTCATCTTAATGCACCGCAGCTTGGCCAGCTCGCTTCCATGTATTTTTATGCGAATGCATTGTGTTTATTTCCGGCAGGATTATTGCTGGATCGTTTTTCAACGCGTGGTTTATTATTGTTCGCCGTAGTTTTATGTACTGTTGGTACGGGCTTATTTGGATTAGCACATACGTATACCTTTGCAGCAGTTGGACGTCTCATGGTGGGTGCTGGTGCTTCCTTTTGTTTCCTCAGCTGTATTCGTTTAGCCTCGCGCTGGTTTCCACCGGAGAAAATGGCTTTTGTCACAGGAATTGTTGTGACAATGGCAATGCTTGGTGGATTGGTTGCGCAAACTCCGATGGCAATTTTGAGTCAACATATTGGTTGGCGACATGCTGTGTTGGTTGATGCGGCCCTCGGTATTTTTATTGCTTTAGCGGTGATTTTATATGTGCAAGATCGCCCACCAGGTAGTCATGAGCATGTCTTAACTGAAAAACAACAACTCAAATCGCTCGGCTTTTGGCGCAGCATTGGTTTGGTGTTACGCAATCCACAAAATTGGTTAGGCGGTATTTACACTTCACTGATGAATTTGCCTGTCTTTTTATTAGGTGCATTGTGGGGCATTCATTATCTTGTTGAGGTGCATCACATTTCATTGGTACAAGCATCTTACGCAACCACATTATTTTTTGTCGGGGTGATTTTTGGAGCACCCTTTTTTGGTTGGCTCTCTGATCGCATGGAACGTCGCGTTTTCCCAATGATTTTGGGCGCGGTTGTTTCATTGGGCATCATGTTAGTATTGATGTATATGCCGGGTTTAACTTTAATCCAACTCATTGGATTGTTTTTCTTAATTGGTTTTGTCACCAGTTCACAAGTATTGAGTTATCCACTCATTGCTGAATTAAATCCAATTACATTAACAAGCACCGCCGTCAGCGTAGACTCTGTCACCATCATGGTAAGCGGTGCAATCTTCCAACCATTTTTCGGTTGGGTGATGTCTTTGCATGCGGATCCAACGAAAGTTGTAGATGGCATGCAAATTTATACTGCGCATGATTTTATGAATGCAATGTGGATTATGCCAATTGCATTTGTGTTAAGTTTAGTGATTACTTGGAAGTTGAAAGAAAGTTTTTGTCGTTCACAGGCTTAGGAAACCCTTCGAGACGGCTACTTCGTAGCCTCCTCAGGGCGAACGGCGAAACACAAAATACAAAGGAATTTTTATGCCACGGGCATTTATTATTTTGCTCGATTCATTTGGTATCGGTGCAACAGCGGACGCTGAAAAATATGGTGATGCTGGCGCCGATACTTTTCGTCACATTGTTGAAAAATGTGCAACTGGCGCGTGCGATCGTGCAGGTGTCCGTCAAGGTCCTATTCAGATTCCCAATTTAATTCGTCTTGGTTTGCATGAAGCTGCGATGATCAGTGGTGGCAAGCCAATCGTGAGTTTGCCCACAGATGTTGCGATTACAGGATGTTATGGATGCGCTGCAGAAAAAAGTTTGGGAAAAGATACGCCGAGTGGTCATTGGGAAATTGCAGGAGTTCCGGTTTTATTTGATTGGGGTTATTTCCCGCCGGAATACCCAAGTTTTCCTGATAAATTAATTCAAGCTTTTATTAAGCGTAATCATTTATGCGGAATTCTCGGCAATAAACATGCATCTGGTACGGAAATCATTCAACAATTAGGGGAAGAACACCAAGCCACAGGCAAGCCCATTGTTTACACCTCAGGCGATAGCGTTTTTCAAATTGCAGTGCACGAAGAAACGATTCCCTTAGAGCGTCTCTATGAAATGTGCCGCATCGCACGTGAATTAGTAAACGAATATAAAGTAGGTCGTGTGATTGCGCGCCCATTTCTCGGGACACCAGGTCATTATTATCGTACGGGTAATCGTCGTGATTATAGCGTGCCACCGCCAGCGCCAACATTGCTGGATGATATAGTCAAAGCGGGTGGTGTCGTGACAGCAATTGGTAAAGTCGCTGACATTTATGCGCATCGCGGGATTACACGAACGCTCAAAGCCGATGGGAATCAAGCCTTATTTGAAGTATTTATTCGCGAAGCAAAAAGTGCGCCTGATCACAGTTTGACATTTGTAAATTTAGTTGATTTTGATATGCTGTATGGCCATCGCCGGGATGTGACAGGATATGCACATGCGCTAGAAATGTTTGATCAACAATTGCCTGAGTTCGAAAAAGCTTTGCGCCCAGGTGATCTTGTTATTATCACAGCAGATCATGGATGTGATCCTACTTTCCCAGGATCAGATCATACTCGTGAACATATTCCCGTTTTGGCGTTTGGACCAAACATCACACCAAAATCAATTGGCAAACGTGAAACATTTGCCGATATTGGTCAAACCATTGCAAAACACTTAATGCTGAAACCTCTTCGTGTGGGCGAAGCATTTTTGTGAGGGGTATATATGCTGAGTAGATCTTTATTAGAAAATTCCGAAAGAAGAATCGAAGAAAAATTATTAACTCATTTAGATCGTGTCATTGAAACACTTTGTAAGCCTGCCGATGATGTTGCACAAAAAAAACTTGAGACGCTTTTGCCACCCGGAGTTGTATTGGGATTTATTGCAGGTGTGGCTGTCATTGCGACTGCCCATGCCATCATTCAGCAAGAAGATAATGAGGAGCATGTGCTATTCCTCAAATTAGGCGCTGGTTTATTAAGTAGTGCTTTAGGTATAGCAGGCGTCGTGATACCAGCGTGGCTCAGCAAAAAAGCGTATGAAGCTGTTTTACAAACACGATACGGTGTTCAGACAATTGAAGATATTCCATTTGTCGCAGTGAGAAATTTACCTGAAGTACATGATCGTGTTGTTTACAATACAATACAAACATTTTTCAGCGGTAAAGGCCTTCGATTACGTGATGATGCGACGATTGCAGACGTAAAATATCAATTGAATTTGCTGGCAAACTGATATGAGCATTTATGCGATTGGGGATGTACAAGGATGTTTGTCTCAACTCGAAAAGTTATTAAAACTAATTGATTTCAAACCTTCAGAAGATACGTTATGGTTCACAGGAGACATTGTGAATCGCGGTCCGCAATCCCTCGAAACATTGCGTTTTATCCAATCACTCGGCGATAAACATATTGTGGTATTGGGAAATCATGATTTGCATTTATTAGCAGTGGCACATAATGCACATGCAGGTTGGTCTGAAGATACTTTAGCTCCCATTTTAAAAGCCCCTGATTGTGATGTATTGATCAATTGGTTGTGTCATCGCCCGCTGTTGCATCATGATGAATTGCTTAATGTTGTCATGGTACATGCTGGATTAGCACCTGCCTGGGATCTTTCTGCCGCAAAAAAACATGCACACGAAATTGAAAAAATATTACGAAGTGATGCACGGCGCGAATTTTTTCAAAACATGTATGGTAACCAACCTGATCTTTGGCAAGATGATTTAATAGGGTGGGATCGTTTTCGTTGTATCGTCAATTATTTTACGCGCGCGCGATTTTGTGACGAAGAAGGACGACTTCTTTTGTCGATCAAGGAAACCGCATTAGTGGATGAAACCAAGCATCTCATTCCATGGTTTCAAAACCCTCAGCGCAAAACGAATCATCAGGATATTATTTTTGGACACTGGGCAGCATTGGGTGGTGTCACAAATACGGCGCATGTTTTCGCGTTAGATACAGGGTGCGTCTGGGGTTATGCTTTAACGGCGATGCGTTTGACAGATTTACAACGATGGAGTGTGCCTTGTTCATGAGGAAAAACTATAAATGGAATTATTCAACCTGTCTCATGATTTGTTAAAAGAAATTAGTGAGTATTTATATCCTAGCCAAATCATCAAAGCTGCTTTAGCCAATAAAAAAATGCAGGCATCTTTTCAAGATAACCTCATCTGGAAAAGAAAACTCGAAAAATATTTTCCGAGAGAATATGTAAAAAATAAAACGCATAGCAATTTCTTTGAGTTATTTAAAGAAATCTATATTTCAAAATATGAAATACTTGATTATCCTGCCATCAGGTTATTTTTAATGGTGGGTGAAGAAGATATTTTTTCGTTTAGTCGACTAACAATCACAATGCAAATGCTCGAAATCACGAATGATGCAGAGGATAATTTATTTTATTATATCATGGAGAAAAACAACCAACAGTTTCTAGATATGGTTTATCAAAAAATCAAACCATACTATATTATTGATAATCAGATGAATGTGCGGTTTAGATATAACGCAAAGAGTATCCTCTACTGGGCTGTTTCGTGTCATCAAAAGTATAATGAAGTAATTAAGCCTTTATTAGCTGCAGGCAGCATCATGAGCGAAAAATATTTATTTCATGGCATAACGCCAATTCATATTGCTGCATTACGGGGATGGAATGATTTATTGATTTCTCTTTTAAATGATTATCCAGAGAGTATCAATCAACAAACAGTTTTTGAAATCACGCCGATAGCGTGTGCAATTAAAAATGGATTATACCAAACAGCAAAAATTTTATTCGAACGGGGCGCGAAACTAAGTGACGAATCTTTTTCTAATGCACTTCATTTTGCTGTCGAAAGCGAATCGCTTGAAATGGTTGAATGGGTTTATTCAATATATCCGCATTTGCTTGATGAACCTGATCGATTTAATGTGACGCCTTTGTGTCTTGCTGCTCAGAAGGATGATGAGAAAATCATGCTTTTTTTGATTAAAAAGGGTGCCGATTTTGATGTTGCATATACTCGAGCAAAAGAAGATAAAGATGTGAGTTATACAATGGATATAGCTTATTCGCGATTAAAAAAAATCAAACAAAAGAATCGGAAACGAAAATATTTCCAAGCTTTTTTTACACCCGTTGATATGGCCCAAGCTGGCGAAGTGCAAGAAGCCAAACGATTGGCTAGATAAAGATCTATGAAGACTAGCTTGTGATTGACAGCCATGCTTCTCTAAGATAACCTCCGCCGTTGAATAAATCATAGAAAAAAACTGAAGTGAGCCATGCAAAAAGATAAATTGATATACGATAATATGCCTATCAATCAAATGGGTATCGTTGGAGACACCTGTGTTGAGCTTAAGCAATTACAAATGTCTGAAACGATCAAAAAGCTTAGTGAAAGAGAACACTATTTCAGACTTGACCCTAGAATACTTCACGGCCAACAAGGCAGTTTTTCTTTGAGACTGATGTCGAAAAGAGTATCTAGTTGGGTTGATCGTCCTTCAAACACAGCGAAAAATAATGAGTTCGAGGTGATACTTGATGCTCAGGTTATTCCAGCTGGAAAGTTATTGGCGAATCGTACCTATCTCGTTTCCAATGGAAAAATAGATTACTACAAAACACTGAAATATTGGAGTATGGTAAGTCAGCTTAATCAGTTCAATTTGCGTGCGAAAGATTATCTCCTTGAAAAGCATCAAACCTATTGGAAAGAAGGGCGAACTAGTTTTACCAATGCTGTGATGTTTCTGATTGAGAATGCAGATTTAGATGATAATCAAAAAATTCTTTTAACAGTAAAAGCGATGAATCTCGACAATATGAAAATTGATTATGACAGATTGGCTCAATTTAAAAACAATTTCCATCTTTCTTCAGCGCAACTTGATGAAGAAAAGGAATCTGAAGATGCTCGCCGTTATCAAGATGAAGACATATTGGAGAAAAGTTTCAAAAAGATAGTAATGGAAGTTTGCACAGGTTTGCAGAAGTATGTAGACAAGAAAGCTTTTGGTCAAGTGATGTCCTTTTTTAAACACAGTGCTGTCAGAGCGGAAAAGCAAAATAAATGCGCTGCCTTTATTCAACAGATGCATTGTCCGCGTCATTCAGTAACACGAGAGGAGTTTATCTTTGCAAGTAAAGAGCTTTTAAAAGATCTAGTTCGAATCGCGAAGAATCATGACATATCAACGAATGGTGAAGCATATGACTACGCTTATGTTGCCTACACAAACGCGCTGGGCCAGACTGGTTCGCGTCTTGTGCAAGATTACATGCCTGATCCTGATAGTGTTTCTTATGAGGAAATAAAAAAAGAAATGCCTCGACTAGGGAGAATAAAATCTTAAGATGAGAGAGTTGGTGGGTGTTGTGAGACAAGCATGATTAGAGCTATTTTTTGGGATATTGATGGTACCTTAACAGATGATCAAATCCATAAAGTGAAACACGCCGTGTTAGGTCGGTGGTTCTTTAATAGCTCAGAGGCGGGACTTGTCCGGGGCGCAAAATGGCATCGCTAATGCCATTTTGCGACAGTACAGCTGCCACTGGAAAATAAAGCCCAATACCTTCCATTAGCAATAGAGATCTAATATAATAACTTTCTATTGATAATGGAAAGTTATGACCATGAATAAACAAACCCTTAAAGAAGTTATCTTAGATCAGCGCAAATTGAACGTTCCAGAAAGCGTGGTTCTACGTGAAATCTTTGCAGATTTAGCCCGTCTTAGAAATTCCAAACAGGTGCTCATACTTTCCGGTATTCGACGTTGCGGTAAATCAGTCTTACTAGGATTATGCAGGAAAGATTCACCAGAGCAGGATTACTATATTAACTTTGACGACGATCGTTTGGTTAATTTCAAAGTTGAAGATTTTCAAACCTTATATGAACTATTTGTTGAAATGTATGGACCGCAAAATACATTTTATTTTGATGAAATTCAGAATATAAAAAATTGGGAACGTTTTATTCGCCGTTTACACGAACAGGGAAAAAAGATTTACATTACAGGATCAAATGCCTCTATGCTCAGTGCAGAGCTCGGTACTCGTTTAACGGGTCGCAATATTGAAATTCATTTATATCCTTACTCTTTTAACGAATACTTGACTATGAAAGGTAAAACCAACGTAAAAATAGGATCACTCAGCACGGTTGAAAAAGGTATTATAAAATCGATATTTAATCAGTTTTTGGAAGAGGGCGGTTTGCCCGAATATATTCACTGTAAATTACCTGAATACCTCCATAGTCTTTATCAAAACATTTTATACCGCGACATTATTGTGCGTCATAATATTAAGAATCATCAGGCTTTAAAAGAGCTTGTTTATTATTTGGCTACTAATATTTCAAAAGAATGTTCATTTAATTCGCTGAAAAAAATGTTAGGGTTGTCTAGCGCAACGACGGTATCTGATTATTGCGGTTATTTAGAAGATAGTTTTTTGTGTTTTTTTATTAATCGATATGAGTATTCCTTAAAAAAACAAATCCAAAGTCCTAAAAAGGTATATTTTATCGATCAAGCTTTGGCGGTTTCTGTTGGTTTTCAATTTAGTTCCGATATGGGGAGATTACTTGAAAACATCGTATTTTTAGAATTAAAAAGGCGCGGGCACTCCATTTATTATCATCAAGGTAAAAAGGAATGTGATTTTGTATTAAAAAAAGAGCGAAAAATTATAGCAGCTATTCAAGTATGTGTTGCATTGGATGATGCAAAAACGCGAGATCGCGAAATATTTGGATTAATTGATGCCATGCAAGAATATCAATTAAATTTTGGGGTCATTGTTACTAGTGATACATTCTCCGAGGAGATAGTCAGCCACGCAGATCAAGCTTATAAAATTCGCATTGTGCCTATTTGGGCATGGTTGTTGGAATCTAGCGTTTAAATAATTTACTCTCTTCTTTCCAAAGTCAAAAAACTAAACGCATGAGGATTTTTATCGTCAATAGAATGATCGATGCGGTTGGTTTCATGCCAAATTGTGGGGTCAATTTCTGGGAAAAAAGCATCGCCTTCAAATGTGTGATGAATGATTGTGAGATCAATCACATCGATGCGCGGTAACATGTCAGCAAATAAATGTGCGCCGCCTATCACAAAAATCTCTGCGTCATTTTGCGTTTGATTTAAAGCTTCTTCAATGGAATGTGTAACAATACATCCTTCCGCAGAAAAATTTTTATCATGCGACAAAATGATATTGCGCCGTCCAGGTAGCGGGCGCCCAATCGATTGAAATGTTTTGCGCCCCATGATAATCGGTTTACCGAGTGTTAAAGCTTTGAAGTGCGCCAAATCAGCTGGTAAATGCCAAGGAAGTTGATTATTTATGCCAATCACACGGTTTTCTGACATGGCAACAATTGCATGAATGATCATATAAAGTGCTCGTGCAATAATACATTATTGCGAGTGTACACTTAAGAATAGTGTCTAAGCTAGCTTTGATAAGTATTACTTAACTGTTAGACTTTTTGGAATTTTTTCTTCTTGCTCTACTCTGAGGGCAGGTTTTTGGATTTTAAATAACCAGCGTGATTGAGGAGGGGTTTTCTTTATGGCTTCTTCTTCTAATTCTGGTTTTATAGAACATAAAAATGGCAAAATAGACGTTGCACGTGCACCGCTATCCTCAGAGAGAATGATATTTGCAGCTTTTTCTAAAATCTCAACGCTTATTTCTGCTCCATGATTTATCAATAGTTCAACAGTTTCTAATGAATTTCCTGCAATAACCGCATGCATTAAGAGTGTTTTACCACTTTCATCTATTGCATGAATCAATTCAGGATTTTTTTGCAATAATGTTTCTATAACAGGTAAAGCATTTTTACTACCTTGAGTGGCACAAGTTAATGCATATTGCTGTAATGCTGGATTAGGTAAAAGAATTTCATTGACGATTTCTATTTTGCCAGAGCGTGCAGCTACGCGTAATGCGTGCTTTATATCTTGTTCTGTCGAATGAATGTTTTTTAAAATAAATTTTATAACTTCTAAATGATTATATTGTGCGGCATACATTAATGGAGAAGTATTTTTACCGTCTTTACCAGTAAAAAGAGTATCTGGACCAATTTCCAATAATCCACTTTTGCTTTTATCCAAAAAGATTTTTAAAATATTGATATGATTATTTAAAGCCGCAACAACAATCGATTCAAAGATTTCTGCATGGTCTATTTCATTAATTTCTTGACTGAAAAAAATAAAAAGCTTCTCTAAGATTTCAGTGTTATTATTTTCAGCTGCTGACCATAAAGCTTCGTTTAATGTTTTTTTAAAATTTTCTGCGCCTTGAGTCTCTTTTAGGTTTTGCATATTTTGAATAATGATATCAGCTGGTTGATGACAGGCGATGCTTGTATTGTTTATTAAACGATTGCAATCATTTTCACCTTCTACTAGCTGCGAAGATTTTTCTTCTATGGCTTTAAAAATCTGATCGAGTAATGCTTGATTATCCATTTCTTTCGCGAGTCGAGGTAGTGTCATATCGACGTGGTCTTGGCAGGATAAGAGTGAAAGTAAAGGTGCAGAACCGGTTTGCACTATTTCTTCCAGTTCTACCAGACCGGCATGAACACCGCCTTCACGAACAGCATTAAAAATCGGCCAAAAAACTCCTTCAACCAGCCCATTTGCAAGGCGTTGTATTTTGTAAAATTCTTGTTGAGGAGTGAGTTTTTCTTCATGTTCTAGTTGTTGAAACATGGAATAACGAGACGGTAGCGCTTTGATTTTTTGTCGCCATATAGAATGATCTTCTTGAATGATATTTGATTTTTGTAAACGAACGATTTCGTCGGCAGGGATTGATGCTCCAATTAAAGCAATAATCTCTCGCGAAAGAGTCGTTAGGTCGCGCAATGTTTCAGGCGTGTTGGATCTCATCATGGGTATATCCTCAAAAATTGAGCAAATTATACCCAATATAAGCTTAAGGATAGCTTAAAAACATGAGAGCTCATCCAGCGCATGTTTTTAGCGCAGGATGCAGCGACTAAAGACACTAGGTGCTGCGCTAAAAGCGTGCGCGAAATGACGTAAATATATAGTTTAATCAGTTAGTTAGGTTGCCGCCTTACTCTACTCTGCCCGTAAAGCTGTCACAGGATCCAGCTTGGCGGCCTGCCAAGCTGGATAAAAACCCGCTAAAATCCCAACTAACGCTGAAACAGTAAACCCTACAATTGGCGGCATTAAAAATAAAATAAATTCCCAGTGCCAGAAAAAAGCTAGCATACGAGCAATAAAAATTCCAAGCAAAACACCTGGAATACCCCCTGCGATCGCAAGCAAAAGCGATTCAATTAAAAATAAATTTCGAATGCTCGATGGTGTTGCCCCTAAGGCTAAGCGAATGCCAATTTCGCGTCGACGTTCTAATACGGAAACTAACATAATATTCATCACACCAATTCCACCAATGAATAATGAAATACCGCCAATTAATCCTAAAAATAAAGTCAGAATTTGACTTTGATGATTTTGTTTCTCAATAAGTTCTCGTGCGCTGCGAATATATAATTTTTTACTTGGAGCAACGCGTTGAAAATAATTTTTGATATGACTTTGCAGTGCATTTAATTCTGCATCTGGTGTAAGTTTCATTAAAATATTACTGAGAGTGATGGTGGGATTGACCAAGAACGAAGTTTGTACTGTCGTGATCACAGAGTTGTCAATATTCGTATAAACAAAAGCACTTTCTTGTGAGGGCGCAGCAACACCAATAATAGTTAAAATTTGTTTACCCACTTGAATTTGTTGACCAATTATATTATCAAAAGTGATTTTTTGAATTTGCTTTGCAACGTCACTACCAATTACACAAAAAGTATTAAGGCGATCTAAATCTGTGAGTAAACGACCGTTGGCAGATTTTAAATGAAGAATATGCGCAAAATTTCCAGTGATACCAACCAGGCCACCGCCTACGGGGCGACCGCGAAATTGTATTTGTTCGAATAGTAGCGTGTAAGGTGCAACCATCACAATTTGCGGATCAGACATTTTAACTTGCTCGGCATCCTGCAATGTCAAATGTTGGTCGTTGGATTTTTCTTGTGTATTGCTATCATCATCCATCAGTGTGATGGCCATGAGGTCCGTGCCAAGCAAATTAAATTGTTTCAATGTTTCACGTGTTGCAAGCTCCCCTCCTGAAACCATTGCGACGACGGATGCAGTGCCCGCAAGAATACCAATCAAAGCGAGCAATGAACGTAATCTGGATGATAATAAGCTTGCAAAGCCTTCGCGAAAAAACATTAGCCAAGCTGTCATGACATTTCTCCATCACGAATTTGAATCACGCGTGGAAAGAGTCTTGAAATAGATGGATCGTGCGTCACGATGATCAATGTTTTGTTTTCTTCGCGATTTAACGTGAGCAACATATCCATGATTAATTTGCCATTCGTCGAATCCAGTGCGCCTGTTGGTTCATCCGCTAGAATAATGTCAGGTGCGCCGACGAGCGCGCGTGCAATGGCAACTCGTTGTTGTTGCCCGCCAGATAATTGATTGGGCCTTTGTGAAATAAAATTTTTCATGCCCACTTTTTCAAGCATTTGAATGGATTTTTCACGCGCAATGGATTCTGCTTCACTGCGATAAAATAAAGGCAGCATCACATTGTGTAACACATCCATGCGCGGTAAAAGAAAAAAAGATTGAAAAACAAAACCTGTTGTGCGGTTGCGCAATTGTGCGAGTTCATTTGCTGATAAATCGGTCGTTGATGAATTTCTGAGAAGGTATTCACCTGACGTGGGTCGGTCGAGTAATCCAATCATGTGCATTAAAGTGGATTTACCTGAGCCGGATGGCCCAGTGATCGCTAAACTTTCTCCCGCACGAATCTCTAGCGAAATATTTTTTAACGCATAAAAAGGAGCGTGTTGATGTTGATAAATTTTATTAAGTTGTTTCAGTTGGATCAGGGACGACAATTTGATCTCCTGGACGAATACCTGCCGTGATCACAACATCGTCCTGGGTCGTTTGTCCGGCTTGTATTTTTACGTCATGTGTTTTGCCTGTTTTTGTATCACGCACAGTCAACCAATTTCCAGCACGATTTTGTTGGATTGCAGCAATGGGGACAGTCACACCGGGCGCATCGTGAATTTCAATTTCGACTTTTGCGCGCATCCCGATATGAATAATCGCTTGTTCAGCGGGCGTCAATTGTGAAACTGTTACTTCAACAGGAAAGGTGGGCAAGCCGCCATTGTCAGCGCGTTCACCTTGGTGATCCATCCCAGAAATAATCCCATGCAATGTCATGCCAGAAAAAGCATCGCCAGTGAGCGTGACAGGCTGATTGAGTTTTAATTGATTGATGCTAAATTCATTCACGTAAATGCGGACGAGAATTTTATCTGTATTGCCCATCAACGCTAATACATCACCTTGTTTCACTTGGGTTCCGCGGGCTAATTTTTTTGCATTACTTGCGTTGCCGTTGTCATCATAAGGCTGTAACACAATGCCATCCGTGTTCGCACGCACTTCGAGCTTGAGAGTGCCCGCGTCTGTATGTAGTGCACTGATGATTGGGTTAATATCTTTAATAGTTAAGTCAGTCATTGAAATATCTTGGTGACTGAGTTGCTGTGAAATACTATCGAGCGTGGCTTTGGCTTGCACTAAAGATAATCGAGCTTGCCAAAATGCATTTTGTTTAGAGTTAAACTCATCATCTGAGACTAATTGTTTTTGATGTAAATATTCGGTTTGCTTCATGCTCGTTTCAGCGTTAACGAATTCTGTTTTCGATTTAATGTATTGCATTAAGCTGTCGCGATAATCTTTTAATAATTTTTGTGAGGATAAAGTAAAAAGTAATTGATTGCGTTTGACGATATCACCGTAATGAAAATATTTTTTTTCGATAACAGCATCTGCAGGGCAAGTGATAATCGTCGTTTTTAAAGGTTCGATGGTGCCAGAATAATACAGGGTATTTGAGATAGGATGCATTTTCGCTGTCATCAAGTGCGTCGAAGTGTTTTGTTTAGTGTGATGACAGTGAGTCAAAGCTGAAAAAATCGCAGCAATGAGAATTAAAAGTAGTATGAATTTTTTTTTCTGAGATTTCATGCGGGTGTTTTTGTTTCAGTATTGTAAGCTCGACATAAAGCATTTTTTCGAGTCTGTCTTTTTAATGCGAGCATAATAAGATGCGTTAAGAGTGCCGAGTATTCCATGCCACTGGCGGCCATTAATTTTGGATACATGCTGATAGCTGTAAAACCAGGCAATGTGTTTACTTCATTAAATAAAATTTTGCCGGTTGATTTTTCTAAAAATAAATCAACACGCGCCATGCCTTCGCATTCGAGCAAAATAAAAATATCTTTTGCCATTTGTTGTGCTTCGAGCAGTATGGCTTGATCAAACGGTGCTGGGATGAATGATTCAGCGCCATTTTTGTCGAGGTATTTGGAATCATAAGAATAAAATTCGTGATGTGGTCTGATTTCACCAACCACACTGACGAGGGGATCATCTGCATCGTTTAAAGATTCGAGGACAGCGATTTCGAGTTCAGCGATGTCTTTGATGCCTTGTTCCACAATGACTTTTGTGTCGTAACGAAAGGCACGTTGAATCGCTGCAGATAACTCAGAAGGTTGACGAATTTTTTCGACGCCCACACTCGAGCCTGTATTGACTGGTTTCACGAAGACAGGAAATTGCAACGTGGAAGTAATGCGTTCGAGTGCTTTTGTTGGATTTGTTTCCCATTGCTTGAATGAAATTGTGCAATACGGCGCAATAGGAATGCCTGCATCACGAGCTAAACGTTTTGAAATATCTTTTTCCATTCCTAACGCGGATGCTAAAACACCACAACCGACGTATGGAATGCTCGCCTGTTCGAGTAAACCTTGCAGCGTGCCATCTTCGCATAATGCGCCATGTACGGCAGGAAAAATGACATCGAATAAAGCACCAGATTTTTCATGGTGTGCAAGGGCTTTTTCGCCAGCAACAGCTGCGGCATGAAATAACGGCAAGTTTTTTTGTTCAGGTAGTTGTAGTGTTTCTGAGCCAAGTAATTGCAAAGATTCTTTGCCAGTCAACCAATTGCCTGCGCGATCAATACCAATGGGTATGACTGTAAAACGTGAGCGATCCAGATGACGAATGATGCTCGCTGCTGATAGCAGAGAAATTTCATGTTCACCAGATTGTCCGCCGTATAGAACGGCGACACGTATTAAATTATCGACCATGGCCGCCTCCCCGCGGGCCCATAGAAGCTTTTTCCTGAAGAGGCGCTAAAGTTTGCGCGGCAGTTTGTTCCGGTGACTCTGTTGGCGTATTGATATCGCCAGGGCTGCTTGCTGTCTCAGTTGTGCCAGCAGGAACGGGGGTTGCAGGTTCTTTCATGCCTTCAACCAATGCGCAACTGGAAAGCAATCCGGCTAGGAGGATTAAAGCGATGTGTTTCATGTGATACCCCTTTAATGTATCAAGTGTTGCACAATATACTCGATTTAGAGGGCAGGGGGTAGTGTCTTGGCCTCTCAGTCATGAAAATTGATAAAATATCAATATAATTAGCATGTTATGAAATAAAAATGTAAATCATGGGTTGATTTTTTCGGGCGATCGCTGATCGCCCCTTCAAAACATGTGTATGGATAATCGTTGGCCGTCTTGCTAATAATGGGTTAATCGAATATTTGCAAAAATGGCGTAAACGGTTGTAGGGGCGACCGGCGGTCGCCCAACTACTGGCAATCCTGTATCATATGCGACCTCATTAATTGATATAAATATAATGATGAATATAAAACGAGTAGTTGTTGGAGTGTTGTTGTGTGTCTTGCCTTGGCAGTCTGTGTTTGCGGCAAAACCCATTGAGCTGACATTGCGTGATGCGATTTTGTTAGCGATGCGTTTTAATCCCAACATTCAAAGCGCAGATCTGCAACGGGTTGTTGATCGAATTAATTTAGAAGCAGCCCAATGGGCATTTCAAGTGCAATACAATGTGACAGGTTCAGCAACATATGCAAATGGTGTGACGAATGGTGTCGGTGGTGAATCTGACACTGAAACCATTGGCCCGCAAGCAACATTGCTCACACCAATAGGCACACAACTTGGCGTGCAACTTGCACCTACTTGGTCACACACCGCGGGGCAATCACGTTATTTCAATCCCACATTGCAATTGAATTTAACTCAACCTTTATTGCGCGGTTCGCGTCCTGATGTTGTGCTTGCACCTTTGCATACTGCAGAAAATCAAGAAATGATTGCGCGCCTGACATTTAAAAATAATTTAATGCAATCTGTGACAGATGTTATTAGTGCCTGGCTGAGTTTAATTCAAGCGCAAAATAGCTTAAAAGTGCAGCGTCTTTCTCTCGACAACTCACTAGCGACATTGAATCAACAAAAAGCTTTTTTACACGCAGGTCGTATTGCCCCGACAGATTTAGTGCAGTTTGATGCAACAGTTGCAAATCAACAATTATTACTCGAACAACAAGATATTGCTGTGGGACAACAGCAACGTCAATTGTTAATTACATTAGGATTAAATCCAGATTTACCGATTCATATTTCAAATGATCTAACATTGCCAGGAAAAACATTTCCGACATTAGACGAAAGTATTCAAACTGCATTAAAAAATAATGTGCAATATCGTCAAGCTGAAATGACATTACGGCAGAATGAGATTAGTGTGTTAACGGCGGAAGATAATGCGCGTTGGCAATTGAATTTAACCGCTACGCGTACATTTGGTGGCCCGGGATTATCGTCAAGCTCAGGATTTAATGGTTTATTTAATGGCAGTAATGATAACCTTTCAGTCGGGTTAAACTTAACAGTTCCGATTGATAATCTTTCTTTGAAGCAAGCTGTTGTGCAAGCCAAAATTGGATTGCGCCAACAAAAAATTGCGATAGAACAAGCGAAGCGCCAACTGACAAGTGATGTAATTAACACTTGGAATACAGTGAACAGTCAGAAAAAACAAATTGATCAAGCGCGCACAGCTGTTGAACTCGCGCGTCAAAGTTTAAAAATTGCAGAAACAAAATTAAAGTTTGGCAAAGTCACACCATTTGAGGTGAGCACATTGCAGTCGAATTTAACGACCCAAGAAATTACTTATATCAATGTGAAAATCGGCTACGTAAATAATTTAGCACGATTAGATCAAATGATTGGCGAAACCTTAGATCGTTGGGGGTTAAGGTTGCGAAGTGAGGACCGTATTTAAACACGGTGTGCCAACGACTTCTTCAAGAAATACTTGAACGCTTTTAAAAAAATTCCCATTCCCCCCGGCTAAAAAAGGTACTTGCACTTGGCAAAAAGTAGGCGTTTCAATTTCACTATTATCAGTGATCATAATATGAGAAGCTTCTTCTTCATTAGCAGGGATAAAATCAAAATAATCTTCCCCTGGTGCTTCAGGTTTTTCTTCTTCCTGTAAAGGTTTTGCAACGTCTAAAAAACTATACACTTGCACATATTCTTCTGGTGGAATGATCGGATAATTATGAGATAGATAGCGTGGCAAATTAATATCGACGTCATTCCGTTTTCGCTTTTGAGGAGTTAGATTCGCGAGGGGTTCTAGTGCAACGATTTTAGCTTCTAGTAAAAGTAAACGAATCTCAGGGAACTTACTTTCCTTTGCATAATCATAAACTGTTTTTTCTTCGTGATTTTTTAAGGAAATATCTGCGCCGTTTTCAAGTAATCTTTTAACTGATTCATGATCTCCATGACGAACAGCATGAAACAATATACTTTCTTTATTGTCATCAATCTCATTGACACAACCTGCTTCGATCGCTTGCGTAACGAGTTGGGCAATTTCAGCATTTTTGAGTGTTTTAGCAATTTCTCTAAATCCATTTTCTTCGGCGAGCATGAAAGCTGTTTTTCCATCTTTATTTTTTTTGAGAACATTCGCGCCATGTGCTAATAATAACTTTACCATTGCTTCATGACCCTTGTAAGCAGCCCAATGCAATGGCGTATCTAGGAAGCAATCCTGAGCGTCAATATCACTTTTATGTTCAAGTAAAATTTCTGCAATACCTAAAGCATCCGCCTGTGAAGCCAAATGTAAAGCAGTTGATGAATGGCTGACTGTCCTTGCCATGACATCAAAACCAGCAGCTAATAAATCTTTTGCTATTGCTTCTGATCGATAAGAAGCAATATGTAACGCATTCGCCTCTCTTAAAAATCTATCAGATTCCCACCTCATAGAGCTTTTAACATTTAAATAAGTTTCAGGATCGTTTCGATGTAATGTTAGGTAGGCTTTAACTTTTCCCCGGTTTCTATCAAATACAGCCTGTAAGAAATCTGCGGGCGTCATGGAGCGTACTATTTTTTGAAATTCTACTTCTCTAATACACGCTGCAATAGCTCGGTGCCCATATTCTTCTGCCACTTGCGCTGCTGTTTGCTTACTTATCTTTGTTTTGAAAACATTCGCGTCATGGGCTAATAATAGCTCTACAATTTCTTTATACCCTTTGCTAGCAGCGCAATGTAGTGGAGTATTTAAATATTTATCTTCAGCATCAATATCACTTTTATGCTCAATTAGCAATGTTGCGATATGTAAAGAGTTGTTTATTGCGGCAATATGCAAAGCAGTTGAGCCAGTAGAGGATTTTGTCGTGATATCAAAACCAGCGTCTAACAAGTCTTTTGCTATTTCTAAAGAATTGCCTGATCTTTTGCAAGCAGAAATGTGTAATGCATTTTGACCATTATCAAAAATACCAATTTTAAATGTTTCAGAAGCTTTAATATTTAAATAAGTTTCCGGATCATTTTTATGTGCAGCAAGATACACTTGAATTTTTTTGCGTTCTCCACCCCAGACAGCTTGTAAGAAATCTGTTGGTTGCATTGATGCTGCTAATTCAATATTGTTCATATAATTTGAATTTTCACTGCGTTCCAAAATTTCATTGCATTCTTCTTCTGAAAATAAATCATATTGTTCATGAAAAAGTTTCAAAATAAACTGAAAACATTTGAATTCAACCGCCACTTGCAAAGGGGTCTTTCCCTTATCATCTTTGCTTAATAAACTACCGCCGTTTTCTTTTAAAATTTTTAGAATTTGTTTGGCTTCTTCTGGTGGTGACCCACCTATGGGATGCAAGTTCATTGTTGCAAAATGCATCGCGGTTCGACCTCGATCGCCGTGTAAATCTATATAGTCTCCGACTTGCTCAGCGCCGGGTTCGTTTAATTGTTTATATAGATTAGCGATAATGGATTTTACTTTTTCGATGTCTTGACTGCGAACAGCTACTCGTAAATCGTGGCCATTTTTAAAAGAAAATATCTCAAACATTTTATAATTCTCGTTTGTATGAATAGCGAGTTATCTTAGTGGGGGGATTAAACCATTATTTTGATGAAAAGTCGAGGTTCACTTTAAGGTCTAGCGTTTTACTCTGCGCACAAATATGGCATAACGTAATAAATCGGATAATATGACATCAATCTTTTGACAATTGTGAGGATTTGCCATGCTGAGTCTGCGGAGGGTGTTTTTTAGACAAGCTGCGAAAGAAAAGTATTTGCTGGGACAATGATAGGTTTTTTATAGCTAAAGCAATCAATTTCTACCGGATCCATATCAATAACTACTTGAAAAGCATGTGGTACGTTGAGTGCTTTTTGAAAATGAATAAGACTTTCACTTCTGCAATAAATGCCATTTGCCGGAAAACAGCAAGATGATGTTCAATCATTGTAGTGTAAATTCGATTCACAAATCACCCCTGATCGTATCTGACTATTTTATCTAGGTCGATAAAATAGTCATAGGTGGTGGCTCCATGATTGTACTTTATATGCGCTTTAATTTGACACAACATGGATAATTGTTTAATATCAAGACCCTTTTTTGTTCATCGAAACAGAGTTTTTTGTAATGAAATCAATACGTTATATTATTTTGTTGTTAATTGTCGCTTCTCCAACCCTCGTGGGATGGGGTTCTTATTCACCTTTTCAAGACTCTGCTTTAAACGTTACCAATACAGCAGTAGGATCAAGTGGTTGGCTCCAAGAAAAAGTAAGCTCAATCCATTATCAAGCGGATAACTTAGATGTTAACGTTCTGAAGCTAAGCTTGAATGCATACGCTAAGGCACGCTCTAAGGGATTGGATAATAAAAGATTATTGACGATCATTGATTATTCGAAACCCTCTAACGAACGCCGTCTTTGGGTGGTCGATGTGTTACACAGTAAAGTGTTATATAACACGTGGGTTACGCACGGTAAGAATAGCGGTGCAGTCAATGCAACATCATTCTCAAATCAAGTCGGCAGTCTGAAATCCAGTTTAGGGGTTTTCTTAACAGACAGTGCGCCTTATATGGGCGGCAACGGGTATTCGTTACGTATGATTGGCTTAGAGCCAGGCATCAATGACAATGCTTATCGCCGCAGTACAGTATTTCACGGTGCCGCTTATGCTTCTCCAGAAGTTGCAAAAAGATACGGCGGACTAGGTCGCAGCTGGGGATGCCCTGCTGTGGATAAAGCAATTGCAAAACCTTTCATCGACACGATTAAAAATCGCACCGTCGTTGTAGCGTATTATCCAGATCACAAGTGGTTGAGTCAGTCGAGATGGGTGGGTTAGCACTCGTCTGGTGTGGATCCTGAATAAAACTTTCGTGCTACCAAGTTATCTTCGGTCAAATGAGGCGGACGAAAGTTTTTTCAGGACGACGATGGCTAAGAGATGAGGTTTGAAATGAGATTTAAGACGAAAAGAAATTGTTACTAATCTTCACATAATCTGCGACGGATAATTCTTCTGGGCGCAATTCAGGATTAATGTTTAATTGTTTCCATTGTGCATCATCTGTTACAAAATCTTTTAACGCATTGCGAATCATTTTACGTCGTTTAGTGAAAGCTGTTCGTACCACATTTTCAAAATCAGTATAGACTTTTGCAACAACTGGTAATGTGGCATGTGGAGTTAATTTCACAATCGCCGATTGCACACGCGGGGGAGGGTTGAACGCACTGGGCGGCACTTGAAAAAGCGCACGCACGTCGCAATGATATTGCACCATTACACTGAGTCTTCCCCAGTCATCACTTCCCGGCGTTGCTGCTAATCGATCAACGACTTCTTTTTGTAACATAAAATGCATGTCATCAATGATTGAAGAAAATCTTAATAAATGAAAAATTAAAGGCGTTGAAATGTTGTATGGTAAGTTGCCAATCAAGCGTAATTTTTTGTGGTCTGTGACAAGTTTGGCAAAATCAAATGTTAAAGCATCTGCGGAATGAATTGTAATCATTTCATGATTTGAAAATGTGTTTTGCAACATTTGTACCAGATCACGATCAATTTCTATGACATCCAGAGTGTCTGATTTTTCAATTAATAATTTTGTAAGCGCAGCTTGCCCTGGGCCAATTTCAACGAGATGCTGATTTTTTTCAGGTGCAATGGTTTGCACGATGCGTTGAATAATATGCGGATCAATTAAAAAATTTTGCCCGAAACGTTTGCGCGGTGTGTGAGAATAATTTTTCAAAGGATTCTGCTCATAGTGAGGCTAACGCCTTTTGCGCAGGGCTAAATCCTTTTGCTGCAGCACGTTTTAAATAATCGCGCGCAACTGCACGATCTACGTTAGTGCCCATTCCATTGGCATACATCATTCCAAGATTATATTGTGCGCTGGCAAGTCCGCCATCTGCTGCTTTTTGATACCACTGAATTGCTGTCGCATAATCTTTGGTAACACCGCGGCCACTAGCATACATATAACCTAATTGATTTTCTGCATAGACATTGTTTTGATCGGCTGATTTTTTGAACCACAATAAGGCTTGGCTGTCACTTTGTTGTGTGCCCTGGCCTAATAAATAACGCAAACCTAAGCTATATTGCGCATCTGAATTGTGTTGTTCTGCAGCGCGACTGAACCAACGCGCAGCTGTTTCATAATTTTGCGGTACGCCACGACCTGTGCGATACATATATCCAAGTGCATATTGTGCTTTTGCAGAGCCTGCGTCTGCAGCTAATTGATAATAGTGCGCAGCTTCAACATCATTTTGTGCAACGCCTTTGCCATGTGCATACTGATTGCCTGTTTGATAAAGGGCTTCAGCTGATTCATTTGAGCTTGTTGTGGCGCAACTCGTGATCAAACAAGTCAAGGCAAGTGATGCAATGATTTTTTTGATTTTCATGTTGAAGGCTCCCTTTAATTGAATTAATGCCAAGCGCGTATGGCTTGTCCATGAAATATTTTATCAGCTTCTTTGACAACAGCGTCAGAATGAAATGCATCGACGAGCTGTTGAATCCGAGGATCATTTTTTTCATTCGCGCGAATCACAATAATATTGGCATAAATAGAATCATTATTTTCGTGAAATAAGGCATCACGATTCGGATATAAATTAGCTTCGATGGCAAAATTGGTATTGATTGCTGCGAGATCGACGTCTGCTAAACTGCGGGTGAGCTGCGCGGCATCTAGTTCTTTAAACGTGAGTCCTTTGGGATTGGCAATGATGTCAGCGGGTGTTGCGTAAATGCCTGCTTTTTTGCTGAGCTGAATCAATCCTGCTTTTTGTAACAATAATAAAGCGCGCCCTTCATTGCTGGGATCATTCGGAATTGCGATCACTGCGCCATGTGGCAATGCAGATAATGTTTTTGTTTTGCCAGGATATAAACCCATCGGGTAAATAAAACCTTTTGCAATCGAAATAAGTTGATAATGATGATCTTGATTTTGTTGATCGAGCCAGGGTTGGTGCTGAAAAATATTGGCGTCGATGCTGCCTTCGTTCAACGCAGTATTCGGTTGGAGGTAATCCGCGAAAGGAATAATTTTAATTTTTAAACCATATTGATCGAGCGCGATTTGCTGTGCCACTTCGACGAGTTGTGTCTCAGGCCCTGTGATTGTGCCTACACGTAATGCATTGTCATTTTGTTGACAGGCTGTGAGGAAGCATAACGTGATGATCAGGAAATATCTTTTTAGCATAACATGTTCTCAATAATGAGTTTCAACGACGTCATTGTGAGCCCGCGAAGCGTTTGGGCGTGGCAATCCAGTTTTTTGAAGAGTGGATCGCCACGGCTAAGCACTACGTAGCCTCGCGATGACGAGATTTTTATTATCCGTCAATTCTCTGGATACGCAAACCATTTTGCAGCAAAATCGCCTGCAAATTGAATAAATTGCACTAAAATCACCATAATTGCCATGGCGAAAAATAAAATCGTAATCTCAAAGCGCTGATATCCATAACGAATGGCGAGATCGCCTAATCCACCACCACCAATGGCACCAGCCATGGCGGAATACCCCGTTAAATTGATTAACGTTAGCGTGAATCCATTGATGAGGTTAGGCAAGGCTTCAGGTAATAAAATTTTGCGAATAATTTGCGGGAGTGTTGCGCCCATTGCATGAGCTGTTTCAATTAAGCCAGGATTGATTTCAAGCAAAGCATTTTCTGTTACGCGCGCGAAAAAAGGAATGGCACATAATGTGAGTGGAACCATAGCTGCGACAGTGCCAATCGATGTGCCTGCTAATAAACGTGTGAAAGGAATAATAATCACCATCAAAATCACAAAGGGAATTGAGCGTGTGATATTTACAATTAGACTGAGTACGCGCCCCAGCATTGGTTGATTGAGTAATTGCTTTTCGCGAGCGATATACATCAATACGCCGAGGGGTAATCCAAATACCAGAGTAAAAAATCCTGAGACGATTACCATGGCGAGTGTTTGTAATGTCGCCTCATATAAAAGAGACAATGTCATCGGGGACATGACCGAGTACCTCTACTTGAATGCCAGACGTTTTTAAAAATTGTATCCCAGCATTGAGTTGTTCTGTTGTGCCATCGATCGCAAGTAGCATCACGCCAGAGGCATGATTGCGAATATATTCGACGTTCGCTTGCAAAATATTCACGCGTAATTGGAATTGACGAATTAAGTGTGCGATAACAGGTTGTGTTGCAGTATCTGCTAAAAAACGTAAACGTAAAACAGGATGTGTATTATCGCTGGCGTTGTCGCAAATTTTATCCACCAAAGGATGCGGTAAACTTTGCTGAAGTGAAGACATAATAAAATTTTTCGCAATGTCTGTTTCCGGATGTGCAAAAAAACGGCCAACCTCATTTTCTTCAATTAAATGACCTGTTGAAAGAATTCCAACCCGATCGCAACACGCTTTGATCACAGACATTTCGTGTGTGATTAATAAAATGGTAACGTTAAGTGTGTCGCGAATATTTTTAAGTAAATCTAAAATCGCATGTGTAGATTCTGGGTCGAGTGCTGATGTTGCTTCATCGGATAATAAAACATGGGGTTTAGCGGTTAACGCGCGTGCAATCGCGACGCGTTGTTTTTGTCCGCCGCTCAGTTGGCTTGGATGATGTTTTTGATGTTGAGTTAAATCCGTTAACTCAATCAAGGGTTGAATGCGTTGTCGAATTTGTTGCTTGTTGAAACCTAGGCATTCGAGTGGCAAGGCAATGTTATCGTAGACAGTGCGTGATTGTAGTAAATTAAAATGTTGGAAAATCATCCCAATATTGTGTCGCGCCATGCGCAATTTGCTTGCAGGCAAAGCTGTTAACTCGACTTGATTGACAAAAACTTGGCCGTTGTCGGGGCGCTCTAATAAATTCACACAACGGATCAGGGTGCTTTTCCCCGCGCCGCTTTTGCCAATAATCCCGAAAATCTCGCCTTTATTGACGGTCAAGTTGACTTGATCTAAAGCGCTGATTTGCCCAGCAGTTGTGTTGTAGGATTTACTGATGTTTTTAAGTGTGATCATGATCTTTAGACACAAAAGGAAAGCAGAATAACACAAATCTATTTTTCCTGTATAATCCCTCCCTTTTGAGGAAACACTGTGATTTCACCTCTGTTGACTGATCTATACCAGCTCACCATGGCTTACGGCTATTGGAAGTTGGGTATGCACGAGCAAAAAGCAGTGTTTCACCAGATTTTTCGTAAACATCCGTTCGGCGGCAATTACGCTGTTTTGGCAGGGTTGTCGAGCGTCGTAGAGTTTTTGCAGGGATGGCGGTTTGGCCCCACTGAAATAGCTTATTTACAAACCGTAAAATCCCCCGCAGGGGACAACTTATTCCCCCAGGATTTCCTTGATTATTTATCGACGGTGCGTTTTAGTTGTGACATAGATGCGATCCCAGAAGGCACGATTGTCTTCCCGCATGAACCCTTGTTGCGTGTGAGCGGGCCTTTATTACAAGCTCAATTAATCGAATCCACGCTGCTTGAGTTGATTAACTTTCAAACATTGATTGCAACAAAAGCAGCGCGTGTTTGTCAGGCTGCTATCGGTGATCGTGTTTTAGAGTTTGGGATGCGGCGAGCACAAGGCCCCGATGGGGCATTATCAGCCAGTCGTGCTGCTTATATTGGGGGCTGCGCTGCAACTTCTAATGTGTTGGCGGGTCAACGTTTTGACATTCCTGTCTCTGGCACGCAAGCGCACAGTTGGGTTACAGCTTTTCCGACTGAACAACAAGCATTTGATGCTTTCGCGGAAGTCATGCCGCACAATTTTGTTTTATTAGTAGATACGTATGACACACAGCGCGGTGTCGAAAATGCAATTCGCACCGCAAAAAGAATGCGCGAAAAAGGCGTTGAATTGCGCGCTATTCGTTTAGATTCTGGTGATCTGTGTGCATTGAGTATTGCCGCCAGACAACAATTAGATGATGCTGGTTTTCCCAATGTGGCTATTATTGCTAGCAATAGTCTTGATGAATATGTCATTACTGAATTAAAACAGCGGGGCGCAAAAATTTCTGTGTGGGGTGTTGGGACGAATCTAGCGACAGCTTATGATTATCCTGCATTAGATGGTGTTTACAAATTATCAGCATTATGGAATGACACCAACAATAAATGGGATTACAAACTTAAACTGTCTGACAGTCCCGAAAAAATTTCGAACCCAGGTGTTTTGCAAGTGCGCCGATTTTTTAAAAATGGGGTTCCAACAGAAGATTTGATTTATGATTTACCACTGGGTCTCACAGAATCGATTTCTCGTTTTTGCATTGAAACCCCGCACACGTTACGTCCAGTCAATGCATTTGACGATTTCAAGGATTTGTTGCAGCCTTTATTTCGCGACGGGAAAAAAATAGCTGACACAGAAACGATTCATGTGATTCGTGAACGCGCCATACAATCAGTCAATCAATTTGTGAAAGCGTATGACAAAAAACAATATCCTGTTGGATTGGAAAATCATTTGCACCTTTATAAACATCAATTGATTAATGAGTTTTCGAAAAAAAATGACGACACCTATTGAATTTTTTCGCCACATTAAAAGCTTCGTGCGCCGAGAAGGGCGCATGACCGATGCGCAACGTCGTGCAATCGATGAAGGTATGCCGCTGTTTGGATTGCATTTACAAATGGGCTTGATTAATCCTGTCGAAATTTTTTCACGTGAAGCGCCTTGTGTACTCGAAATTGGTTTTGGCATGGGGCACTCTTTGTTACAAGCCGCGATGGATTCACCTGAAACAGATTTTATCGGTATCGAAACGCACTTGCCTGGCGTGGGCTGTTTATTAGCCGGCATCATGCAGGCAAACATTAAAAATATTCGTGTGTATCATGCTGATGCCGTGCAAGTGTTAGCGCATTCTATTCCTGGGAGTAGTCTTTCAGGGATTCAAATATTTTTTCCTGATCCTTGGCCAAAACGTCGTCACCATAAACGTCGACTCATCCAAACACCTTTCGTTCAAAAGTTAACTGATAAATTACACACCAATGGTGTGCTGCATTTGGCAACAGATTGGGAAGATTATGCAAAACACATGATGCAAGTTTTATCTAATATCGATGTGCTCGAAAATGTTGCAGGCGACAATCAATATGCTGAGCGTTGTTTGCATCGTCCGGTCGTCACTCGCTTCGAAAAACGTGGGAAACAAGCGGGTTATGTGATTCGCGATTTGCAGTTTAGCAAAAAATAATTTTGTGGTACTCTTCTCCGCACGTAATTACTTACAGCGATCCGTCAACGCGAGGCTACCAAATGCTCGCAGGTTCGCAATGACGACTGTGTGGAATGTCTTCGCAGTGAAAATTCAAATAAAGGAAATCTTATGCGTTTCAATCAACTCTCATTAGCAGCTCTTTTGCTTTCTCTTTCAACTGCTACTTTTGCGATGGAAAACGGAGCTTATCTGGGTATTCAAGTGGGTAACTCTAATATTCATGCGCCTGCAACAACAACGACAACAGGCACGCCTACAACAGCGAGCAGTACAGGTGTTGGCGAAAGACTTTATTTCGGCGGACAATTTAATCGTTATGCTGCTTTTGAAATGGGTTATACACATTATGCTAATGCAACTTACAATGTTACATTGCCAAGCGGCAACAAGCCGCAACAGCGTGTTAATGTAGTTGACCTCACGGGTAAAGCTATTTGGCCGTTAGCACAACAATTTTCATTATTTGCAAAACTCGGGGTCGGTATTGCGCGTACAACTTCCTCTGGCAGTATTGCTAAATTAAATGCTGATGGTAGCCCAAAAAGTACAACACAAACTTCTTTGCGACCTAAGATCGGCATTGGCGCAAGTTACGACTTAACATCACGCTGGCAAGCAGAGCTCACGTTTGATCGCATGATGAGTGGTGGCGGCATTAAAAATGCAGATTTAATTTCACTCGGTATTTCATATCATTGGACAGATGAAGTGTGTGGGCAGTTTCTTTGCTAAGACATAAATATCTCAGTTAAATCATTCAAAAATTGATGCCCGAGTGTGGTCGGGCAAATGATTTTGTTATCTTCATTCAATAATTTTTTCGCGCGCGCTTTTTCTAAAAGTGGCGCGATACTTTCTAAATGTAATCCCGTGTGCTCTGTGAAAATATTTGCGGGTACACCATCAATCAATCGCAATGCGTTAAGCATAAATTCAAACGGTAATTCAGTGTGCGGTACAATGGTTTTTTGTGCGATGAAATTTTTGTCTGGATTTAAATACTCTTTCGGATGTTTCCATTTCATATAACGCGTGATGATTTGTTTTTTTGTATCTGTAATCTTACTGTGTGCACCAGCGCCGATTCCTAAATAATCGCCAAATTGCCAGTAATTATTATTGTGCACACATTGACGATTGGGTTTTGACCAAGCAGAAATTTCATATCGTTCAAATCCATTTTCTCGCAGTATTTGTTCTCCTTGATTTTGAATGGCATGCAAAATGTTTTCTGGAGGTAATGTTGGTGGTTGATGATGAAAGGCGGTATTTGGTTCAATCGTGAGTTGGTACCATGAAAGATGTGTCGGATTTGTATTGAGTGCATCGCTTAAATCTTGCAAAGCATCTTCAGCCGTTTGTTCAGGCAATCCATGCATTAAATCTAAATTAAAATTATCGAAGCCTGCATTTTTGGCGATATCAATTGCGCGCAAGGCTTGCTTGCGATCATGAATGCGGCCCAGGGTTTTTAGTTTGTCATTTTGTAAACTTTGAATTCCAATCGATAAACGATTAATGCCCGCTTGTTTAAACCCTGCAAAATGTTTTTCATCGATGGTGCCGGGATTAGCTTCGAGGGTAATCTCAGTTGTTTTGCTGAAAGGCATATGATGATCGATACCGTTTAAAATGCGCCCGATTGCTTTTGGAGAAAAAAGACTGGGAGTACCGCCACCAAAAAAAACACTGACAAAACACTGTTCAGCGATGTCTGATAGGTGGGCTTTGAAATCTTGTAATAGAGCATCGACATAACGATCCTCAGCCAACGGCTGTGTAAGCGCATGCGAGTTGAAGTCACAGTAAGGACATTTTTGTATGCACCAGGGAATGTGGATATACAGGCTGAGTGGTAAATGATCTGCAAATAAATTCATAGGGCGATAGTAGTGGGGGAAGGTGGCTCTGTCAAAGAAAATGAATGAAAATGAATGGGGTCATGCCTAGCTTGTTGACATTTTAATAGAAAAGACCGTGAAAATGAATGGGGTCATGCCTAGCTTGAAAGACCGTGGGGTCATGCCTGATTAGTTGACATTTCGCGAGAAACAGGAGAAACAGGGTCATGCCTGATCAGTTGACATTTTGCGTTATTTTCTTAAAACTAAATAGTATCATTCTCCTTCCCTGTTTTTATCAGCGCTAGATTTTTTAACTTCATTCCTTTCATCAAGATTTTTCACCATCACATAAAAACCCAATACACATTCTGAGGAGTTTCTTCACATGGCAAGAAAAGTTCGCATTTATTACCCGGGTGCAACATACCATGTCATGTTGCGGGGCAATGAAAAAAAGCGCATATTTTTTACCAATGAAGATCGAATATATTTTTGTTCATTACTTGCAGAAGGGACGCAACGTTTTGGGTATAAGGTTTTTGCTTTTTGTTTGATGGATAATCATGTTCATCTTGCCATACAAGTAAATGATATTCCTTTATCAAAGATAGTTCATAATTTCAGTTTTCGTTATGCTCAATGGATCAATAAAACTCAGCAACGTGTTGGTCATCTGTTCCAGGGTCGTCATAAAGCGATACTAGTAGATGCAGATAATTATCTTTTAGGTTTAGTTCGTTATATTCATCTTAATCCAGTGCGCGCGGGGCTCGTTGAGTTAGCAGAAGAATATTGTTGGAGTAGTCACAGCGTTTATTTAGGCTATAAAGCTCTTTCATGGGTTTCGTGCAATTTAGTATTAAATCAATTTGCAGAAAACGGGGAAATAGCAATAACTCACTACCAAAAGTATATGCAAGAAAATGTAAATAGTGATCAAAACGAAGAATTTCAATCTGGAAACCACAAGAAAATATCAGTTTTAGCAGATAGTGATTTCTTGGTAAAACTCGAGAGGAGTAACTCACAAAATATTTCTTTTAATAATTGGGATTTAGGTAAATTAGTAAATGTGATTTGTGAGTATTATGGAGCTAACGAATTCAGTCTGAGTAGCATTTCTAAAAACCACACTAACGCAAAGATTCGAGCAGTAATTGCGTTGTTAGCTCAAGATTTAAAAATATGCTCGCTAAGTGCTGTAGCCAAATATTTTCAACGTAATGTTACTGGTCTCATAAGAACAATAATGAGAGTGGCTAATAATCTAGAGTTTTCTCAAGGATTAGAGATGGTTAAGGACCATGTTATAAAGTCAACAAGCCAGGCATGACCCCCGGTTTTTGACCCCCGGTTTTCTTTGATTTTTTCATCAATTACATTGCGTACCACTGATGGTCAATGATTGCATTGGATTGTCTCCCACCTTGAAGTAGTTGGGTTTGCCATCAATGAGGTTGCCCTTTAGGTTGAAACTTGCAGAACCATTGGGCGCATACATTTTGCCAGTCCATGTTCCATTACTACCGCTATATGCAATAGTAAATCCTTGATCGGCCCAGAAACCAGACTGGTGGAAGGCGTTTTTCATTGCGATACTGCCATTCATACTAATATTGCCACTCGTATCTACGGAGAACCCAGTGACGCTCACATTGACTTGGAATGAATCTACTTTGATACCCCAGGTTGGTGTTTCGATCACTTTTGATGAAGTTATTTTGCAGGTGGCACCTGATGGTGCTGGCTTGTAGACATACGTTGCATATACAGGCACAGTCTGTTCAGTTTCCACAGTGGCCTGGTTTGTGCTGAGCGTGCTAGTGCAAGTGCCAGATTCACCACTGCCTGCAGAAATAGGTCCGGCAGAAGCCAGCTTGAACGTATGGGATCCAGTTTGAACAGTCAGTGAAGTACCATTCGCAACGGCAAACGAGACGCCTGTCTGGCTTCCATCAAGATAAAATATATCGGAAGCCCCTGCACAACGAGGATCGGAGGTCGCTGTCGTTCCCAGTTTGATGATGCCTGCTGTGGCAGGAGGAATAGTGTATTTATAGGTTGCAGTCACACGGGTAGTCTGATTTTTCGCTACGCTAATCGTTGCATCATCTATTGTGCTGGTGCAACTGCCTGATAATTTAACTGCAGGCACAGCTGTTGTCATTGAAGCTAGTTTGACTTCATGATCACCCGGTGTTGCAGTTGTCGTGGTGCCGGTGCCTGCTTCGAATTCTGCACCTGTCTTCACTTTGTCGACATACAGCTGATCCTGTGCTTTGGCACAAGAGGCGTCTGAAGTAGAAGAATTGACGATCTGAATGGTGCCGGAATCATCATTAATACCAGGGTGAATATTGTTTTCTGCCAATTTTTTCTGCCAACTGGCAAACTCATTGGCTTCATCCTGAAGTGTAGGGCTTGAGTTATTGTTAGGCGTAAAGTGAATATTCCCTTCATCTGCAAAATTTTGTCCTGGCAGCCACCAGTCAGAGCGTGCTGTGCCACCTGAGCTGCTTTTGCGGAGAAACCCAAAAAGATTATCGTGAACATGATTATTGAAAAAAGTGCCGGTAGATTGCTTTTGTGCATTCCAATTATACGCACCATTCCCAGCAGGTGTTGCATAAACTGTGCCGTTTGAAAGCTTACCGGCAGAAATAACACGATTATTAAATATATTGTTGTCGTGCCCTGCTGCAGTTGCGAGGCCTTGATTTGCCATCATGGTCAATTGATTGTTGTAAATATCAACAAAAGAGGTTGCAGTCGTAGCAGAATCACTACTGCTTCCATCCGTAATAATGCCTACACCTGATTCAGCATCGGTGCCTGGATTGGCAGGTAGACATCCTTGTATAAAATTATCGTGTATTTTTAGATGATTATTGCTGGAGCCACCATTGCTATAAATATTAACCATATCATTTGTTTCACTCTGGAAGGGTACATTGATGATCTGGTTCCATGCAATTTCAACACCGGGTGCGCCGCGTACGCCATTTAATTGAATGGCGTGTGCACGCATGTCACCTTGCATGATATAGCCGCCTGCGCCATCACTGTAGCGACCATCAGTATTATTGATAATATTCTGCAATATTTTGACTGTCCCGCTACCACTCGTATAGCCTGCCACGTATATACCAAAACGGGTGCCAGTGATCGTACAGTTTTTTACAAGCAGATTCGCTGGACTAGTTGCCGTGACAAATGCGCCTTTCTGTTTGTTTTTTACGTTTGGATTCAGACCTGTTCCGCGTGTATTCACAATAGTGACATTAGCACCTGAGGAAATTTTAATGAGATCTCCTGGCCCGCTGACTGCCGTCCCTTGAATAGTGATCGCCTTTCGGGTGGTGACTGAGATGGCTGGCTGAGTAGATGTACCTTCAAAACTTCCTGTGACTACGGAGCCATTTTTTGTAACCCAGGCGTCATCAATTGTCACAGGGTTGGCAGCAAAAAGAGGCTTTGAAAGAATAATAGCAAGAAAAAATACAACAAAAGGAATATGTCTACGAACCATTGGCGTAACTCCCTGTTAGCAGACAATGATTAAAAGATATACATAAGTATTTCATTTTATAGTTTCAGTATGGATAAAGCAAATGAGAAATCGGGAGAGGTGTAGATACAGCGTAAGCTCATCTGTAGAATACGCGCTTCATTAGCCAAGAGGATTTCTCAATGTCACAACAAAAACATGTGAAGGTTGCCATTACTGGGGCGGCAGGCCAAATTGGTTATGCCTTAATTTTTCGTATTGCATCAGGTCAAATGTTTGGTCTTGATACCACCGTCGATTTGCATTTACTTGAACTTGAACCTGCATTACCCAGCTTGCGCGGTGTTGCAATGGAGTTAGATGATTGCGCTTTTCCTTTGCTGAAAAATGTTGTGTGTACTTCGGATGTCAATGAAGCGATGCGTGGTGTGAACTGGGCAGTCTTAGTTGGCGCTGTGCCGCGCAAAGAAGGAATGGAGCGTTCTGATTTATTAAAAATTAACGGTAAAATATTTACGACACAGGGTCGTGCCATTAATGAAAATGCTGCGGACGATGTGCGTGTGTTTGTAGTCGGTAATCCTTGTAACACAAATTGTTTGATTGCAATGAGCAATGCACCAGATGTTCCGCGCGATCGTTTTTATGCGATGACCATGTTGGATGAGTTGCGTGCACGTAAACAATTAGCGATTAAAGCCAATGTCGATGTGACAACGGTGTCACGCGTCACGATCTGGGGAAACCATTCTTCGACCCAATTTCCTGATTTTTACAATGCAAAAATTAACGGCAAACCAGCGACTGATTTTATTGATCTCGCATGGTTGCAAAATGATTTTATTCCACTGATTCAAAAACGCGGTGCAGCGGTGATTAAAGCACGCGGTGCTTCTTCTGCAGCGTCCGCTGCCAATGCTGCGCTGATGGGGGTCTATCATTTGGTGCACGAAACCGCACAAGGCGAAACATTTTCTGTCGCGCGTGCATCGCAAGGGGAATACGGTATTGATGAAGGTTTGATTTATTCTTTCCCTTGCCGCACAGAAGGTGGTCAATTAAAAGTGATCACCGGTTTGCAGCATAATGCATTTGCTGAAGAGAAATTAAAACTCACGCTCAACGAATTGCGCGCAGAGAGAGATGCAGTGCAAGAGTTGGGTCTCATTGAAGCGTAATTAATTAAATCCTCCCATCCTAACCTTCCCCTCCCCTGGAGGGGGAAGGGACCTTTCGGCCCCATCTTTTCGTCCAAAAATGATATAATATCTTGTCACCTGTTTAATATTTCACAAGGAATCAATGACATGAAAAGGATATTCATTTTTATTTTCATTGCCTGCCTTTTTTCTGTTCAACAGGCTAATGCTGGGTACTACAAAGGCTACTCAAACGGTTATTACAAAGGTTACTCAACGGGCTATTATTACAAAGACGATACGTACGCCTATCAAGCTATTACTTGGGAAGATTGTCCTGATCCTTTTTGCTGGCCATCGCCCCCTGAAATGAGTCAAGCTAGATGTTGCAAGGTTTTTGGCAAGATTGGCGCGTATCATTCGATATAAAGATTAGGACACGCCTTATGTCCATAGCGCTAATAATGCCATGGTGCATAATCCTGCCACTAAAAACCAAAACTCAACGAAACTTTCTTTTTCGTGGGGTTCGTGGTGATGATTGATATGATGCAAAGTAGACATATATAAAAATGTACCTGCAGCAAAAGCATTAAATGCAGCGGTAGTGAGTTGTCCTGTGTTCCATTTCAAAGTTTGTGTTAGTAATGAACCGAATAAAATCCCAAGCGGCGTCATACATGCAAATAATCCAATCGTGATGAGAATTGGAATAAACATCAGATGACTGCGATTTAAAATCATCGCGAGCGCAAAACTTTCTGAACCTTTGTGAACAATAATCGCTAAAAATAAAATGGTTGTTGTTGCGGCCGTGGTAGTGATACCGAGCGCGGCACCTTCAATGAGTGCATGAACAATTAAGATGGCAGCTAACAATAATGAAATACTCGAAGTAATATTCTTATGATTAAGAAATCCAGATAGTTTTTCTAAAAAGAGTAAAACTAAAAATCCGGCTGCGCAAAAAGATTCTGCGATGGGAAAATGTATATTGCTAAGTAACTGGTTAAAAATAGTCAGCGCATCAGGCAGCATGTGAAACAGAGCTGCTCCTAGAAAAATACCACTGGCAAACGCATCGCCACGTTCGAGTAGGGGGTGATGTCCAGGATGCGCGCGCATTTTCACCGGATAAATCACAGCGATCAAGCTCGTGATTAAAATCGCTGCGGCAGCAATGAGTTTATACATGCTCAGGGACATGTTGGATTTTCCTTCTTCAACCACGCCAAAATATCATCGGCGACTGATTTTACATTTCTTTGATCTGTTGGTACGCGAAAGTCGGCCATTGCTTGATATAAAGGTTCGCGTTCGAGCTGGAGTTTTTCGAGGACTTCTTGACGATTTTTAACGCGCAACATAGGCCGTCGACTTTCGTTGACGGTGCGATTCTTTTGGTGGCGAAGCGAAACCTCAAGATAGACGACAGTCCCGTGTTCGCATAATAGTTGTCGGCATAAAGGCGAAAGGACGGTTCCACCGCCGGTGGCTAGGACGATGCCAGATTTTTTGACCAAATCGCTGACAACTGTTTCTTCCCGTTTACGAAATCCTTCCTCGCCTTCCAGGTCAAAGATCCAGCCGATATCAACGCCAGTACGCTTTTCAATTTCTTCGTCGGTATCATGAAAGGTAACACCTAGCTGCGCGGCCAAATATTTGCCAACGCTGCTTTTGCCAGCACCCATGGGGCCGATGAGATAAATATTTTTGCTTTTAGGGTTCACTTTCTTTTTCTCTCCAAACTTGCCCGATTTTAAACTGATTGGAGTGTAATTAGTACAAGAAAACTTGCCTTTTTAGTCATTGTTACGGCACTATTCCATACCCAGCTTTATTGAGGTATACCTCTCGCAGATGAGTTTTTGGGTTTTTAGCGCTCAGATTGCGAGAGATTCAAACGTTCTGATTGAGAAAAATTGAAGGCGTACTCATTGCTACGTCGAGATTTTTCGATTGAAGAACATTTGAAGATCGATGCAAGATGGGATGCTAAAAATCCTAAAATTCATGTGCGAGAGGTATATACCTATGTGTTCCTTAAGGTGGGGCGCAACCTTGCCTGAGCAGCCTTCAGCGATGCATTTTTGGCTGCAGTATGCCGGTTCTTTTATGCAGCGATTACGTCGATATGGGATTTCTCATCCGATTGTTCAAGTGTTACAACAATCATGGCAGCTTCCTGCTCAAGAAGAGCGAAAATTATTATCTATTCGCACACGGAGTCGTGTGTTAGTGCGTGACGTTTTTATTGTCAGTGAAAATAATCAATGGATGTTTGCGCGCAGTATTTTCCCGCGGACTAGTTTAACAGGGAAAGAAAAACAACTTGCACGATTAAAAAATCGTTCTTTAGGTTCTGTTCTATTTCGACATCAAAATATGCACCGTAGCCTTTTTGAATTTTCTGAGATTAAACCAGGCAATCGTCTGCATACAAGCATGATGGAAATAGCAGAGCGTTCTTTCGAATCATTATGGGCACGACGTTCTATGTTTACTTTAGGAAAAAAATCACTTTTATTGACTGAAGTTTTTTTGCCAGATGTTTTTGCGCTTGGAGATTCTCGTGGGTAATTATATTGCGCTATTGAGGCTGAACAAGCCCATCGGCATTTTATTGTTATTATGGCCTACATTGTGGGCGTTATGGTTGGCTGCTTGTGGAATGCCTGATTTAAAAATATTATTGATTTTTGTTTTCGGTGTGATCGTGATGCGCTCTGCGGGCTGTGTCATTAATGATATTGCAGATCGTGATTTTGATCGTTATGTGATGCGTACGCAAGAACGACCGATTACTTCAGGCAAAATTGCATTGCGTGAAGCCTATCTTATTTTTTTATTATTAGTGTCTCTCGCATTTGGTTTGGTGAGCATGCTGAATTATTTGACGATGGCATTAGCATGTGTCGGAATTATATTTGTGATGGTTTATCCTTTGCTCAAGCGTGTCACGCATTTACCACAATTAGGATTAGGTGTGACGTTTTCTTGGGGTATACCCATGGCTTTTTCTGCAGTGAATGGTTATCTTGAAACGGGCACAGGATGGCTTTTTTTAACAGCTGTTGTGTGGACTTTGATGTACGACACACTGTATGCCATGACAGATCGTCAAGATGATATTAAGATTGGACTACACTCAACAGCTATTTTATTTGGGCGTTATGATCGGTTAGTTATTTTTTTATTACAATCTTTAGTGCTTGCTTTATTATTTTATTGCGGGATTATTTTTCAGCTCGGTAAATTTTACAGCGCGATGTTAATTTTGGTGGCGACATTATTTTTTTACCAGCAATATTTAATTCGTGAGCGTGACCCACTGAATTGTTTCCGTGCATTTCTCAATAATAATTGGGTAGGATTGATTATCTTTCTTGGAATTGTAAACGCATGAAAATTGTTGCTGATGAAAATATTACATTGCTTGGACATTATTTCGGTCAATTAGGCACAGTTATCCAAAAACCTGGCCGTGCAATTTCGCACGAAGATATTTTAGATGCGGATATTTTATTGGTACGTTCTGTTACGCCTGTCAATGCAGCATTATTACAAGGTTCCTCTGTCAAATTTGTTGGGAGTGTCACCACCGGAATTGATCATCTTGATACAGAGTGGTTGAATCAAGCGGGGATTCATTGGGCGTCTGCAAAAGGATGTAATGCCAATGCAGTCGTCGAATATATTATTTGTACTGTTGCAGCTTTACAAAAAGAAGGTTTTTTACAAAATAGTTTACTGCGTGCAGGGATTATCGGTGCAGGACGAATTGGAAATGCTGTTGCAGAAAAATTAAAATATCTTAATTTTGAAATTATTTTCTGTGATCCTTTTCGAACGGATATTGAGCAAACGCCTTTTGAAAAAATATCTGATTGTGATTTAATTTCATTTCATACGCCGCTCACAATGACAGATCATTATCCTACTTATCATATGGTGGATCGTGAATTTTTAGCGAGACAAAAAAAAGATTGTATTTTATTGAATACAGCGCGTGGTGCAGTTATTAATTCTCATGATTTGAAATACTATGGACGCGAATGTATTTGGTGTTTAGATGTGTGGGAAAATGAACCAACAATTGATTTTTCGATTCTTGAGTCTGCCTTGATTGCAACACCGCATATTGCGGGTTACTCTGTGCAAGCAAAAAATCGCGGCACAGAAATGATTTTTACAGCGCTTTCTAAATGGTTGTCTAATAAAATTCACTTAACTTCCAATCCATTACCAGAAAATCCACATATTATTTTATGTGAAAATGAAAAAATGGATTGGCAAGATGTTGTTTTAAAAATATTTGATCCCCGAAAATTAACAGAACAAATGCAATTTATCATGCCGAGTGGTTACGAACATTTTGATTGGCTCAGAAAAAATTTTACGCAACGACAAGAATTTTCGGCAATACAAATCAAAGAGATAACAATATCAGTTGAGCAAAAAATTTTGCTAGAAAAATTAGGTGTGCAATGCATTTAAATTGATATGCAATGAAATGTGGTAGAATAAGCTTCGTGTGTGTTTCTTGGGCGAAAGGAAGTTTCACTTCAACACAAGGAGCGTGCTATGTCATTCTATTGCCGAAAATTTTTATACATCAGTTTTTTCTTACTCAATTTATTATTTCTTAATGTTGCATACGCGGGCACAGTTCTTTCTATCCAAGGTTCTAATTTTTATATCAATGGCGCAATTACTAATCCTAATACAGCGCAACAAGGATTGTTGCCGAATAGTCGTATGATCCAAGCTATTTTCGATGATTCCAATCCTACTACTGTCAGTAAATGGGTTTATCCTGACACAAAAAAATGGGATCCCAATCGAAATACTCAGGAATTCATTAATGCTATTCCAACTTATCGTCAATATGGTTTATTGGCAGTGACGGTAGGTCTTCAAGGTGGTGGCCCTATCGCTGGACAATTTGGTGCTAACCAAGCGTGGACTAATAGTGCAATTAAAGCGGATGGGAGTTTAGATCCGGTTTATCTTGCGCGACTAGATAAAGTCATTCGTGCGCTAGATGCGAATGGTATGGTGGCCATTGTAAGTTGTTTTTATGCCGGTCAACAAAACCGAGTCAGTTCGGATGCAGCTGCTTCTATTGCAGTCAACAACGTAGTGGATTGGTTAGTTGCACAACAGTACACGAATGTCATACTTGAAATTGCAAATGAACCTTCCAGTGGGCATTTCCCCTCACATCCAGCGCTACAGCTTGCTAATGTTTACAAGCTTGTTGCCCAAGCCAAGGCACGTGCAGGCGGTAAAATTTTAGTTGGAAATGACTCTAATTCCAGTGTGCCGCCAACTTCCTTAATTAACGCAGAAGACGTTGTGATGATGCATGGCAATGGTTTGAATGCTTCACAAGTGACTACACTCGTTAATTCAACACGTAAGCTAACGAACAAACCAATCTTAATTAACGAAGACTCAACTTCAGTTGCTAATTTTTCGGCTGCAACGAAAGCGGGTGGATCATGGGGATACTATGATCAAGGGAAAAACAATTATGTGGACGGTTTCCAATCTCTGCCGATCAATTGGAACGTGAATACAACGGCAAAAAAAGCCTTTTTCACAGCGATTGGCGCACCGACATCCACTGGCACATTGCAAGTGTCTGCTTCGAGTGGCTCTGATCCTAATTGTGCAACAGCAAGTGATAAATTGCTTTTAAATGGTACCTCAAGCGGGGCGGCATTTACCGTGGGCAGTGGTATTTCACAAGTCTTAACAACAGGGACATATCAGATTGATTTAGCGTCTGAAACGACACCTGTCTCCGCTGGCACAGGGACATGTAGCAGTAACTTAAGTGCATCACAAGTGACGATTACAAAAGGGCAAACAACTTCTGTGACGGCAACTTATACTTATCAAGCTGCAACGAGTACTGGCACAATCAGTGTGAAACCTTCGACTAGTTCTGATTCAAGATGCGGTAGTGTCGCAGATACGTTGTATCTTGATGGCGGAACAGCGGGTACCGCTTTTACAGCTTCTCAGGGTGTTTCAAAAGCAGTTGCAGTGGGGCAGCATACACTGGCATTGGCTTCTGCTAAGGCTATTCCTGCGGGAGGCGGGCAGTCAGGGACTTGTACGAGCGCTCTGAGCGCATCGCAGGCAGCAGTCACAGCAGGTCAAACTGTTGCCGTGACAGCGACTTATCAATATAAGGCTGTTACTCCGGGTGGCGTGTGTTCAATCACTTATTCATCGGTGACTGGAACACCGGCTTGGGATGTCAAGATGGATGAATTCCGCGTAAGCGTTAGCCTGACAGGCTTTCCAGTGGATTCAAGCGGTAACATCAGTATCAATGGCTCTATGGTGATGAAGAATACCATCAGGAACTTCTGGGCTGATCAATCCTTCACACCAACAATCAACGGTGCGACAGGAACATTCGTGGGTAAGTTTTATGGAAAAACTGGTTCTGGAGTGTTCAGTTTGTCGGGCGCTTTAGTAGACGGTAAACCCGTTGCGATGAAAGTGGGTGATAATCCCTTGCAGTCATTGACGATTAATGGGGTTGCTTGTCATTAATACAATTCTTGTCCATCACTCTGTTGGCTTGCAGGCGCAACTGCCTGTAAGTCAGCAGGTGTGTCTTTATCTGGTACATAAGGGCGCATGAAGTATTCGAATTGTGCAACGGGGCTTCGCGCTGTGGCGCGTTTGCCAGTCAACGGATCAATGCGAACATTTGTGATGCCAGAGGGTTGATCAAGCGGAGTATCGGATTCATTTTGCAAAGCGGCTTTCATGAAAGCCATCCAAATAGGCAATGCTGCTTGAGCGCCATATTCATGCAATGACTGCGGTTGATCGAATCCCACCCACGCTAATGTCACTAAACTCGGATTGTAGCCAATAAACCAGGCATCGACTTGATTTTGCGTGGTGCCTGTTTTCCCTGCTAAATCTAGGCGTTTTAATGTGCGCGCTTCAGATGCTGTGCCATGTTCAATAACGTCATGTAAAACAGAAGTAATTAAAAAAGCATTTTCAGCAGAAATGACACGGGGTGCGCGAGAATTATCTTCGGTATCGAGAGGGCAATTTTGACAAGCAATGAGTGGACGTGCTTGATAAAGAATTTTGCCACGTGTATCACGAGTATCTTCGATGGCGTAAGGTGTCACACGAAAACCACCATTTGCAAAGATGGCGTAAGCAGCTGCCATTTGTAAAGGTGTGACGGCTGCTGTGCCGAGAGCAAGGGATAATTCAGCTGGTAACTGTGACGGCACAAAACCAAATCGTGTTGCATAATTGATGGCGTAAGACACACGGATTTGTTCGAGTAAGCGAATAGAAACTAAGTTATGAGAATGAATTAATCCATCGCGTAAACGCGTAGGACCATAAAAACGTCTTTCTGCATTTTGTGGTCGCCAAATACTTTCATCCGTGGGATTTTGATAGACGACTGGTGCGTCATTGATGAGTGTTGCGAGCGTGTATCCTTTATCAAGTGCGGCAGAATACAAGAAAGGTTTAAAACTAGAGCCTGGTTGGCGAGTTGCATTGGTGATGCGATTAAAATTACTTTGTTGAAAATCAAAACCACCGACTAGAGCACGAATACCGCCGGTACTTGGATCAAGCGTCACTAAACTGGCTTGTGCTTGTGGAATTTGTGCAAGACGCCATCCCGTTTGTTTTGATGGTACGATACGCACCAAATCGCCTAATTTTAAAATGTCTTTTGTTGTATGGGGTCTGGGGCCAAGATAGTCGGCATTGATTTGACGACGTGCCCAAGATAAACCTTCCCATGGAATAATCACTAATTGGCCGTTTGCGCGTAAAACAGTAGCTGTGTGTGATGTGATATCAATGACAATAGCGGGTTCAAGTGTATTTACAGCAGGAATATTAGCGAGTTTCTTTTCCCATGATTTGACGTCTAATAAATCAGGTGTGCCGAAATTTTTTTCGGGGCCGCGATAACCATGACGTTGATCGTATGCAAGCAATTCAGTGAGTACTGCTTGATTAGCGTATTCTTGTAATTTGCTGTCGAGTGTTGTGTAAACGTTAAATCCATCGGTGTAAATGCTATCTCCGTACATTTCTTCCAGTGCTTTACGTACCATTTCACCAAACCAAGGCGCATCCACTTCTGTTTTGACTTCATGGTAGTGCGCATTTAAGGGGGCAGCTAATGCAGTATGTAAGGCTTTTGCATCAATGTATCCAGATTCATACATGCGCGTGAGCACGTGATCGCGACGTTTTTTAGCGGCGACTGGATTGGCTAATGGATTTAAAGTGGAAGGTGCTTTCGGTAATCCTGCGAGCATGGCGGCTTCATCGAGAGTTAGTTGATCGAGTGTTTTGCCATAATAAATTTGTGCAGCAGCGGCAACACCGTAAGCGCGATTGCCAAGAAAAATTTTATTGAGATAGAGTTCTAAGATTTTTTGTTTGCTGAGACGATGATCAATTTTCAATGCGAGAAAAATTTCGCGTAACTTGCGTCCGAATGTTTTGTGGCGGGTGAGATAAAAACTACGCGCAACTTGCATAGTGATCGTGCTGCCACCTTGGACTTTATGGCCTGTGGCAATCAATAGCATTGATGCACGAACCAAGCCTGGGATGTCGATTCCAGGATGTTGGAAATAACGTTGGTCTTCGGTGGCGAGGACTGCGTGAATGAGCTCTTGTGGGATCTGATCGTAGGGTACTGGGATACGGCGTTTTTCGCCATATTCGGCGATGAGCTTGCTGTCACGGCTGAAGACTTGTAAAGGGACTTGGAGCTGGACAGTATTGAGTGCTTCAATATCAGGGAGTTGATATTCAATGTAATACCATGAGCCAATAATAATAATCCCCAGTGGGATGAGGACCAAAAAGGCAATGAACTTAAAAATCCGCTGAAAAAATACCATGATGCTCACAAATCTAGTAGAGGCTTGCATTTTACTACAGAAATGAGCAAGATATACCTCCCGCACATGAATTTTACAATTTTTAGCATCTCACCTTGTATCAATCTTTAAACGTTCTTCAAGCGAAAAATCTCAACATAGTGACCACTATGCCTGCGTTTTTTCTCAATCAGAGCGTTTAAATCTCTCGCAATCTGAGCGCTAAAAATCCTAAAAATTCATGTGCTGGAGGGTTGCTTCTTCTCCTCTTTTCCTCCATACGGTTCTGTTTTGTTGTTCTAGTCAATGGCTCGCTCACCGAAGTTTACCCTGAGTTTGTCGAAGGGCTCTCAGCGCTTAACTTGCCTTGAACAACGAAGCAGAACTTTTTCTCACTTTTGTCTGACTCATCATTTAATCAAAGGAATTCTCATGCGATTTTTGCCATTTGGGCCAAAATATGCTGTTGGTTTGGCTTATACTGCTGAGGAAGCGGCGTTTGTATGCTTACGTCGAGTTGGCAGGCGAATCACACTTTTGCATCGAATGACTGCCCGAAGTTTGGAGGTTCTGCAGGATGACGTCCGATCATGGGTGGCCTCGACTCGGCGGCATGATTGTCCTGCCGCGATTGCAATTCCCTATACACAAAGTTTTCGAAAAGTTGTCACGTTATCGCAAGCATTAACCGCAGAAGAATGTGAAATCGAATTACAAGAAAATCTCTCTCATTATTTGCCGGGCATTGACGAACTCTTATCCTTTGATTTTCGTTTGATCGATGAACAAGATCATTCGAAAGTATTTTTGGTTGCTGTCAGGCAATCTTTGTTGAACCAGTGCATTTCAAAAATTGAAACTATGGGTTTGCAAATGTGTATAGTGGATTTAGATATTCATGCAAAGGCGCGTTTTGCACATTCACTTGCAGGTCAACACGCTACAATTGCATTTATCGAACGCGTTGGAAGTGAAATGCATTTTTTAATCTCTGAAAAAAATCATCCTGTTTTTGTGCAAGTGTGTTCAATGCAAGAAGAAGTTATTTTACATTTTAAAAAATATTTTAAAAGAGAGAAAGTCGAAGAGTGTGTAGTGTATTTAGCTGAAAATATGATTTCACATCAAACGTACCTCGAGCAACAATTGCAGCAAAAAATAAAGACGATCACTTCTTTTCATTCTCATCCAACCACTGCTGCACAATTGACAGCCTGTGGTTTAGCTTTGCGAGTGCTATTTTTATGATAGAAATTAATTTACTGCCTTGGCGTGAACAATCAAGATTAATGCAAAAGAAATTATTGATGCAATGGGGCGTGTCAATTTTAGCTTTAATATTTTTGTTTTCGGGGGTGGTGATTTATTTGATCCATCAACAAAAAAAAGCGCACGCCCAAATTGTACATTTAAAAAGTCTCGTGCAAACGAACCAGCCAGTTGAAAAACCATTGTCACACCCGGATCCCATTGCACCAGTCAAACAAGTGCACATTCATTTGACGGACGAACACAAAAAATTGTATCAAATTAATATGCAAGACATTGAGCTATCTGAGGCGCTCTATCTTTTAGCGCAACACTTTCAACAAAATATCATTGTGAGCCCGCATGTAACAGGTCGGGTGACTTTAACGCTGAATCAAATTTCATTGCGACAAGCGTTTGAGATCATGATGTCAACACAAAATCTTGCAAAGTTAACGGTACATCATACTTGGATGGTCGCATCTCCTCTTGAATTGATTCAAATTAAAAAGAACCGGACTCAATGGAAATCATTGTTAACAGAAACGATGCCCCTAGTAACACATATTTTTCGATTGCAATACGCAAAAGCGGGAGAAGCTGCACATTTATTACAAGGCCAATCAGGATTACTTTCACCCCGTGGTAGCGTGCAAATTGATGAGCGCACGAACCAACTCATTGTGCATGATCATGCGATTTCTTTAACGGCGATAGAAAAGCTAATGCATCAAATTGATATTCCTTTGCAACAAGTGAGTATCGAAACACGTTTAGTGAGCATGGATGCAGACGTAGAAAGAGAGTTGGGAGTTGATTTTTCACTTCACAAAAAAGAATCGAATCATGAAAATCATTCATCAGAAATCGCACGTTATAGTTTGGCTGTAGCAAAATTAGCTGATGGAAGTTTATTAGATATGCGTTTAGCAGCTGCAGAAAATACAGGCCATGCTGAATTGATTTCTGCACCGAGATTATTTACTGCGAATCGACAAACAGCTTCCATTGAAGCGGGGGAAGAAATTCCTTATCAAGAAATCAGTAGTAGTGGTGCGACCGGGGTGACTTTTAAAAAAGCTGTGTTAAGTTTGCAAGTGACACCACATATTTTACCGGGACATCGGGTTTTACTTGAATTACAAATTCATCAAGATAAGCCTGCAAGTCGTGAGGTCTTAGGTGTGCCTGCGATTACAACGCGACAATTACAATCGAGCGTACTCATTCAAAATGGCCAAACCATTGTATTAGGCGGTATCTTTGAGGATAGCCAACGTGATGCGCGGATGAAAATTCCTTTCTTGAGCGCGATTCCGGGTGTGGGTTTGCTGTTCCAACAGCAAATACTTTCTAAAAATCATCGAGAGTTATTGATTTTCGTGACTCCGCATATATATACCTCTCACGCGTGAGTGTTATACTCCCTCCCATGAACCAATACTCACTTGTCCAAAAAATAGCAATTTACCTTTTGCCAATTCTCAGCGCGATTATTGTGCATGAAGTTGCACACGGCTGGGTCGCGGAAAAATTTGGCGATAAAACAGCTCGTTTAGCAGGGCGTTTAACACTCAATCCTATTTCGCATATCGATCCTCTGGGGACCATTGCTTTACCTTTGCTGTGTCTTTTGTTGCCCGGTGGTTTTATTTTTGGCTGGGCGAAACCTGTCCCTGTTGATGCGCGTAATATGCGTCATCCACGCATGGATATGGGAATTGTTGCTGCGGCTGGGCCTTTATCTAACTTGCTGATGGCATTCGGCTGGGCGTTATTAGCACGTTACGCCGGTGGGTTGAATACTTGGTTTGGAACGCCATTATCTTTTATGGCCATTGCGGGTATGGAAATTAATGTCATGCTGGGTGTGCTAAATCTTTTACCTATTCCACCGCTCGACGGTGGACGTGTTTTGATGAGTCTGCTGCCGCCGCGAATGGGGTGGCAATTACACAGAATTGAACCCTTCGGATTTTTTATTTTAATTTTACTGATGGTCACGAATGTTTTATCGATGATTTTAATGCCGATCATTGTTGGATTGCTACAATTTATCACTTCTGTTGTGGGGCTAGGAATGTTGTAGTTGTTTCATTTTTGCAGCAAATTTCTGCATGAAAGATTCTACTTCCGCGGCAGGCATTGGTTTCGAAATATAATAACCTTGAACTTCATCGCATCCCATTTCAATGAGTTGTGTGAACTGTTCCTTTGTTTCAACGCCTTCTGCGATAACTTCTACATGGAGACTTTTTGCGAGACTAATCAGCGTATGCAGTAAATCAACATGGGCTTTATTTTGTGGGATATCAGCAATAAATCTGCGATCAATCTTGATGCAATCTACCTGGAAATTGTGTAGGTGCTGGATCGAAGAATACCCTGTGCCAAAATTATCAATGGTAATGCGAACTCCTGATTTTTTTAATTCTTTGATTACTCCGAGCGAATATTCAGGATTTTGCATGATAAGACTTTCAGAAATTTCAAGCTCAAGATAACGACCTGATAATTTTGTTTGTTCAATGATGCTAAGTAAATTTTTTGCAAAAGTCGGCTGTAAGAAATGTCGTGTTGCAATGTTAAGTGCAATACTGATATCAGAAAGATTGTTCGCATGCCATACATGCAATTGTGTCATCGCCTTTTTTGCAATCCAGTCGCCGAGCTGATTGATTAAACCCATTTCTTCTGTTAATGGAATAATGCGATTGGGTGGGACATTGCCATAAGTGAGGCTTTCCCAGCGGAGTAAAGCCTCAAATCCAATCACGCGATTTTTTATTAAATCAATTTTCGGCTGGAAGACAAGATAAAACTCTTGATTGTCGAGCGCTGTTTGCAGGGCATTTTTCATGAGTAATTTTTCGTTGATTTCTTTGTTCATTTCAAGCGTACAGAATTGATAATTATTTCGGCCAGATTGTTTAGCTTTATATAAGGCTAAATCTGCACTTTTGATAAGAGACTTAAAATCGTCTCCATCTTCAGGATAAAAACTGATACCAAGACTGGCTGTCACAATAATTTCATGCTCTAAAATTTTGATTGGTTTTATCAAAGCATTGATTATTTTTTCTGCAAAAACTGCCGCAATTTCTGGTGTATCAGCGCCATGCAAAACGAGAATAAATTCATCGCCGCCCAAGCGTGCTGCGATATCTGTTTTTCGAATGGATTTTGATAACCGCTCGCCGACAATTCGTAACAATTGATCACCAGCATCGTGGCCTAATGTATCGTTGATTTTTTTGAAGTGATCAATATCCAAGAAAAATATAGCGAATTTTTGTTGGCTGCGAAAAGCTGAAGCGATGCTGAGGTCGATGCTTTGTTCCAGTTGATTGCGATTTACAAGTCCGGTGAGTGTGTCGTGAAAAGCTTGATACGATAATTCTAATGCAGATTGTCGAACGAGTGGCAATACTAACCAATATAAAAGTAATACGCCTGCGCTTATGGTCATTAACATAATAGGAAATGCAATATAAAATTGCCGCATACTTTCATCAGGATTTAATCCAATGGCGTAACCAGAAAATCCTGCAACTGCAGCTGTCGCAACAAGAATAGTTGCGCTGACTCGGATAATCGCATGTGAGTCTCGCATGGAATGTAAATTGCCATAACCTGGCGTGTTTCTCCAAATAGACCACAAGCCAAAAGCGGTTAATACGAACGCAATGGCTGTATGAGTTGCCATGCGGGTATATTGATACCAAGCATATAAAAATTCTATTTTTAAAAAATATCCCAAGATAGCAAAAAGACCTGAAAATAATGTTGCCAAAATCATTATTTCAATTAAATAAGCAATATATTTTTTTTCAGCGAAGAGAAATAACAAAAATGTGATGCTCGTCATAAAAAATGCAATTGCTGTGTTAATTGCCATTCTGCCTGGATAAGGATTTTGATCCGGCAGCCATGCGTTTACAAAAACTTGATCTAGATTAAAAAGTGACATGTCAAGAATGTATTCGAGTAATACGAGCGATGCGATGAGTAATGTGGGTATTGCTGTGAGCAAACAAATCATTTTTCTGCGTTCGGGCCAAATTGATAAAGTGAAAATCGCAATACCCACAAAAGAAAAACACAGCGCTGTATTAAAAACCATGTTAGCTGCGCTAAAACTAGGTCTAATAAGAAAAGGGATGTGATTGATCCAACCGGTTAAACAAAAAAAGCCGAGAAGAAAAATTAAACTGCCAATGAAGGTGCTGGGCGAAAATCGTTTCATAAGACATCCTGTCGTGAAACTTAGGGTATTATCTACATTGTACCGAATTTTTATGTATGAGGTTCATATTGCAATGGAAAGGTTGCACGTTGGACTGAGGATAGAGTTATAACTTTTTGAATATACTGTATTTTAGCGAGTTGTGGTTTCGATTTTTGTTTACTGAATCAAATCCCTTTTTTAAAGAGGAAGCCTCCGTGATCCTGTTATCTTGTGCAGGCTTTTAGTGCGGGATCTCGTGCCTTACTTTAAAGCTACTGGTTTCCGTGCTAGAAACCGCACGGAATGACAATGACTCAACAACGTTTTTGCTGGTGGCGGGATTTCTTATATTTAAAATTGCCATCCAAGATGTAAAAATCCTGCATACAAAAATGGAATGTAATCATTCGCTGGATCTAATTCTGATTCACCGCGACCCGCGGTGTAAATGAAACCTATTTCAGTGAATATATGTTTTGTCATGAAATACTGTAAACCTGCGCCGAATGTAGGACTTAAGCGCCAGAGATTTTTGATAACATCGTAACGATGTAATTCTGCTGCACCTACGGAAGAAAAAAGTTTAAATTTGTTGTTCGGTAATTGAATCATTAACTTTCCAGAAAGACTGAAGGATTCTGTGTGTGTCGCAAATTCCGTTAAGCCATTATGTTCGAAAGCAAAAATACTTAAGGGATCGAATTGAACATCGGCCGTAGGGTAACGTGTATAAGCTATTTCTGCTGCGAATGCAGGAGAAAATTCATACCCTGCAAAAAATCCCCAAATAGCGCCGCCTTCTGTCGCATGTATAGGCGTTGATGTATCCATTGCAACAACTTGCTTAGAAGGAACTAATTCGCCCCAGGTTGTGGAGCCGTAACCACCAGTCAGCCCAATGTAAAGTGAATGACGAATATCTTCACGAGGATCGACGCTATTTGCGCGAGCAACAGAAACTAAAAACATGAGAAGTAATCCAGCAAGTGCTGAGCGTGTTATTTTACCCATATAAAAAACTTGACTCGCAGGATTTGCCCGTTGAGCTGCAGGATCTTCCTTGGGTATCTGTGCCACCGGAACGATAACAAATCCAATCATTCATGCATTCTTGTTGGGTTGAGTCTTTTTGCATGCGACACGCTGTTTCAAGTGAACCCCAAGTGGCAACCATTTTTTCATAAATCAAGTCGGTATTTTTACACATTGCGTCAGGTAACCCTTTTGCAACGCAATAACATTCCACAGCAGCTTTGAACGATGGACAAAAACCTGGATCATTTGATTCTGCTGCGGGCGTGCAATTTAGAGGGTTGTTGAAACTATAAACAGAAGTTGAAAAAACTGAGATCAAAAGAAAACTTAAGGCAATAAAAATTTTTTGCATTTTTAAAATCACTCCCTGTTAATACAAAATAGTTTTGGATGTTAGCAGGAATGATTAAGATGTACTAGGGTGAAAAAAATCATAACACCTGTTTCATTGACAGCTTTTTTAATGTCTTATCTCGCGCGACGTAAAACTTTGGCATTCATGCCGGAGATATAAGACGCACAATCGCGAAGCGGTTTTTCAGTCGGGTGTATTTTGCTCCTGGATGTATTTTTGATCATACCGATGGGTGCGCCGCCACGAGCCTGAAAAATATTTTGTGTAAACGGCCAATCCATTGATCAAATCCTTCCGTCGAATTCGATCGTAAATCTAGCCAGTGCTGGTTTCCAATCACGAATCGGCATTGTCCACTTCTTCGAGATATTTTACCTGTTTGTGACTTTACACTACAAATCCTTAATTCCTCTAGCGTTGCTTACTCCTTGATTTTTTTATCAATTTCTTATGACATGCTTGTGACAAATCTTGCGACATAGTTGCGACACGCCTTGCGACAATCTTGTGACATTGTTAAGATATAGGGTAACTGGAGTGTATATTAATGTTTAAACCAAAGTTTACAATCACTAATTCAATCACAAATACGCTAACCACGATAGAGAGGGCCAGGGGATTTTTGGAAGCCGCTACCCTTTCCGATGAGTGGATTGCTAAGATGCAGAACAAAGCCTTGATATTAGAAGCGCATCACACCACGCATATCGAGGGTACTCAGCTTACTTTGGAGCAATCAGAGCAACTACTGTCAGGCCAGCATCTTGCAACCGTTAATCCCGACGATACAAAGGAATTATTAAACTACCGACAGGCATTCGACTTAGTTGCTGGTTATGTCGGTGATGGTGAGCTCATTACCGAAGGATTGATCAGAGAAATTCATAAACGCCTTGTGGGGGGGGTGAGAGGTAATGCTGCCACCCCTGGCGACTACCGTAAAATCCAAAATTATGTTGTTAACTCTAAAACGAAGGATGTCATTTACACACCACCAGCAGCTTTCGAAGTGTCCCAGATGATGCATGAATTAGTGTATTGGATAAATCACGAAACAGAGATACATCCCGTCTTAATGTCGGGTATCGCGCAATTTCAACTTGTGCACATTCACCCATTTTTAGATGGTAATGGTAGAACCGCGCGGTTGCTATCAACACTTTGTCTTTATCAGCGCGGATATGATTTCAAAAAATTATTCACTATTAGTGAATATTACGATCGTAATAGAACTGATTATTATCAGGCGATTCAAAGTGTGCGTGAGCAAGATATGGATATGACTGGATGGGTTGAGTATTTTGTTCAAGGCTTATCTACTCAACTGCAAGAAGTGAAATCACTTGGTAAGCAGGCAATAGAGCAAGATGTTTTGGCAAAACAATATCATTTGTCTGATAGGCAAAAACTAGCGATTGAATACATCGCAAAACATGGTGGTATTACCATTCAGCAGTTTGAAAATATTTGTCCTGATGTGACGCGGCGAACCTTGCAGCGTGAATTAAAAGAATTAACGGATAAAAATATTTTAATAACGACGGGCGCTACCAGTAATTTAATTTACGAGATGCAGGTGAAGAGTAAACAAGATTAAATAACCTCAGTGATGGATAAGCAAAGGCGTTGTTGCACGAATAAGTAATTAAAAACAATGAATTGCTCTTTGTATCATTTAAGATAGGTAAATTTTTTCAGATTTTGGCATCCCAAGATGAACCATATCTCGAATAATGAGAAACTTGTAAATATAATCCAAGAAGAAAAACCAGTCCCTCAAGAAAGCCTTGCGTTGCTCTGAGTGGTAAGTGAAATAATGTGCGAATTGTTAGCGCTAACTCAATTCAATGGCTCCCGTGGGAAAATTTCTTGGAGCAATTGTGGCGCGGGGGGCTATTTATGCTCACTTCCAAAATTTAAATTTTGATAGTTTATTTGATCCTCGAGATTTTTTCCTTCAGCATAAGCTGTATCATAAAATTCTTGTATCGAACGACTTCTGCCACGCACAAATCCCGATAAAAAATTCTTTGAACTATTTTTTGATTCCTTAGATTCTAATAGCTGAAGGGTGCTGTTAAAAATTTCTTGAAGTTAGGGCGTGTCTTCAATTACTTCGTTGAAGCGAAAAATGAGAGAATTGAGATAAAATTTTCGCAAATTTGAGGAGAATATCCGGTTATATTTGACGAAAATTTGCGGAAATTTTAGCCGATTCCCCTCATTTTGCAGCCAACGAAGTATCAGAAGTGGCTCGCTGACTTCAATCTACCAACCTATAATCTCGTATTTTGCGGCTAACTATATGATTTTTTGTACCGACAGAGGATAGGCGATTTGATTTTTTTTAAAAAAAACCCCGCATTTCGCGGGGTTTTTTGTTTGCTGTGGGAACGATAAACGACAATTACATCATGCCGCCCATACCGCCCATTCCACCCATGCCGCCCATACCAGCAGCGCCTGCACCTTCACCTTCTTCTTTTGGAAGATCAGTGATCATGCATTCGGTGGTGATCATCAAGCCAGATACAGAAGCAGCGTGTTGTAATGCGGTACGTGTTACTTTGGTTGGATCCAAAATACCCATTTCTAACATGTCGCCGTATTCGCCAGTAGCAGCATTGAAGCCAAAGCTTGCTTTGCCTTCTAATACTTTGTTGACGATCACGGAAGCTTCGTGACCAGCATTGGTAACGATCTGACGGAGTGGTGATTCGAGTGCTTTACGGGTTAATTGAATACCCATGTCTTGCGCTTCGTTACCGCCTTTCAGATTTTTCAATGCTTGTAGCGCACGAATGAGTGCAACGCCGCCGCCAGGCACAACGCCTTCTTCGACTGCTGCACGCGTTGCGTGTAATGCATCTTCAACACGCGCTTTCTTTTCTTTCATTTCAATTTCAGAACCCGCGCCGACTTTGATTACTGCAACGCCGCCAGCTAATTTAGCCACGCGTTCTTGCAATTTTTCACGATCGTAGTCAGAGGTGGTGTCTTCAATGCGCGCACGAATTTGACTGATGCGTGCTTGAATTTCAGTTTTTTCACCAGAACCATCGATGATGGTGGTGTTGTCTTTGGAGATGTGAACGCGTTTCGCAGAACCTAAATCTTTCACAGTGGCAGATTCAAGTGTGCGACCCACTTCTTCAGCGATCACTTGTGCTTTGGTGAGTGTTGCAATGTCTTGCAACATTTCTTTGCGACGATCACCAAAACCGGGTGCTTTCACTGCGCAAACTTTGACGATACCGCGCATGTGGTTCACAACGAGTGTTGCTAATGCTTCACCTTCGACATCTTCAGAAATGATTAACAGTGAACGGCTGGCTTTTGCAACAGCTTCGAGCACTGGGAGTAAATCACGAATCGAAGAAATCTTTTTGTCGACGATTAAGATGTAAGGATTATCTAATTCAGCAGTCATACTTTGTTGATTGGTGATGAAGTAAGGTGACAAATAGCCACGATCAAACTGCATACCTTCAACCACAGCTAATTCATTCGCTAAACCTGTGCCTTCTTCAACAGTGATCACGCCTTCTTTGCCCACTTTGCCCATAGCGTCCGCAATAATGCGACCAATGGAATCATCAGAGTTAGCAGAAATTGTGCCGACTTGTGCGATGGCTTTGTCATCTTTGCAAGGCGTGGATAATTTTTTCAATTCTTCCACAGCAGCAGCAACGGCTTTATCAATGCCACGTTTCAGATCCATTGGATTGAATCCCGCGACAACAGCCTTGAGGCCTTCGACGAGAATTTGACGCGCTAACACAGTTGCAGTGGTTGTGCCGTCACCAGCTTCATCAGAAGTCTGTGATGCCACTTCTTTAACCATCTGCGCGCCCATGTTTTTGAACTTGTCTTTAAATTCGATTTCTTTAGCAACGGAGACACCATCTTTGGTCACGGTCGGTGCACCGAATGACTTATCGATAACAACATTGCGACCACGTGGGCCCATCGTAATTTGTACAGCATTTGCCAAATCGTTGACGCCGGCCAGCATTAACTGACGGGCTTCTTCAGCAAAACGTAATTCTTTAGCAGCCATGATATTTCACCTCTAATTGACAGTTGATTTTAGTCTTCAAGAACAGCCATGATGTCTTCTTCGCGCATCACGAGATACTCAGTATTGTCTAGCTTAATATTGGTACCTGCGTATTTGCCGAATAAGACTTTATCGCCTTTCTTCACTTGTAGCGGTTGGATTTTGCCATCGATGTATTTGCCGTTACCCACAAATTCAACGGTGCCGCGAACAGGTTTATCTTTGTCAGCTGTATCAGGGATCACGATGCCCCCAGCTGTTTTGGTCTCAGTTTCGCCTGGACGTACGACAACACGATCGTACAGTGGCTGAATTTTACTTTTGGTAGATGCCATTGTTGCTTGCCTCCTTTATAAGGTTAGTACTTGCCCACTTGGGCGGTGCAACCTATATGGGGATAGGTCTCTAACTTATCAAGGGGGAATAGTGATTATTCAGCTTTTTTCAAATGAGGTATGATGTAGACCGAAGAGTTCCTCCCCCTTCCGGGGGAAGGTTAGGATGGGGGATAAAAAAATTCAAAAAGCATTAGAGTATTTGAAAAAAAATATTAAGAAATTATTTGTATGTAATTCCCCCATCCTAGGCTTCCGCCGAAGGGGGAAGGGATCTTTTGGTGCTATTTTATTTTTATTCCTCATAACTCTCCCCGCGGTTGCTTTTACCCCTTTACCTGCAGACAAAGCCTTTCATTTCTCAGCGACTATTTCTGCTCAGCACCGAGTCGTACTGCGTTGGGAGATTGCTCCCGGCTATTATCTATATAGAGATCGTATCAGTGTTTCACCTACGGCGACTCAAATCATTTTCCCTAAAGGGGTGCTGCATGCGCATGAACAAGTATACAAGCGTGTTTTAAAGATACCCGTTGATATTCAACGTGCACCAAATGGCAATGTTTTATTAAATATTCATTACCAAGGATGCGCCGAAGCAGGATTTTGTTATGCGCCAAATGCAAAAATCATACGTGTTGATTTATCGGCCGAAGGATTTCCCACGCAATTGCATTTCGATTTATCCGTTCAACCGCCAGAGACAAACAAATTTGCCCATTATTTAATGGGGAATCATTTCATCATGTTTATTGTTTTTTTAGGGATGGGATTGTTGCTTTCTTTAACGCCTTGTATTTTACCGATGGTACCGATTCTTTCTGCGATTATTGTTGGTCATCGACGCAAAAAACCCAATAAAAAAGCTTTCTTTTTATCGCTTACCTATGTGTTAGGCTCAGTGGTGACCTATGCGATTGCAGGGGTTGTAATTGCAGGGATTGGCCACAATATTCAATCTGCGTTACAACAGCCTTGGGTCATTATTGCGGCGAGTATGGTATTTGTCTTACTGGCGCTTTCTTTGTTGGGATTATATGATTTTCGCTTACCCACACGTTGGCAACAAAAATTAGCAGATATCAGTTACCGTCAGCGAGGCGGCACATTTTTAGGTGTTTTTTTGATGGGGAGCCTTTCAACCCTCATTGTCTCGCCATGTGTTAGTGCTCCATTGGTGGGTGTTTTAGCATGGATTGGTCAGACTGGCGATATGTGGTTAGGTGGCGTGGCGTTACTCGCGCTTGGATTTGGGATGGGTGTGCCGTTATTGTTGGTCGGTTTATCTTTCGATCGATACTTGCCGCGCACAGGCTATTGGATGATCGTCCTCGAAAGAATTTTTGGCGTGTTAATGTTATGCATGGCCGTTTGGATGCTGTTTCGTTTGGTGCCTTCATCGCAAACTTATTTTAAAGTGATACCCGATATGCCGACACTTGAACAATCACTTGCTGACGCAGAACAAAAACATCAACCCGTCATATTAGATTTTTATGCGGATTGGTGTACATCCTGTGTTGCCATGGATAAAACGCTTTTTGCGCGCAACAAAATTCATACTGCATTAAGAGGATTTAAAAAATTACGAATTGATATCACTGCAAATGATGAGTCAACAGTAGCTATGCTTGAGCGTTTTCATGTGATTGGTCCACCCACTATTTTATTTGCAGATTGTGACGGACACTGGTTACCTGCGTTGACACTCATAGGTGAAATTAATTCTCAGCAACTCATTACTCAGCTTCAGAAAATAAGGAACGGAGACGCGTGTTTAACGACTCATTAGTAGCACCTCAATTAACGACAATAAAAACCACTTCATTTGAATTGCTCGAAGCGCGTTTTGCGGAGCGACAAATCGACCTTGAAAATTGGTTTACTGAGCAATGGAAAAAAAGTCCCGCGCCTTTTTATGGTTCTGTGGATTTGCGTAATGCAGGATGCAAATTAGCGCCTGTTGATATGAATCTTTTTCCTGCAGGATTTAATAATCTCAATCCAGAATTTTTAGAAATTGCAGCAGATGCTGCGCGAGCCGCTTTGTTAAAAGCAGTGCCTCATGTAAAAAAAATATTGATCATTCCTGAAAATCATACGCGCAATCTTTTTTATTGGGAAAATGTGCGCGCCATCATGCGCATTTTAACAACTGCACAATTTGAAGTGCGTGTAGGTTCCATGTTGCCGGATTATCCTGAGCCTTCAACAATTGAATTGTCCGGTGGCGATCAAGTAATTGTACAGTCGTTAGTGCGTGACGATACTCATTTGCGTGTCGGTGATTTTGTGCCTGATGCAATCATTTTAAATAATGATTTATCTGCTGGTATGCCAGACATTTTAAACAATCTTTCTCAACCTGTTTTGCCGCCACCTGAATTAGGTTGGAACCGACGCTTAAAGTCTGAGCATTTTCAACATTACACCGATGTTGCGCGTGAATTTGCGCAAGTTATGGATATTGATCCTTGGCTTATTGATCCTTATTTTCGTCATTGCGGCGAAGTCGATTTTATGCGTCGCGAAGGGGAAAATTGTTTGACAAAAAATGCGCGCGAATTATTTGCTGATATTCGCAAAAAATATGCTGAATATGAAATCACTTGCGATCCCTTTATTGTGATGAAAGCGGACGCAGGCACTTACGGCATGGCAGTGATGACTGTGCGCGACGAATCAGAATTATTATCGCTGAATCGCAAACAACGCACAGGTATGGCAAAAACAAAAAGTGGTCAACCGGTGAGCCGTGTCATTTTGCAAGAAGGCGTTTATACCTTCGAAACATGGGGTGCAGATCAAGCAGTGGCTGAACCCGTCGTATATTTATGTGGTGAGCGTGTGATTGGGGGATTTTATCGTGTCCATCAATCTCGCGGACGTGATGAAAATCTCAATGCGCCAGGTATGCAATTCGAACCGTTGCCTTTCGTGTGCCCATGTCATTTGACTGATACAACTAATGCGCCAAATGCAGAATGTCAAAATCGTTTTTATGTATACGGCGTGATTGCGCGACTGAGTATGTTGGCTGCGGCGCGTGAAATTCAGGAGCAGCAGCAATGACCGTTCAGCTCGGTGTGGTGATGGATCCACCTGAAAAATTAAAGTATAAAAAAGACACTACCATAGCTATGTTATGGGAGGCTGCTGCACGTAATTGGGATATTTTTTATATCGATATGCAAAATATATTTTTGCAAAATGGAAGCGTGCATGCACACGTGCAAAGATTAGATTGCCACGGCCAAGCGCGGAGTTTACCCCCGAAAGTTTTAGTCGGGGGCGATCCCGCAATGACGGATGAGAAAAATTGGTATTCCATTGTTGAGAAAAAAACTGTAGCATTACGTGATCTCGATGTTATTTTAATTCGTAAAGACCCGCCTTTTGATCTCGAATATCTTCATTTAGTTCACTTCCTCGAATTTGTTGAGCGTGAAGGCGTGTTAATCATTAATCGCCCCAGTGCGTTACGTGATGCAAACGAAAAAATTTTCGCGAGTGAATTTCCACAGTGTACGCCTGACACTTTGATCACGCGCAATATTGCTGAGCTCAAATCATTTTTCAAATCGCATCAAGATGTTGTTTGTAAACCTTTAGATGCGATGGGTGGCGAGTCTATTTTCCGTTTACGTTTTCCGGATGAAAATGCGTCTGTCATTTTTGAAACATTAACAGCGCATGAAACGCGTTACATCATGGTGCAACGTTACATCCCTGAAATCAAATTAGGCGATAAACGGATTTTAATGATTCACGGGAAACCTGTTTCACATGCGCTTGCGCGAATTCCTGCGGAAGGTGAATTGCGCGGTAATTTAGCCGCTGGTGGGCATGGTGTTGCGCAACCTTTGTCTGCACGTGATCAGTGGATTGCAGAACAAGTGGGCCCAACGCTAGTTGCAAAAGGAATTTATTTCGCAGGGCTTGATGTGATTGGTGATTATCTCACAGAAATTAATATCACTAGTCCAACTTGCGTGCGCGAAATTGATGCGCAAACTGGATCGAATATCTGTCAAGCGTTGTTTGATGTGATTGAAAGTAAATTGTAAAAATTTTTTGATATAAATCCCCCTCAATCCCCCTTTTTCAAAGGGGGAAACTTTTCTAATTATTTCCTCTTTAACAAGAGGCATAAGCTTCTTCCTTTGAAGCAGGGGCAGAGCGTATAAGCTTCCCTGTTTGAAAAAGGGGCAGAGCGTATCAGTTTCCCTGTTTGAAAAAGGGGCAGAGCGTATAAGCTTCCCCCTTTGAAAAAGGGGGATTGAGGGGGATTTTAAATAGGAGGATTTATCATATCCAATTTTCTCCACTGGATTGCATTATCCCAATTACCTGGCATGGGTCCGGTGAAGGCGCATCGTTGGCTTGAATTCTTTGGCGACGTCGAAAAAATTTTTTCGGCATCTCCCCATGAATTAAAAAAAGCGCGATTGACGCCTGAGCAAATCGATTTAGTGCGCAAGCCTGATTGGGCAGCTGCAGAAAAATCACTCACGTGGGCTCTGAAAAATCATTGTCAATTGATTGTGTTTACTGATGATCTTTATCCGCCATTGCTGCGTGAAATTCATGCAGCACCGTTATTATTTTATTTGCGGGGGGATACTTCTCTTTTATCGCAGCCGCAACTTGCGATGGTGGGATCGCGTCATGCGAGTGTGATGGGATTGTCACAGGCTAAACAATTTGCCAGTGAATTAGCGAGTCGAGGCTGGGTGATTACCAGTGGGATGGCATTGGGAATCGATGCAGCGAGCCATCG
>JANRLY010000004.1:0-1603 GCA_033762075.1 Gammaproteobacteria bacterium
AATGCGAAATAATAATTCCGATAAAACATTAAAAAATAATTACATACAGACATATCAGTTTCTCATCGAAGAGTATGAACAGGTTAAATCTAAGCAGCATCCGCACTTTAAATTTGCACATGAGTTTTACAAAGCACATGGGACATGTGCGCAAACCTTCTTAAAATACTATAATCGCTTTAAATTCAGTAATGACCCAGCGGATCTACTACCAGGTAAGCGTGGCGCAAAATATCTAACGCGACGCACTCCTGAGGAGATAGAGCAGCTTGTCTTGGTTGAGAGAGAAAAAGGCTGCAACAAATATGAGATTGCATCGATACTGCAACCCACTTTAAAAGATAGAACACCGTCGCCAAGTGGCGTATACAACATTTTAAGACGACATGGTAAGAATAGGTTAACGAAACCAATGCAAGAAGAAAAAAAGCGAATTATTAAAGAAAAAGCCGGGGAATTAGGACATGTTGATTGCCATCACTTATCTAAAGACATGATTGCAGGCACTAAAAAACCTTACTACCTCGTGTGTGTCATTGATAGCTGCACTCGTGTAGCTTGGGCAGAAGTAGTTGAGGATGTTAAATCAATTAGTGTGATGTTCACGACTTTGAGGTGCCTGAATCATTTAACAGAAAAATTCTCGATTAAATTTGAAGAAATATTAACTGATAATGGACCTGAGTTTGGGCCACGAGATTCAGCGCAGAAGCAACATCATCCATTTGAGCGCATGCTCATTGAGCTTGGCGTTAAGCATCGATATATCAAGCCATACCGTCCTCAAACCAATGGAAAGGTGGAGCGCTTCTGGAGAACGATTAATGAGGATTTAATTGAAGGCACTTACTTTGAGTCAATTGATCATTTTAAAGAAGAATTATTTAAATATATTCTCTATTACAATAAACTCAGGCCACATCAGGGGCTGGACGGGCTGACCCCTGAACAGGCAAATAATCATCAACGAAATACGTAACCCTTACAATTGCGAGGAGCGTTTTGTGCGACGAAGCAATCCAGAAAATATTCATAGCTTACAACTTTAAAAAATATTTTCTGGATTGCTTCGGCTGAAAAGCAGCCTCGCAATGACGATTTACGCAACAACGCCAAACCCAACCAGCGCAAGACCTCTAGCGTCATGAGTGTTATGATCGGTAAATTTTTGTCAACTACAGGATGTACGGAATGAAAAGCAGTATCGTCTCGATTGGGACCGCCGTCCCTGCAAACAAGCTAAAACAACTCGAAGTTGCAGAATTGATTTCAGAGCGCTTAAATCTCGCCCCACCCAAAAAAAGACTGCTGAAATCGATATACAAAGCCACTGGCATTGATACTCGCCATAGCGTCATTAGCGATAACAGCTTCTTATCTTCCGCAACAAAGCAAAGTGCCATGCTGGATTTATCAACCGCTGGACGCATGAAATTATATAAAGAACATGCATTACCACTGGCACTATCTGCAATCGAACAGTGCATGACAGCTCAGAAAGAAACTAGGTTAAGTGATATCACGCATGTGATTACCGTGAGCTGCACAGGCATGTATGCGCCGGGCCTGGATATTGAAATTGTTCATGAACTACAACTGCGCT
>JANRLY010000005.1:0-22413 GCA_033762075.1 Gammaproteobacteria bacterium
GCGAAAATTTTATCTCAATTCTCTCATTTTTCGCTTCAACGAAGTAATTGAGGACACGCCCTAAGCCCGCAGGCTTCACGGCATAAAATTGCAAAATACATCATAGTAAATGGTAGCCCCCAGATAAGAAAAATACCCAAGGTGCACACACTCGCTAATACAACCAGAAACAATACTACAAGGCCTAATATTGCGAGGCCCCAATAATGGCTCATGATTTCATAGCTTTCAAAAAAGGCTTCAGAAATGGATTTGTCGCGAAAAATTAAGAGGGGTCCAGAAAATAAATAGACAGGAAACATTAAATAAAAAAGCGCTGCACCCACTACAAACAAGAGCGTTCCATAGATAAGAAATTGTGCATTTGTTGGTTGTGCAGGCATTGTTGTTGCAAGATAGCTAGGAAGTATATCACCGACGTAACTGAGTAAACCAATGATAAAAGATAAACCGACGAGTTTTTTAAATTTTGAAAAACAAATGCGCCTGGCATGTTCTATGGTATAGGGTCGAGCAAGGGTTTTATTGAGAAGCATTGTAATCACTATCCATACGAAAAATGCTGGAAAAATAAAGAAAATGGCATAGGGTAATGTTAATGCAATTGTGATAAAAAGTTTCGACGACCCTATGTTTGGAAATAAGGTTCCTATTATAGCTACTAAAAAAAGAGCAGATAAGATCTGAGTAGCAATAGTCGCTATGACGTAAAAGATGAATAGAACAAGAGTGCGCCATTTTATGCCATCAATGCTCTTCCAGGCTTCTTGCAGTATATCGGAAAAGGTCATTTTTTGTGTCAAAGAGTCATGTATGGTTTGATCCGAATTCGTGTCCATCCCTTCTAACCCTCCAGGCACATTTGCTTATTATAACAAAAGGATATTTTTTAAACAAAAGCCGCTTACTTCATCTATCTCTTTCCTTCAAGGTGGGAAAATGGTACCCTCACGCCTCCAAAAAGAGGGGTGTTGCAAATCATGCTGTCGCAGCCAGTTCAATCTTTTGATTTTCTTTCATTATCTGCTCAACAAGCGGCGGCCTTACTCCAAAAACACGCGGTGAAGTTATCGGCCGAAGAAGCCTTGATCCTGCAACGCGATATTCTCAAACGCGAGCCTACCCTGGCAGAGCTCGTTTTGTGGTCTATTCAAGGTTCTGAGCATTGTTCTTATCGTTCTAGCCGTCCTTATTTAAAAACTTTAACTACCGATGGCCCTGACGTCATTCTCGGCGCTAAAGAAGATGCAGGTATTGTCGCAATTGCAGAAGATCAAACAGGGTTGCGTTATGGTCTTGTCGTGAGTCACGAATCCCACAATCATCCCTCCCAATTAGTCCCTTATGAAGGTGCAGCAACGGGGGTAGGCGGTAATATTCGCGATGTGTGTTGTATGGGCGCTGAAGTCATTGCTGTTGCAGATGGATTACGTTTTGGAGATATCGATCGTCCTCTCACGCGCAAAATCCAGCGCGGCGTTATTGCAGGGATTGCAGGGTATGGTAATCCTGTTGGCGTTCCCAATTTAGCTGGCGATGTGTATTACGATCCGGGTTATAACGAAAATTGTTTAGTGACAGTCGTTACTCTGGGAATTGTGCGCGAAGATCACATTATTCATTCCTATGCGCCTCGTGACGCGAAAGATTATGTTTTTATTTTAGTCGGTAAACCCACCGATTCTAGTGGTTTTGGCGGAGCGAGTTTCGCTTCCAATGATTTAGCAGCAGAAAATGCTGAAGCGAATAAAGGTGCAGTGCAAGAACCTAATGCTTTCCTCGAAAGACATTTATTAAAAGCGACTTATGCTTTATTCGACAAAATACGCGCGAAAAATTTAACTGAGCGCGTTGGCTTTAAAGACTTGGGGGCGGGTGGGATTGCATGTGCCTCTGTTGAATTGGCTGATGCAGGTGGTTACGGCGCTGAAATTCATTTAGAAAAAGTGCCGGTGAGCCAGAAAAATTTACCATCACATGTGATGTTATGTTCTGAAACTCAAGAGCGCTTTATGTGGGTTGTGCCACGGGATTTTGCACCTGAAGTGCTCGAACACTACAATCACGCTTTTGCTTTGCCAGATATTTCAGTGGGTGCATGTGCTGCGATCGTAGGGCATTTACGTCATGACGGTCAGTATATTGTAAAACATTTCGATGAAGAAATTGTGCATGCGCGTGCATCAGATGTAACAAAAGGGATTCAACAAAATCGTCCCTTTGTAGTGCCCGTTCGAAAACACACTGAGCCTAATTTACCTGAACCGAAAAACTATCAAACAATTTTGTTGAAATTATTGGCGCACGAAAATATTGCATCGCGTGCACCGATTTATGAAAACTATGACAAACAAGTGCAAGGCCGTACCTATTTTGAAGCAGGTGTTGCAGATGCGGGGGTGATGCAACCGTTTAATGATATCACTTACCCTGAAGAAATTCGTGCCACTGGTGTGGCATTATCTTTAGATCAGTGCCCACGTTACAATCGCATCGATCCATATTGGGGTGCTGTGAATGCAATCATTGAATCTGCACGCAATGTGACAGCTGTTGGTGCAACACCGATTGCGATCACAGATTGTTTGTGTTTTGGCAACCCTGAAAAACCTGAACAAATGTGGGAATTCACTGAATCTATTCGCGGTATGAAAGATGCGTGTGAAGCGTTGCATTTACCCATTATTGCGGGCAATGTTTCTTTTTATAATGAATCGTCAGAAGGTGCCATTCCTCCGAGTCCCATGATGAGTTGTGTGGGTAAAATTACTGACGTCAAGAAATGTATTGGCAAATCGTTTCAAGCAGTGGGTTCAATTTTAGTTTTAATCAATCCCCGTCGTGATGAATGCGGCGGCAGTGTGTATTACGCATTGCACGATGTGTTAGGCGCTGCAGTACCGAAACCTGATTTAGTACAAATTGCAAATGAATTAAAAGCCATGCATCAAGCCATTGAACAAGGTTTGATTCTTTCTGCGCATGATATTTCAGAGGGTGGGTTAGCTGTTGCGCTCGCTGAAATGAGTTTTGTGAATCAAATTGGGGTCAATGTAATTGTGCCGGGCGAATTAGCGACGAGCAAAAAATTATTTTCAGAAACCGGTGGATTTGTTTTAGAAGTGGCAAAGTCAAATTTACAAAAATTCAAAAATATTTTCATGCATCACAAAGTTGCTTTTGAAAATATTGGTGAAACGATTTCTGAGAAAACATTGCAGATACAAAAGGTGATTTCATTGTCTATCGAAGAAGCGTGTCGAGCATTTGAAAATGGGTTGCGATAACGCTTCCCCCATTGAAAAGGCTTTGTTGCATAATTGTCATTCCCGCCCCCGCTTAAAACATGCGGGGGCGGGAATGACAGGTGGGATTTGATGATTTATGCAACAAAGCCCTTTGAAAAAGGGGGATTGAGGGGGATTTTATGATTAACTACAAATCAGCGGGTGTTGACATCACGGCCGGTAACGAAGCAGTGAAGCGCATTAAAAAAAATGTCGAAAGTACTTTTTCACCGCAGGTTTTATCTGGTCTTGGCGGATTTGGTTCATTATATGATTTATCTTTCATTCAAAAAAATTACCAACATCCTGTTTTAGTGCAAAGCATTGATGGTGTTGGTACAAAAATTATTATTGCGCGCATGATGGAGTGTTACGATACCATTGGCATGGACCTTGTCAGTGCAACGACGAATGATATTGTTGTATTAGGTGCAACGCCGCTTACTTTATTAGATTACATTGCGAACGATAAATTACGTCCTGAAGTGGTTGCTGCGATTGTTGCAGGGATGGCTTCAGCTTGTCGCGAAAATGGAATTTCATTAGTGGGTGGCGAAACCGCAGAAATGCCTGGCACGTATCTCGCTGGCGAACATGATTTAGTCGGCGTCATCACAGGTATTGTTGAAAAAAATAAAATCATTGATGGTCGTGATATTGTTCCAGGTGATGTGGTACTAGCCTTTGCATCAAGTGGATTGCATACGAATGGGTATTCGTTGGCGCGCAAATTATTTTTTGATCAAGCAGATTATTCCGTTGAAACACATTTGTCAGAATACAGTCGTACACTCGGCGAAATTTTACTTGAGCCCCATCTCAATTACACGCGACCTGTGCATGCATTATTAGATTACGGCATTCCAATTAAAGGCATGGCGCATATCACCGGTGGTGGTTTACTCGAAAATATTCCGCGTATTTTACCGAAACAGTGTGCTGTTGAAATTAAAAAAGATACTTGGCCAGAGCAACCCATTTTTTCTCTGATGCAAACGCTCGGACAGCTAAATGATTTTGAAATGCATCGCACGTTTAATATGGGTGTTGGTTTTATTTTAATTGTCTCGCCTGATCAAATCACCAAAGCGCACGAAGCGTTAACTCACTTGTCTCAGTTTACGCTGTATGAAATTGGTGAAGTGGTTTCGGGCAATCAAACCGTTCAAGTGGTGACAACATGATTCGCATTGCGATTATTCAATTTCCAGGTTCAAATTGCGAGCGTGAAACAGCAATGGCCGTACGACGCGCAGGGATGGAGCCAGTTGATTTTCTCTGGAATGCTTCGCCGCAGAAGTTGGCAGATTTAGATGGTTTCGTCATTGTCGGTGGATTTTCTTACGAAGATCGTTCACGTGCAGGCATTATTGCAGCGATGGATCCTGTCATGCAAATGATTCGCACACAAAGTGAATTAGGTAAACCTGTATTGGGTATTTGTAATGGCGCACAAATTCTCGTTGAAACAGGATTAGTGCCGGGTTTGCCGAATCATCAACCTGCTGTTGCGTTAACTGACAACTGGCGCGTGAAAAATGGCATTGTGATGGGCACTGGTTTTTATAATGCTTGGGTGCACATGCGACTGGCTGACCGTTTTCAATTTAATGCATTCACGCGTCGTTTAACAACAAAAGACATTTTACATATTCCGGTTGCGCATGCCGAAGGAAGATTTCTTATTCCACCGGCCTTGTTGTTAGAAATGCGTGCGCAAGGCATGGGTGTATTCCAATATTGTAATGCCTCAGGCGAAATCTCTGATGAGTTTCCTGTCAATCCCAATGGCTCAGTCGATAATATTGCTGCGATTACCAATCGCGCAGGCAATGTGATGGCGATGATGCCGCATCCTGAAAGAACATCTTTTGGCGATCCTATTTTTGAATCCATGCGTGACTATATTGCTTCGGGGGAAATACAAAAAGTAGGACCCCTGCATTATCAGCCGCGTTACCCTGACGTGAAAAATTTTCAACTCGCAAAGAACCAACATGAAATGATTATTGGTCTTTCAGTGACAGATAATCAAGCTGTCTCAGTTGAGAATGCTTTACGAAAATCAGGCATCCCTGCAATCGTAAAGCGTTACACGCATTGGGCAATTTCGTGTGACTCACCTGAGACATTCAACACGCTTAAGAACAGCGATATCTTGTTTAATCCGCGCAAAGAATATTTGGTCACGTCATTTGCTTCCACCTCGTCATTGCGAGTCTCCGAAGCGTCTGAGCTTGGCAACCTATTCTTTTTAATTCGCGCGAAAAATGATTTACAGGGTTTTGAACAACAGAAACATTTATCAGGGATTGAAGCCATGCATCATGGTGTTTTGTGGCATCTTGAAACTGAGCCGCAATATCGTGATGTGATTATTGACTCTCATATTTTATTTAATCCGGTGGCGCATGACTGTTACATCTATTGAAACATATAAAGCACATATTAAAAATAATCTTTCGTCCGCATTGACTGAGACGGATTTTTCTTTCGGCAAAAAAATGCGCGGCAAGGTGCGCGACACGTATGACTTGGGTGATCGTTTGGTGCTCATTACAACGGATCGACAAAGTGCTTTTGATCGTGTTTTGGCGTCAGTTCCTTTTAAAGGTCAAGTATTAAATTTAACGAGCGCTTTTTGGTTTGAAAAAACAAACGATATTGTGCCGAATCATTTAATTGACATTCCAGATCCCAATGTCACGATTGCAAAAAAATGTAAGGTTTTTCCAGTGGAGTTTGTTGTCCGTGGATATATTACTGGCACAACCAATACTGCATTGTGGACGATTTATCAAACAGGCGCGCGCGAATATTGTGGAAATGTTTTACCTGAAGGGTTACGTAAAAATCAAAAACTTGATCATCCTATTTTGACGCCGACAACAAAGGATGCAAAACATGATCGTCCTGTCACACCGGATGAAATTATTCGTGAAGGCATGATGACACAGGCGGAATGGGATGAGGCTTCAAAAATAGCATTACGTTTATATCAACGTGGTGTTGAAATCGCGGCAAAACAAGGTTTGATTTTAGTCGATACAAAATATGAAATGGGTCTTGATGCGGATGGGCGGATTGTTTTAATCGATGAAATACACACGCCCGATTCCAGTCGCTATTGGTTGGCGAATAGTTATGCTGAGCGTTTTGCACAAAATCTTGAACCAGAAAATATTGATAAAGAATTTTTACGACTTTGGTTTGTGAAAAATTGCGATCCTTACAAGGATGCAACTTTACCAAAAGCGCCCGATGAATTAGTGATCGAATTATCGCTGCGCTATATTCAATTATATGAAATGATTACGGGGAAACTGTTCCAGTTTCCTGAGAAGAGGCAGTCAGCGATAGAGAGGCTTGGAGATTTAGTTTTTTAAAATCCCCCTCAATCCCCCTTTTTCAAAGGGGGAAGTTTCTATAGCGCCTCTTCTTCCGCTTTTTTAAAGGGGGAATTGTTGAAGCGTCTCTTCTTCTCGCTTTTAAAGGGGAAGTTGCTGAAGCGTCTCTTCTTCTCGCTTTTAAAGGGGAAGTTGCTGAAGCGCCTCTCTTCTTCCGCTTTTTTAAAGGGGAAGTTGCTGAAGCGCCTCTCTTCTTCCGCTTTTTTAAAGGGGAAGTTGCTGAAGCGCCTCTCTTCTTCCCCCTTTGAAAAAGGGGGATTGAGGGGGATTTATATTAATACTCACGGAGTCACCATGTGCGGCATAGTTGGTATTTACAGTCAAAACTCAGTAGCAGCTGAGTTATATGATAGCTTGATTCATTTACAACATCGCGGCCAAGATGCGGCAGGTATTTTGACGTCCTCAGAGCGCTTTTATGTGAAGCAAGGCAAAGGCTACGTTCGTGAAATTTTTTCTTCTGATGACGTTGCACAATTGCACGGTAATATGGGTTTAGGTCATGTGCGCTACCCAACAGCAGGTGGATATGGTTTATCAGATGTCCAACCACTTTGGATCGGCAGTCCGCGTGGAATTGCTTTAGCACACAATGGTAATTTAATTAATTATCCTGCATTAGCCGCAGAAATGACTCAACAAAAGCATCGTCATTTAAATTCTTCCACAGACTCTGAAGTTTTATTGCATTTAATAGCGGAAGGTTTAGAGCAAACGCCAGATGCCGCTGACGATGGCGAAGCGTTTTTCCAACAATTATGTGCTGCTATTCAATATGTTTTTTCACGTGCACAAGGTTCCTTTTCTGTTGTTAGCAAAATTATCGGTAAAGGATTAGTTGCTTTTCGTGATCCTCACGGTATTCGTCCTTTAGTGTCGGGCGTGCGTCGTCATGTTTCTGGGCAAAGTGATTATATTTTTGCTTCTGAAGATTCCATGTTTTCTGCGCTGAATTTTATTTCAACTGGCGATGTTCAGTCCGGTGAAGTCATTTTTGTGAATCGATCTGGGCGTGTTTTTCGAAAACAATTACAAACAAAAACATTTTCACCCTGTATCTTTGAATATGTGTATTTTGCACGACCTGATTCAACATTAGATGGTGTGAGTGTGTATCAAACGCGTTTAGCGATGGGTGAAAAGTTAGCAGCAGCTTGGCAAGAAAAATTTTCAGACTGTTTGCCTGATGTGGTTGTGCCTGCACCGTTTACATCAAATACTGCGGCAATTGCATTTGCGCGTGTGTTGAATGTGCGATATGCAGAAGGCCTTTATAAAAATCCGTTTATTGGTCGCACTTTTATTATGCCCAATCAAGCAGAACGTCATCGTCAAGTGCGTTATAAATTAATGCCGCAAAAAACAGAATTAGCAGGCCGCTCTGTTTTAATTTTAGATGATAGTATTGTGCGGGGTAATACTAGCCGTGAAATTGTCCGCATTGTGCGCGAAGCGGGTGCTAAAGAAATTTATTTTGTTTCTGCTTGTCCTCCGGTAAAACATCCGTGTTTTTATGGCATTGATATGCCATCACAAAATGATTTACTCGCGGCTAATAAAAATGATGATGCCATTCGCGACTGGCTAGGTGTCGATCGTTTGTTGTATCAAACAGAAAATAATTTAGTTGAGGCAGTCTTTTCTCCTCCTCATAACCCAGCGAATGAAATTCAGTTTCATCGGAAGAATGAATCCCCATCGTTGGATTCAATCCAGCCCTGCATGGCTTGTTTAAACGGTTGCTATGTAACAGGCAAAGTGACAGACAATGAAAAGACACAATTAAAAAATGCCCGCCGAAATGTGGGAGAAATCGCATGAAAATTTTGATTGTCGGTTCAGGTGCGCGTGAATTAGCGATTGCGCGTGCTTTATTACGTTCACCACAACACCCTCAATTGTATTGTTATATTTCATCACGTCATCCTGAGCTTATCGCATTATCCTCCGCTTTTTGTTTAGGGGATTTGTGTGATATCGACGCTGTTTTAGAAGCTGCAAAAAATTGGCAAGTGGACTTGGCAATCATAGGCCCTGAAGCGCCTTTAGAAAAAGGATTAGCAGATTTATTGTGGACGCATGATATTCCAACGATTGGTCCGCGCCAATCTTTAGCACGTATCGAAACCAGTAAAGCATTTGCACGTTATCTCATGCAAAAATATGACATTCCAGGGTTGCCACGTTTTCGCGTTTTTGATGCATTAACAAATGTCTTACTTTATTTAAAAGATTTTCCTGAAAATGGTTATGTCATTAAAGCAGATGGTTTGGCAGGTGGTAAAGGCGTGAAAGTCGCTGGATTGCATTTTGAGGGTGTCGACGAAGGATATCAATTTTGCGAAAGCATCATTGAGCAAGAGCAATCTTTTTTAATCGAAGAGAAATGCCTTGGCGAAGAATTCTCATTGTTAGGTTTTTGTGATGGCAATTCCATTTATTTTATGCCGCCCGTGCAAGATTACAAGCGTGCTTGGGTGGGAGATGAAGGTCCTAATACGGGCGGCATGGGTAGCATTAGTGATGCAGATCATCTGTTGCCTTTTCTATCTGAAAATGATTTACAAGCCGCGCAAGCGATTTGTCGCAGCGTACTAGAGAGTTTGCAAATTGAATGTGGTGAAAAATATCACGGCATTTTATACGGCGGTTTTATGGTGACAGCGAATGGCGTACGAGTCATCGAATTTAACGCGCGATTTGGTGATCCAGAAGCGATGAATGTGCTTGCGTTACTGCAAACTGATTTTGTTGCGATTTGTCAGGCGATGGTGAAAGGAGAATTATCGGAGGGCATGATTGCATTCGCACATCAAGCAACTGTTTGTAAATATGCTGTCCCGGAAGGATATCCTGATTCACCAGTCTCAGGGCAAGAAATGTATGTCAGACAGGCAAATCATGATCGTGTTTATTTGGCGGGTGTTGAAGCTTTATTCGATAAACTTTACTTGACGGGTTCACGTACAGTCGCTGTGCTGGGTGTTGCAGATACATTGTCTGAAGCAGAACACATTGCGGAAGCAGAAATTAATTGCATACAAGGCCCGTTATTTCATCGTGAAGATATTGGCACAGCAGAGATGATTCAGGCACGTGTGGAAAAAATGTTGTACTTGCGGAGATTATTTCAGTGATGCGTATTGCAGTTTTAGGCTCGACTCGAGGAACTAGCTTTCCTAGCTTGTATCAACAATTACAAAAACGAAACACGCAGGCAACAATTGAATTGGTCGTGAGCCATCGACACAATGCAGGTATCTTAGAAAAAGCAAAATTACTTGGTATTCAAACGGAATTCGTTGATCCGTCAGAAATGTCGCATCGAGCTTTTGAGATTAAACTATCGCGTGTTTTACAGCATCATCATATTGATTGCGTTATTTTGCTGGGATACATGCGAATTTTATCGCCTGACTTTGTGATGACTTGGCGGAATCGCATCCTCAATGTACATCCTTCTCTTTTGCCAGCGTTTGCAGGATTAGTGAGTGACGCGGTTCACCGTGAAGTATTATCTTCGGGCGTCAAAGAAACGGGTTGTACGGTGCATCTTGTGACTAATGAAGTAGATGCGGGTCCCATTCTGATTCAAAAAAAATGTCCTGTGTTACCAAATGATACAGTCGAATCTTTAAAGGCACGCGTGCAATCTCTGGAAGGCGAAGCGTTAGTAGAAGGGATTGAAAAACTCGAAGAAGTAATGACATAACGAGGTTTAAACGATGCATACACAACCCATTACCATTCGCCGCGCATTACTATCTGTTTCAGATAAATCTCATCTGGTAGATTTTGCACGTGGATTAAATGATTTGAACATTGAAATGATTTCAACGGGCGGTACAGCCAAATTATTGCGTGATGAGTCACTGCCCGTGACGGATGTTTCCGCAGTGACACAATTTCCGGAAATGATGGATGGTCGCGTTAAAACATTACATCCAAAAATTCATGGCGGTATTCTCGGATTACGTGAAACGCATCTTGAAGCCGCTAAAACACACGACATCCATTGGATTGATTTAGTCATAGTGAATCTTTATCCGTTTGCAAAAACAATTCAAGATGAAAATGTTTTATTGGATGATGCCATCGAAAATATCGATATCGGCGGTCCTGCAATGATTCGCTCAGCGGCAAAAAATATGGGGTGGGTGTGTGTAATCGTTGATCCTCTAGATTATGCTATTGTATTAAGTGAGCTGCAGCGCGACAAAACGCTCTCGTTTGCAACGCGTGCCGCCCTCGCTGAAAAAGCATTTCGTCACACAGCAGATTATGATCGACAGATTTCCGATTGGTTTGCGCAAAAAAATAATGCACCGGTCCAATATTTACAATTAAGCAAAAAAATGGATTTACGTTATGGCGAAAATCCACATCAAATAGCTTCTGCATGGTCTTTTGCTTCTAATGAGCAAGGAATTTTATTTGCAGAGCAGCATCAAGGCAAACCACTTTCTTATAATAATCTCGTTGATGCAGATGCTGCTTTTCAATGTGTTCGCACCTTCACGCAACTTGCGTGTACGATTGTGAAACATGCAACACCTTGTGGTGTGGCAACTGCGAATGATCTTTTTAATGCATTTCAAAAAGCATGGGATTCTGATCCTTTGTCAGCATTCGGCGGCATTGTCGCATTGAATCATCTTTGTGATGCAAAATTGGCGGAAGCATTAACCGAACGTTTTCTTGAGGTTGTGATTGCATCAGATTATAGCGCAGAAGCGTTAACGATTTTAGCGCGTAAACCAAATCTACGTGTTTTACAAATGGATTTTGCGAAAAAGCATACAACAAGTGAATTGAAATTTATTCAGGGTGGTCTGTTAATGCAATCCAGTGATGATGGTGTATTGCCAGAGTTGCAAGTTGTCACTGAAAAACATCCTGATGAAACGGTTCTGGCTGACTTACATTTTGCCTGGCAAGTGGTGAAGCATGTGAAATCGAATGCCATTGTGATGGCAAAACAAAACGCTTCAATCGGTATTGGTGGTGGGCAAGTGTCGCGCATCGATGCAGTTGAAATGGCGTTAAAGAAAGCTGGAGAAAAGGCTGTTGGGAGTGTGTTAGCATCAGATGCTTTTTTTCCTTTCCGTGACAGCATTGATAGCTTAGCGGGGAAGGGCATTCTAGCTATTATTCAGCCTGGCGGTTCACAACGTGATGCAGAAGTGATCGCTGCATGTAATGAGCACGGGATTGCAATGGTTTTTACCGGTAAAAGGTGTTTTAAACATTAGAGTTTAAAATCCCCCTCAATCCCCCTTTTTCAAAGGGGGAAGCTTAGCATGAGAGGTGCGCATAAAGTTTCTGCCTTGAAAAAAGGAGTACGAAAGTTTCCTACTTTGAAAAAGGGGAGGGACAAAAGCTTCCCCCTTTGAAAAAGGGGGATTGAGGGGGATTTTATAATTAATCGGAGCAAACATATGTCAACAATCGTTAGTATTCTCATGGGTTCAAAATCTGATTGGCCGATCATGGAACACGCGCATCAGATTTTAGATCAATTTTCGATTCCACACGAGTCACGCATTTTATCTGCGCATCGTACACCAGAAGCTTTGCAAAGTTACATCAAAGAAGCTGAAAAGAAAGGCGTGAATATTTTTATTGCCGGCGCAGGTGGTGCAGCGCATTTGCCAGGTGTGATTGCCTCACAAACGGTGATGCCTGTGATTGGTGTGCCGATTCAAACACAAGCTTTGAATGGCATGGATTCGTTATTTTCAATTGTGCAAATGCCATCAGGTATTCCTGTTGCAACTATGGCTGTTGGGAAGGCGGGTGCAATCAACGCTGGCTTGTTAGCGGTATCCATTTTAGCGTGTCGTCATGCCCATTATCGTGAAGCATTACAACATTACCGTGAAACACAAGCGACTAAATTACTCGAACAATCTAATCCACTCGAGGTTTAAGATGATAAATTCAATCCCTTTACATGAAAGTGATCCCGCAATTTGGCAAGTCATTCACGATGAAAAAAATCGTCAAGAAGAACACATTGAACTGATTGCTTCTGAAAATTATGTCAGTCGTGCTGTCCTAGAAGCGCAAGGTTCTGTGCTCACCAATAAATATGCTGAAGGTTATCCAGGCAAACGTTATTACGGTGGGTGTGAATTTGTGGATATCGCTGAAGCACTTGCGATTGAGCGCGCTAAAAAATTATTTGGTGCTGCTTATGCCAATGTGCAGCCGCATTCAGGTTCGCAGGCCAATGTTGCTGCGTATGCTGCAATGATAGAGCCGGGTGATACAGTATTGGGAATGAATTTAGCGCATGGCGGACATTTGACGCATGGTTCCCCTGTGAATTTTTCAGGAAAGTTATATCGCTTTCATGCGTATGGTCTTGATCTAGCAACTGGTTTAATTGATTACGATGAAGTGCAAGCATTGGCAAAACAGCATCGCCCTAAATTAATTGTCTCAGGATTTTCTGCGTATTCACGCATTGTCGATTGGCAACGTTTGCGTGACATTGCGGATAGTGTGGGCGCCTATTTAATGGCGGATATTGCACATGTTGCAGGATTAGTTGCAGCTGAGTTATATCCTTCTCCGGTACAAATCGCAGATGTGACGACAACAACGACACACAAAACATTACGTGGTCCGCGCGGTGGTATGATTTTAGCGAAAGCGAATCCTACATTAGAGAAAAAATTAAATTCAGCTGTTTTTCCTGGCGGGCAAGGTGGTCCTTTGATGCATGTAATTGCAGCAAAAGCGGTTGCTTTCCAAGAAGCATTGCAACCGGAATTTCGTCAATATCAACAAGGTATTTTAGATAACGCACGTTGCATGGCAAATGTCATTCAAACACGCGGTTTTTCAATTGTTAGCGGTGGTACCGACAATCATCTTTTTTTAATCGATCTCATTGAGAAAAAAATAACAGGAAAAGATGCAGAAGCAGCGCTTGGTCTTGCCAATATCACAGTGAATAAAAATGCGATTCCGAATGATCCTGAAACACCTTTTGTGACGAGTGGTTTGCGTCTCGGAACACCGGCTGTTACGACACGTGGATTTAAAGAAAAAGAATGTGAGCAACTTGCACATTGGATCTGTGATATTTTAGATGATATGCAAAATGTTTCCGTCATTGAAAAAGTCAAAGAAAATGTGCGCGCTTTGTGCCAGCGCTTTCCTGTGTATCTTGCAAGCTCTGAATTGTGTTCGCATTCATGAGCACTACCTCTGTCATCCCGCGTATGCTTTTGTGCGGGATGACAAAGTTATGAGGGAGGAGCGGAGTGTATTTAATCATTTTACTCGGTGCGCTTTCCGCACTACCTCCCTTATCAATTGATATCGGACTCCCTGGCTTTTCTGCTTTGGCAGCGAGTTTATCGGTGCCATCGAGCATGGCTGCACTGACATTAAGTTTCTTTCTTGCAGGATTTTCAATTGCACAATTTATTTTTGGGCCGCTAGCAGATGCTTGGGGGCGAAAATCCGTTTTACTTATTGGCTGTACTTTGTTTATGTTGGGGGGCTTTGCGTGTGGATTTGCGCATTCAATGCCTGTATTACTCCTATGGCGTTTTATCGAAGGTGCAGGTGCCTCTTCTGGTGTCGTGGTGAGTTTGGCAATTGTGCGTGATTTATATGAAGGCTCAGCCGCTAAACAAATGCTTTCGCATGTTGCGATGGTCAATGCCATTGCACCTGCAATTGCACCTTCATTAGGCGGTTTGATTTTATTATTTGCAAATTGGCGCGCGATTTATTTTGCCTTGGGTTTATGCGGATTATTTTTATTGACGGCTGTTTTTTTTGGCTTGCGCGAAACACTCAAAGATCATCATAAGCGCACATTACAACCCAGTGAAATTATTGCTGGTTATCGTCGTGTTTTCTTTAATCGCGATTGTATGATGTATTCCATCATGAGTGCTTTTTCATTTGGGGCAATGTTTGCCTACGTGAGTGGATCCTCATTTGTCTTCATTGATTTATTAAAAGTGAGCACGACAACATACGGATTGCTATTTGCATGTACTGCTCTTGGAATTATGTCAGGCTCATTTATTAATGCAAGATTAAATGCGCTGGGCGTCTCACATCATCGTATCCTTCGTGCTGCACTGAGTATTGCTTTGATCACTGCGTTGACAGTGTTGGTTTTATCGGCGACAGATTATTTTAAGTTATTAATCGTCATGCCCATTCTGATTTTAAATACTATGATGTACGGTTTGATTGCTCCGAATGCAACTTACATAGCTATTCATTCTTTGCCTGAGGTGGCTGGTATGGCATCAGCTGCGATAGGTGGATTTCGCATTTTTGGTGGAGTGATTTCAAGTGCAATGGTGGCGTATTTTTATCATGGTGAAAGCAGCATTGCGATGGCAAGTGTCATGACATGCTTTGCATTCATGGCTCTCACGCTTTATTTTTTTATTTCTGCTCATGAGAAAAAAGTGCAATGATTATTGCGACGATTCCTATTCTTGATTTTTTATCCACTAAAAATTTAATTGAGCGTGTACGTTCAGAGGTCGACGGATTTGAATTTCGTTTGGATTATTTAAAAGAATTTAATTTGACTTTGATAAAAGATTTAATGCACTTTGCTAAGCGACCCATTATTTTTACATTGCGCAAAAAAACAGAGACTGCAGTAGCGTCAGCACGAGGCTACGAAGTGTTTAGCCGTGGCGATCCAGTGTTTAAAAGTATGGATACGCCAGATCCCGCATCAACTGCGGGACTTCGCGGGCTCGCAATGACGAGGTGTCACGAAGAATTACGATTAAACATAATTGAACAACTATGCGCACTCAAGCCCGATTATTTTGATATTGAGCATGATGTTTCGATTGAATTTGTCCAAAATTGTCAAAGGAAATTTTCTACGATTCGTTGGATACGTTCGTATCATAATTATCTTGAAACGCCAAAAAATCTTAAGGGTATTTTGGAATCCATGCAACATGCTTGTTTTTCATATTACAAAATGGCAATGCAAGCTCGGTCGACTGTAGATGCATTACGGATTTTACAATTTGGGCAAAAAAATGCACTCACTGCGATTGCTATGGGAGAGTTTGGGCAGTGTACGCGCATATTAAGCCGTGTCATAGAGAATGATTTTCATTTTGTTTCAGTTAACGAGCGTATAGCGACAGCGGCAGGACAGTTATCAGTAGAGGAATTGAAAAACTGTTATCACTTTCATCAGCACAATGAAAACACGCGCATTTATGCTTTGCTGGGTGATCCCGTGGAGAATAGTCTTGGCCATGTGATTCACAATCAATACATTCGAGAGAATCATCTCAATGCCGTCTACATTAAATTAAAAATCCGCGCGCATGAATTAGCGGAAGCTTTTTTGATGATGCAAACATTACCGTTTTCAGGTTTCAGCGTGACCATGCCTTTAAAAGAAGTTATTGTGCCGCTGTTAGATGAAATGGATGAAGAAGCAAAAAACATGGGCGCAGTGAATACAGTGCTGAAAATGAAAAACGGCTTTAAAGGATTTAATACAGATGGTGAAGGTGCCATGTGTGCCATCAAAAAATATTTGCCGCAATTGCCGCGTAAAATGATGGTCTTAGGATCGGGAGGTGCTGCACGCGCGATTATTCATGCGGCTAAAAAAGAAGGTATGGAAATTGTTATTTTCAATCGCACACTTGAGCGCGCAAATCAATTAGCTGAGCACGTGAAAGGTCGAGCGTATTCTCTCGATGAATTACAGCAATTCAATAAAATATCAGATGCTATTCTTGTGAATACATTGCCGAACGGTGTCATTCATTTTGAGCCACAAAATTTTTCCAATGAAATACCCGTGATGGATTGTGTTTATTTGCCAAAGGAAACATACTTCCTTGCTGCAGCCCGCAAGGCGGGCTGCGTTTGCATTCCAGGGGAAGAAATGTTTCTCGAGCAAGCAAAACTTCAGCAAAGAAAATGGTTTAGTGTGTTAAATGATTCTATTGGCTAGAACCAAAATAATTAACACTTCTGAGTTCGGCTTCCTGTTCTTGCGAAGTTTCATTGCTAAGATATTGATTTAAAATTTCCTCACTTAGATCAGAGATTACCTTTGTAATGTAAATATTTTCTTGGTTAGCAATGCTCCCGACTGTTGTCTGGAGAGAGATATTATCTTGCTCATCATCTATGCTGCTGACTATTGTTTGAGCTGAGGTATTCTCTTGTTCGTCAATGCGGTTGACGGGTGGGTTAGCGCATTTGACACTGTAAAAACTCTGGCGCACTTTGCTGACTGGAAATAGTTGAGCCTCTGGATGATTTGGTTCGCAGCGTGCTATAAACCCGTTATCTTGTTGAATACCGAAAACGGGGCCACCTTTTTCGTTAGATGGGCTCGCATAGGTATATTCTCCATATACTTTTCTGTTAAATGACATGAATAGTTCCTCGTTAAGTTTAAGAAATATATTATAAAACCAAATGGCTTAAGAAATAGTTAATCCCTTTATCTCTAATGCAAAAATATTTGCGGTTTTCATGTAATCTTCTAATGTTTCTTTATCATCAATTGAGTTTTTTAATTGAATATAAAGCGATTTAACCGTTTCGTAATGATTGTTTGCACTGTCTGAGTGTCCGAGAGCACTTTCAACTCTAATTAATTCGGCTTCTTGTCCTAGGATGCAAAGCTTTAATGTGTTCTGTCTGTTTATATTAAATAGGGCAGGAGAAGCATTACATTCTTGTAATAAATCCGCATAAATTTGAATGATCAGATTTCTCAATGGTAATTCTTGTGACGGTGTTATTTTTAAGTTGTCCTGAAGGCTCATTTTATCCAGAAACTCGACGAGATCATCAGTCATATCTTCTGTCCATTTTTTTAGTTCAATGAGTGTGTCTTTATTGTCAGGATTTTGTTTTTTCAGCAGCGGCACTATTAAATAAAAAGTCTCACATAATTTTTCCAGCGTTTCTTGTGTATATTTCGAAATATCATCAGATTGTATGAGGTCAAGAAAATAATTATGAATGCTGACAGACAAAACATCATAAATGATTTTATTAATGCTTTCTTTATCGTCTTTTCTTTCATCATGAATAGCTAGGTGGCATCTATTTAAAACTTCAATAAATTTCATTCCGTAATTTTCTGAGTTGAATTTTTCTAACCATTGGACTGCGTTTTCTTTGGTTCTCACGTAATCTGCGATCATGAGAGCTAGATGATTAAACATTGTGGTTTGGTCAACTCGAGGGGAGTTTAAGTTTTCTTTGTTTGACCCAATGAGGTAAGCCATGCTATTTGCACCGAAATTTAAAATAATTCTCAGAAGTTTGAAACATGTTGAAATTTCTTTTCCTTCTTTAAGTTCGAAATTTTGCGATAATTCCATCATTTTTTGCATAAAATCTGGATTCATCAATTCATTGATTTCTGAGATGACTTCTGCATGTGCTTCTTGGTTAAAAAGCGTTTTGATTTCATCGGTAAGGTCACTTAATTTTTTTAAGACGATAGTTGAGTCAGGGATATCAACATCCATATCAATGTCTGAGCCACTAGATTTTCGAATCTCTGACGCTGTTTCGTAAGAAACAGCATGTTTAGAAAATTTTTCAGATGTTAAACTGGGGTATCGCCTAGAGTTAGAGGGTATAAATATTTCAATTGTATTTTCAATTTGTTTTTCATAATGGCGCAACATGAAATCCAATAGTCTTTTTTCGAGTTCTTGTCGCTCGGTTAAGTTGTCTTGGCAAGACTTGAATTCATTAACGAAGAAATTAAATTTATCTTTAGAAAGACCATATTTATCTTGATAACTTTCCTTCCAGTTTTTTGAAAAATCGGGCATGATTAATGGTATTTGAAATAGTATGGCATCTTTTTTAATACCGCCTACAATAATCACTTCGTCGCCATGTGCCTTGAAAAAATCTGGGCTAACTTTTTGTTGACTCCATAATTTTCTGACGTGAAAGATTTTTGATTCATCCCAATCTTTGCATGTTATAGCAGTTGCAATCACAAAACCTAAGCAACGATGATGCGGTTTGCTATGCGCATCGTAATGAACGTACTGTTTGTTTAAGAGGCTTGTTGAGCTACTTGCTAAGATTCCCATGCCATATCGACAGGCACTTCCGGCTGATAAGGTAAAACTCATTAATTCACTATGCGGTGTGCGAACATCATTCGCCGCATATTTTTCTAGTTGTTTTTCTTTATAATCATCTAGATCTTTAATATATAAATCCAATGTTGCTAATTGATCGTGTTCTGATAATTTATCAAAGTCTTTTTGGATTTCTTGAATCGGATCTTCAATTTTTTCTTCATTCATTAATACAAAATGTGCAGCACCACTCATTAAATCGATTGCAGGCCTATTTTCTGATTTTAAAGCGTGTTTTTTTTCTGAAGAAAAATCACTACGCAATAAGGTGATGCCGCGAAAAAGAATGACACGTCTTCGTGCGGTGACGGATAGACTGCCTGATCTTTGTATGGGTGGTAAATCTTCTGTGTCGGAGCCTTCACTATAGTAATCATCATCTTTGGGGTGATAGTGATAGACTTTAGCTTCTCTCATAATTTCACGATTGCTGTGAGATTGATAAGGTCTCTTAGAAATATTTTGTTCAGCGGTTTCCAGCGCCCGTCTTGCACTTGACATGGTCATACCATTAACTAGATAAGTCGGTATATTCTATACAACAAATCTTAAGGTTAAATTAAGATAATTATACCATAACTATATGATTATACATAAAAAACATAGAATTTATGCACTGAGAAGTTATTTCTCATGAGGATTTCCCAGAGCTGTCAAAATTCCTCGTAAAATATTAATTTCCATGCTGTCGAGTTCAGTTCGATTGAATAATCGACGCAAGCGGGTCATGAGTTGACGTGGGGCTTCGGGTTTGAGGAAGCGGGCGACGGTAAGCACTTCGCTCAAATGTTGATAAAAGCCTTCTAATTCTTTTGATGTCGCAGGCGGATAATCCCATTCGATTTTAGGTGTTGTCGTTTGTGCCAGTTCAGCAATACGATATTCATATGCAATGATTTGAACGGCAGCCGCTAAATTGAGAGAGCTATAATTCGGATGGCTGGGAATTTGAATGTGAAAGTGACAGCGTTGTAATTCTTCATTGGTTAAACCGGATTGTTCACGGCCAAATAAAATCGCAATTTTGTGTGCAGCATATTTTTCAGAAGTTATTTTTTCAGCGAACTCACGAGGCGAAACAACTGGCCAAGGAATTGTACGCGAGCGTGCGCTGGTGCCGGCAATCAGTGTGCAATCTTCTATTGCTTCATCCAGCGTAGAGGCTACAATCGCTTTTTCTAAAATATCATTTGCGCCTGATGCCATTTCGACTGCTTTAGGGTCAGGAAAGGCAATCGGATCGACTAAGGTCAATTGCGACAACCCCATGGTCTTCATCGCGCGTGCGGCCGCGCCAATATTGCCAGGATGAGAGGTATTGATTAAGATGACGCGCACATCGAGTGACACAGCACATTTCTCCAAAAAGGGCATATCATAAACTGAAAAGAACAAAACGATAAGCGAGGATGGCATGAATTTTGAAGATAATGAACTTAGTGAAGAAGAGGCAGTAGATTGGTCATCAGATGACCAAGAGGATGATCAAGGGAATGAAACAATAGATCCTTTAGAAGAGATTTTATTAGATTATGCGGGTGTCTCTCGTGAAGAATATCAAGCATGTCTAAATAATTCTGCGATTATGCAATGTTTGCAACTCGTTTTTTTGTCTTGGAATGATATTCAAAATCCTTATCGCGATTCACGGAATCGTTTGCTCTTTGAATGTATTTGTCAACATTCGCAACAAATATTTTTCATATTAATGGTATTTCGACAATATCATGTTTTATCTCTCGAAATATGCGATAACTTATGCAAAAAAATAAATTATTTAGAAAATATTTATGATTTAATAATTGATTTACATCAAACAAATTTCTTCCTGATCGATGTTAAAGAAAAATTACCTGATTTAATTACGCATGCTGAACATATCAGTCTCACTGCGGTAACATTATTGAACAAAGATAATTTGGGGAAATTCATAAATCCCTTGATAGTGTCTCATTTGAACCAAATAGATTCACTTCAGAAAGCTTTTTTTCAGCTTCAGCAATGTCAGATTTTAAATGAAACTAATGCAGCTTTTCTTTTAGATCACCCTGAAAATGCGGAAGACTTAGCATCGTTATTGATTTTCATTTCTCAGCATTTCCCAGAGTTATATAAAAGTGAAAAATTTTATCAGTGGGATGATGTTAATGCACGGGCTGCAAAAAATATTGATCATATTCAAAGAGGAATTGATTTTTTAAAACGTAATGGGTGCGCATATCCTAACTGTTGTTTAGCGCTTTATCATGATTCCAAAAATGCAGTTGTGTTAAGCGAGCAACTCGTGGCTTTATTGTATGATAAAAATCTTTCAAGCGATGTGCGTCAATCGCTTTTGTCTTATTTTCCTCTTTATGCAAATGAATTTTGCGCATGCTATCGATTGCTCAAAGAAGAAAATCTTGTTTCTGATCAGTTGATAACTATTTTTTTAGAATATGCTGGGCGAGAATTGATTCCGACTGCAGAAAATTTTTCTCATCGATGTCGTGCGATGATTGGGATGTTGCAGGATCCTGTTTTATCTAATCAACGCGAAACCTTGTTTCAGTTGTCATCGTCATTGATGCAACATTTTTGCCATGAATTTTATACGCCGATTAAAAATATAGGACAGGTATTTGAGATATTTTTAGAAAAAGGATTAGCGCTTTATGCCAAGGATGCATCTGTAAAGGGCGCTCTTTTGTTGGACAAAATTTTCGTATTGGCAAACAGTAATCTAACAGAGTTTCAACATATTTCTACATTATTACGCTACGCAGATAATCCCGAGGGTATTGCTGATTTAATTTTTATTTTTAATCGAAGCCCTCATCTTGAATTGACAGACCGTATTTGTGAAGCGCGAGTGCGCATGAATAGCGAAGAAAAAGGTAAGCACGCTTACACTTTATTTAATTCTCTGAAGGGGAATTCTTGGTTCACGCAAGTGCATGCAACATATTTATATGAGCACTTTGAAGAGATTTCAGAGCTCTCTATGGAATCGCTAACGCAAGATTTTTTCGAGATACGCTTAAAACAAGAAGTATATTTTGCTCGACGCGCTTATTTTGAGTATGGCTATGCGCAAAATAATTTCTTTCGTCGATCTGATTTCGAATGTCATTTAGGAGAGATGATGGCTTCTTTTGTTAATCACTCTCTCAAGTCACGTATTTAAGAACGATTTTTATGACGTTTTCGAATACTTTTTTTGCTAGATGTTTCCGCATCTATTTGTTCCGCTGGAGGTTGCACTTCTTCTTCTGCGGTACGAGTGCAATACTTAAAAACACCATAGAGACATAAGCAAGTAGCGGCAGCACTTAAAAGAAATTGACTTACTTTGATGTCTTGTTGTTTGGGTTCGGTTTCTAAATAGAATACATTGTCATTGGCAGTTATTTCAGGAGCTGAGAGTGTCATATCTTCATGAATATAGTGACCCCCGCAATTTAGACCACCCAAACTGAGAATTTTGAGAGATAATAGCCCTCCCATTGGAGGAAAGTATGTCTCGAAAGAAGTGGTCGCCTTCGGCTAAATTTGAAATTGCATTATTAGCGCTCAAAGGCGAAA
>JANRLY010000006.1:0-11412 GCA_033762075.1 Gammaproteobacteria bacterium
AAATGAGAGAATTGAGATAAAATTTTCGCAAATTTGAGGAGAATATCCGGTTATATTTGACGAAAATTTGCGGAAATTTTAGCCGATTCCGCTCATTTTGCAGCCAACGAAGTAATTGAGGACACGCCCTAATCATCTGGAGATTTTCTAATGAAAATGATTCGATACTTATTGTTTACTATTATATTATTCATATCTATGCCCGCCTTTTCCAATATTACTCAAACCATCTCAGATACTGCCATCACAGGTCAAGTCAAAACAAAAATTGCTATGGATCAATCCATATCAATTTTTAAAGTTGGAGTGACAACGGATCACGGAATAGTTAAGCTGACAGGCAATGTTGATGCAGATGCACAAGTGAGCTCATTAGTTGAAATGGCACAATCCATCGATGGTGTAAAAGATGTTGATGCTTCCAAACTTCATATTCAAAAAAGTAATGATCCCCTTGAGGACACTATCATTACTGCAAAAATCAAAGGCAAGTTTATTCAAGAAAAATTGTTTGGCGATACAGATACTGCTGTGTTCACTATTTCTGTCGAAACAAATAATGGCAATGTTTACTTAACAGGAACTGCAAAAAATAATAAGCAAATTAAAAATGCCATCTTGCTGGCAAAATCAATTCGCGGGGTTAAACGTGTTGAATCGCGCGTTGAATTAGCTTCAGCTTTCAATCAAACAGATTTTCAGTAAAATGCTTATGCTGGCGTCAGCACGAGCGAATTAGCTTATATTAAAGAGATAACTCTATTTCACTCACTATCGATTTAGGAATTAGCCAAACTCCTGCTTCTTCTGCTGCATTTTGAAAATTGATATTTTCAGCATGGCTCGTGATGAGATATCTTTTGTTACTATGATGTACCATTTCTAAAAACATTAATCCATTAGCTGAATTTTCAGATAATTCATAATCAACAATAAAAATCGCTGATTCTATTAAATGCTTATTTTTTTTGACCCAATCTATTGCTCTTTCGTATGTCGAGAATAATTGAGTCTCTAAGCCTAGTTTATTCAAACGTTGTTGCCAATACGTTTGCGTTGCAACATCATCATCTAGAACAATAGCTATATTAGCACCTTGCAGTAAAATTCTTTCAGGAAGCCAAGAAAGCTTTTCAACATGAGGAAAAATTAATTTAATTTCAGTTCCCTCATTTTCGAATGAATTAATTTCCAATTTTCCACCGATATTTTCCATATATTTATTCGCGACTGAGAGTCCTAATCCTTTCCCAGGATGTTTTAAACTGAATCCATTTAAAACATCATGGATTTTGTCCTCAGGAATACCTATACCATTATCGTGTATTGTTAAATGCATTTCATGATTTATCTTAGAAAGTGACACCTGGATAACGCCTGATTTTTTATCTAATATAGCATCATAAGCATTATTTAATAAGTTTGATAATAGACGCTTGACATCATTTGGGGCAACGTTTACCCATACTGCTTTTATCTCCGAGGTTACTGTTAGTGTCAGTTGACTTGGTTGTGGATCCCATTCATTTCTTTTCTGGGAGATAACCATTTCAGCTAAAGTAAACAACAACATCGGTCTAATTTCATTACCATTATCTTGTGTAGGCATAGATATCAATGCATTTTTTTCATTGTACGGATTGCGGTAACGTTCTAGTAAATTATTTGCAATATCTCGTACGCTTTGAATACCATTTACTAAAATTTCTAATTCATTGCGAGGCATTTTTTCCGTCAGAAGCTGGACACCTATTTCCATTGCTGCCAGTGGAGAACGTATATCATGAACAAGACGTGCAGAAAGATGACCGAGTTCTATATCTGCTTTGTGTCTTTCATGTTCTGTCGCTGTCTTGAGTAATCCAAGGATTTTCGTTTCTAACATTTCTAATTCTACTGGTAATGCATTAGTAATCTCTTCGCTGTGTGTTTTATTATTTGATACTAAATCAATAAAGCGATTAATGGGATTAATAAATAGTTTTTCAGGGATTTTTTTCGCAAGAGGATATAATATGATTAATATTGAATTGGATAATATTAACAGTAATATCATCCTAAAGAGTAATTCATATAATAATGTTTCATCTGAAAAAAATCCGCCTGTTACCTTGAAATACCCAAAGTGGTATCCTGCAATATTTCCAATGCGATAATCATATACCCATGAAAATGGAAAGCGCCATGTAATGTCATTATATGTAGGCTCACCTTGACGCACCCATTCTATTTTAAAAGTTGAATTGTTTTCATTAAAACTGTCAATCTTAAGCTTTACGGTATCTAAATTGTCAATTATTGCTTGATCTATAGCAAAGTCTTCAACTGGTTTTATTTTTTCGTTAATCCTTGATTTAAGCTGAGTCACGCTGATGGACAAATCATAAACTGTAAGGCCAATAATAATAAACATAAAAATAATCGAGCAACATAGTATGCGATTTCCTATTGCTTGCTTGATTTGTGTTGTTAGCGAAAATTTTTTAGTGTTCATTTAATATAACAGTATTCAATTGATTTTTTGATAATACGTTTCATTTTTATTCTCAAGCTTATAAACAACATAATATGGAGGTCTATACCAATTAGGATTATGCTTAAGTGCTTTTAGATAACTATGCAATAATGATTCCTTCATGTTTTCTGTTTTATTAGTATATGAATATTGCTGTAGTGCTTCTACAAATGACATCACAGCTTGATAAGTTACAAAGCTGATCTTATCTTTTGGAGATTGATGATAGATTTTCTGGTAATTTTGTAAAAATATTTTGTAGTCTTTTGAATCTTCTCCACCTGATAAGGTATCTATTCTAAAAGTTTCATAAGAACCTTCCATATTTCTTGGTGCTGTATTATTTCCCCAATTATCTGTTGATGTAACAAAAACAGGCTTAATGGGTGACAAATATTTAGAAATTTTATTCATTAGATCAACTGCTGAATCATAACCAATTGACATAACAACAATAATGTCGTCTTTATGGTAACCTGACATAAGCTTAGAAAATGATAAATGCTCCATATCATCAGTTAAAAACTTTTTTTCAATGACATTTTTATTCTTATATTTGCTCTTGTATTTTTTAGCTAATAGATTAGCAAAATCTACGCTTTCTTTGCTTTCTGCGGCAGCAGTAATGAAAAGATTAGCATTGGGATAGTGTTGATGAATAAATTTAATGATTGCATCAACGGCATAGGTGTCTGGTATTCCTAAGCTATAAAATCCGCTTGGAAGGTGCGTCAATGCATAGTCAGTTGCAGATATTGATAGAATGATTTGATCGCCAAAAAATGCTTTTGACATTAAAAAATCATTTGACGTACTTAAACCCATAATAACATCTGGTTTCCATGATTTTGTATCAGATGCTTGCTGGATAATACTGGCCAGATTATTTTCGTGAAAAAATTCTTTATCAGTGATGAACACTCCTTCCCTTGCGGCAGCAGTAATTGCAGTATTAATTCCCGAGAGATAGGATTCTTTGAATTGTTGAGTAATTTCATTACGTGAAGGATCAGGTCTTGGATTGTCAAAGACAGCTAAACGAATAACGTGATGCGATTCTGCCTTAGCTAATGGGCTAGTAAGAAAAAGAAAAACGCCAATCAATATAATAAATATTTTATTCATCTATTAAATACCAATTTCTGATTAAATTTATTTATAAAATAAAATGAAAGAATAGCTAATGTGTATAAGAAATATATAAACATTTGCTCAATTCTAAGATCATTAAATATCATTTCTTGTAATATGCCTGTTACGATTGGACAGGCGCTATTGATAATGGCATGTTGTTCTGATGTGATTTTCTCTAATGCTTTCTGTGAAAAATAGAGTGGTATGATCAAACTAAAAAAGGCAAGCAAAACTAGACTAACTGAATTGATAACAGTAAAGTAATTTTGTATTTGATGTTTTGGTACTATAAGTAAGAGAATAATAATCGCTAGATAGAATCTAACAGCTAATACTTGAGTAGCAGATAAGTCAGCACTTTTAGCTAATGACTGACTCTGTTTAAAATAGATGAACGAAGCGGTACCTCCAATCAAAGCCATAGAAATTCCATATAATGCTTGATATGAAAATGAAGTACGAAGTTCAAAAAACACATTTGCTATGATTAGTAGAAATAAGCATAAGCCAAAATAAAATTTTATTTTATATTCTTTCCAATTTTGAAAACTTAGTAGCATAAAACCAAGCATGCCAAGCCAAGCAAAATAAATGAAGTTGAAAAGAGATGCGCCAATGAGACCTGGTCCAATCATAGTGGTTGCCCACATCACTAGCACGATGAACATCACAGAAAACCATTGTTTTTTATTTTCTAGGCAATGAGAATATATTTTTTTTAAATGCCCTTTATTGATTATGTTGAAATATAGGCTGGCTATCGTCGATGTAATGATGAGTGAAAAGAGAGGCGGAATACTGACATCTAACTTTTGAATAAGCACTAAAGCAATGCTGAACACTAACACATACAAGAAGCTATATATCATTTTCTCTATTCCTATTTATTTTATAGATACTCGAAAATCATTTACTCTGTGCCTGCTAGGTAAAATGAAAATGGTAATCTATATTGTCATTTATTTAGACTCTCTCGTTTAGTTTTGACTTTATTATTCGATCAAAAAAGCATTAATTGATCAACTATTGGTTATTGTATTGATATGGTTCTTATAATGCAAATACTGTGAGAATTTGCGCAATTATATCTCTATATGGAGTAGCCAGCAAATGGTCAAAAGAAATACTGCTAAATGAGGATTTATCTTTAACCTATTGATTATAATATGATTTACTATAAGTCTGTTTTGATTTTTTTGATTTCGCAATGTATAGACTGTGTAGGTGCCAATACTCTCGAAATGCCACTCATCACTAATTTACCGTGTTGGTTTGTGCATTCACAGGAAAGATACACAACTGGTTTTCTGATATTTTTTTTAATAACGGTCACTCTTGCTGTAATGACATCGTCTAACATCACTGGCCTGCAGAAGCGTATGGATTGAGTTAAATATATCGTGCCCGGCCCAGGAAGTTGATTGCCCAGAACTGCAGATATTAAAGATGCTGTCCACATTCCATGTGCAATGATTTTTCCAAAAAAGGCTTTCTTGGCAAACTCTTCATCGAGATGGAAAGGGTTGAAGTCACCAGATGCTAAAGCAAATAATTCGATTTCTTTCATTGTTAATTTTTTTGATAAGCTTGCGCTATCACCGACTTTGATTTGATCGAATGTTTTATTGGTGAGCCAGTTCATCGAGAGTCCTATTTCTCTAATACGTACGTTCCAGGTGCATCACATATTACAGGATATTTTTCATGCTCAATATCTGAAAATAGAACCTTTTTATCGGAATGTGAAACTAACCATCTTTGCCAATCTAACCACCATGAATCTTCTTTCTTCGTCGCCTTTTCTAACCATGAGTCTGAACTCAAATGACGTTCACCGACATGACGGGTCAAAATATGATAATGACGTCCCTTGTGACCTGGTTCGCTTACGATACCAGCATTATGGCCGCCGCTCGTTAATACAAAAGTCACATCCGTGCGTGTGACTAAATGGATACGATACACTGAGCGCCAAGGTGAAACGTGATCTTTCACTGTGCCAACAACGAACATTGGCACTTGAATATCGACCAGTGCAATTCTTTTTTTATCGACGCGATATTTACCTTGCACTAATTCATTATTCAAAAATAATTGATGCAAATATTCTGAATGCATACGAAACGGTAAGCGTGTCGTATCCGAATTCCAGGCCATTAAATCATTAATTGGCCTTCTCTTTCCTAGCAAATAATCATGGATCATGCGTGACCAAACAAGATCATTCGAACGCAGCATATTAAATGCGCCAGCCATTTGAGATCCATCTAAATAACCTCTTTCCCACATAATATCTTCTAACCAAGTCACTTGGCTTTGATCGATAAAAAAGGAGAGTTCGCCGGGATCACGAAAATCAACTTGTGCAGCAAACAAGGTAATACTTTTCAACCAATCTTGCCCCGCTTGCGCCATGGAAGCGGCTGCGATCATTAATAATGTACCACCTAAACAATAACCGGTTGCATGAATTTTGTGATGTGGAATGACATCGCGAATCACGCTCAATGCTCGCATAATACCGTCTGTGCGATAATCTTCTAAACCTAAATTTCGATCTTCACTTTTTGGATTTTTCCAAGAAATCATAAAGACTGTATGACCATGGTCAACGAGATATTTTACCAATGAATTTTTTTGTGAGAGATCTAAAATATAATATTTCATAATCCAAGCTGGCACGATCAAAATAGGTTCAGGGTACACTTCTTTTTGTGGAGTATATTGAATCAGCTCCATTAAATGATTTCGATAAATCACTTTACCTGGTGTTGTTGCTACTTGTACACCTGGAATAAAATGATCAGTCCCAGCAGGTGGGCATTTATTGATGATTCGCTGATAATCTTCCAACATATTATTCCACCCATCCACAAAATTTGCCCCGCCTTGTTGTATCGTTGCTGACAACACTTCAGGATTGGTAAAGATATAATTGGAAGGTGAAAAAATATCGAGAATTTGTCGTGCCGTAAAATTCACAATACGCTCATGATGTTTAGAAACACCACGTGCTCCAGTAGTCGCATCATTGATCCAATTTTCACAGAGTAAAAAATATTTTGCGTACAAATTAAAAGGAAAAACTTCCCATACACTCTTATTAAATCGTGGATCTTCAGTTTTTGTTTCACATAAATTCAGTTGTGAAAATTTTTTATCAATCCAACCAGTTTCTGTGAAAAATTGCGTGAAAAATTGATTTAAATTTTTAAATCCTTTTTGCATCAAATCAATTTGCTTAGCAGGTGACAATGCAAAATGGGACATCCAATCGTACATTGCCATACCAAAAGAGGCAGGTGAAAGACTAAACGTCATACGCGCGAGCGAAGCACGCAACATAATATCGTATGCTTCGCCTTCATAGTTGCTACTCAAATTGTATTGTTTATTTTCCGCGGCAATATCTTTTAAGTCTGAAGCAGTTTTTTTCTGTGCAGGCTTTTTTCTCATAGAGCCTCCCAGTAACTACTACACTGCTTTCAGCTTATTTCTGACTTTGACGATTCGTGTTACTACCCGCATTAGAACCTGGGCGACCCGCTGCTGGAATAGAGGAAGCAACATCTTGGCAAAGTGTACCCCACACTTTTCCCATTTCATTGATCCCATTCAGTTGGATCTCAGTGAATTTGCGAACATATTCAGATGCAGCTGTGATCGCATTATTCATGATATGTGTCTGCATATTAAAGAAAATTTCTGGATCACGTTTTTGTAATGCTTCATGAAATGCTTTGGTTTGTTCAGCCAAATGTGTCAATGATTGAATATTCAATTCAGCTAACTGAGCCATGGGTTTGGCGCAAGATTGGTAAAATTTACTCATATTTTCAAAAGCTTGCATAACATTCTCCTTTGTGCAGTGCAACATTATTCTAATATACTGCAATGCAGCAATTTGGTCAAGTGAAGCTCAAGATATTTGTTATTCCATCCATGAGCATACGCTTCTATAATGAGGCAAGCTCAATTGGATACTTATTATGCAGCCCTGCCACACTATAAATAATGTACTACACATTGAAAACATCAGCCTCGAAAACATCGCCAAGCAATTCGGTACACCATGTTATGTGTACTCTCGTGCAGCAATAGAAACTAACCTCGCACAATTTCAAAAGGCTTTCCAACATAGACCCCACCGGATTTGTTACGCCGTCAAAGCAAATAGCAATCTTGCAATTTTAAATATATTTGCTGAACACAATATTGGATTTGATATTGTTTCTGGCGGTGAACTAGAGCGAGTTTTAGCAGCTGGCGGTGATCCAAACAAAATTATTTTTTCAGGTGTTGGTAAAACAAAAAATGAAATCGTGAAAGCATTAAACATTGGTATTCATTGTTTTAACGTCGAGTCAGAACCTGAATTATTTCGTTTGAATGAGATTGCAAAAGAAAATAATACTACTATAAAAATTGGTTTGCGCATCAACCCGGATGTCGATGCAAAAACACATCCTCATATTGCGACAGGCTTGAGTGAAAATAAATTTGGCTTAGATTGGCAACACACTTTACGTATTGTTGATGAATTACCTCAACTCAAACATCTTAAATTGATTGGTATCGGTTGTCATATTGGTTCACAACTTACATCACTCGAACCTTTTTCTGCTGCAATCGATCGTATACTTTTTTTCATCGAAAAATTAAAAGATAAAAATATTTATCTTGATCATATCGATCTAGGCGGTGGTTTAGGTGTTGTATACCATAATGAAACACCACCATCTGTTACAGAATATGCAAAAATGATTTGTAACAAATTATCTTCTTTTGAAGGTGACATTATTTTTGAACCTGGACGTTCTCTTGTTGCAAACACAGGTGTCTTATTAACAACCATCGAATATATCAAGCAAACTGCTCACAAGAATTTTGCAATTGTCGATGCTGGTATGAATGATTTATTGCGCCCTCCTTTATATGAAGCGTGGCACCAAATATCCCCTGTAAAAAATCATTCAGATATCGAAGCGACGCATTATGATATTGTAGGACCAGTCTGCGAATCAGCTGATATTTTGGGAAAAAATAGACTGCTGTCAATTCAACAAAATGATATATTAGCCATCCATTCTGTGGGGGCTTATGGATTCAGCATGAGCTCGAACTATAACTCACGTGCTCGTCCAGTTGAAATAATGATTGATGACAATCAAGTTTTTGTCATTCGAGAACGAGAAACTTTGCAGGATTTATTTTCGACAGAAAAACTTCTTTCTAAGAAAAAATGATGGGGATTCAAATGGATTTTACGTTATCTGAAATACAAAAAACATTTCAAAAAACCGCATACGAATTTGCTGAACATGAAATTGCACCCTATGCTGCAGAATGGGATGAAGAAAACTTTTCCCCTGTTGACACCTTAAAAAAAGCTGCGGCATTAGGTTTTGCTGGTTTATGTGTTGAAGAAAAGTGGGGTGGAAGCGCTTTATCGCGTCTTGACGCTGCACTTATTTTTACTGAACTTGCAACAGCTTGCCCTGCAACAGCTGCTTGGTTATCCATTCACAATATGGTTGCTTCTTTAATCAACCAGTATGCAAGCAATGATTTTAAAAATAAATGGTTACCATCATTATGTGATATGAAACTATTGGCGAGTTATTGTCTTACCGAGCCCAATGCAGGCTCCGATGCAGCCTCTCTTACAACTTCCGCTGTACGTCAAGGAGACGATTACATTATTAATGGGACAAAAGCTTTTATTTCTGGCGGATCAGTCAGTGACATTTATCTTTGTATGGTACGCACGGGTGAACTTGGCCCAAAAGGAATTACCTGTTTACTTGTTGAAAAGAATACGCCAGGCCTGACATTTGGAAAGAAAGAAAAAAAATTAGGCTGGCATTGCCAACCCACGACCATGGTTTTTTTTGAAAACTGCCGAGTTCCAATTAAAAATCGTGTTGGAGAAGAAGGACAGGGATTTCATATTGCCGTCAATGCACTCAATGGTGGAAGGATTAATATTGCAGCATGTTCTCTTGGTGGTGCAACCACTTGTCTTGACTTGGCACGCAAACATTTACATGAACGTAAACAATTCGGTAAAAAATTAGCTGAATTTGAAGCTTTGCAATTCCGTTTTGCCGATATGTTTACCCAGCTCGAAATGTCGCGTCTCATGATTTATCGTGCTGCTCATGCGCTCGATCAAAAAGATCCAAGCGCACCGCTTTGGTGTGCCATGGCAAAACGTGTGGCAACAGATCATGGATTTAATATCTGTAATGAAGCTCTGCAACTTTTTGGTGGTTATGGTTATATTTGTGATTATCCCATCGAAAGATTTTTTCGTGATCTGCGCGTGCATACCATTTTGGAAGGCACAAATGAAATCATGCGATTAATTATTGCAAAGCATACTTTATGAATACATATTCGCTAAACTTTAGATAGGAGCTCATCATTGTGAGAAGGCGAAGCGCTTCGATGTGGCAATCTAGTTTTTCAAAGCTAGATTGCCACGCCCCGCTGCCGCGGGCTCGCAATGACGAGTCATTGTTACAGTTCACCCATTACATCATTTACCATTAATCATTTTAATAATCGCTGAAAAATCTTTTTCGGCGAAACCTTGATTGACAAACAGAGAATATAATTCTGTGGCTTCAGCACCCAGTGGAATATTGCCACCCACACTTTCAGCAGCATGTTGTGCAAGTCGCAAATCTTTCAACATCATTTTTGCAGCAAAGCCAGGGGCATAATTTTGATTGGAGGGTGCACGTTCAATTACATTTGGTACGGGACAATAATTTGTCATCGACCAACATTGGCCTGATGCATTTGAACTAATATCGAAAAAAATTTTTGCCTCTAAGCCTAATTTTTCAGCAAGTGAAAAACCCTCACTCACTGCAATCATTGAAATCCCTAAAATGAGATTGTTACAAATTTTTGCAGCTTGACCATTGCCAGCTTGCCCTGCATGAATGATTTTTTTACCGAGTAATTTCAATATAGGTTCGGCACGTTGAAAATGTTTCACTTCGCCGCCTACCATGATTGTGAGTGTGCCTAATTCAGCGCCGGTCACTCCGCCAGAAACAGGCGCATCGAGCATCCCAATCTTTTTTTGAGAAGCCAATGTGTGTAATTCTCGCGTCGTCGTTATTTCAATAGAAGAGCAATCCATATAAAGTAATAGATCACGCGCATTTTCAAAAATACCATTTTCGCCCAAACACACATCGCGAACCTGTTGTCCCGTTTGTAACATGGTAATGATTGCATCCGATTGTTGTGCGAGTATTTTGATTGAATCGGCAGATGTAGCGCCCAAGACAACAGCAGATTGAATCGCTTTTTCAGAAATATCAAAAACTGAAACACGATGACCTGCGGTCATTAAATTTTTTGCCATGGGAAAACCCATGTGGCCTAGGCCAATAAATCCGATTTTCATAAACATTCCTTTACTATTAAAACAGCCTTATATTAAATTTCTCCCTTTGGAAAAGAGAGGTAGAAAGGATTTTTTAAAATGCATTTTTATAAATCCCCCTCAATCCCCCTTTTTCAAAGGGGGAAGCTTATGCGTTGCCCCTTTTTCAAAGGGCTTTGTTGCATAAATCATCAAATTCCACCTGTCATTCCCGCGCAGGCGCACTAGCATCCGGTAAAACGGTTTAAATATTGAACGTCCTTGAGAAAGCGCTAAAATTAGCGCCCTAAACACCACATTTAGGCTCAAGGACGAATATGAAAGATACCGTTTTTCAACAAATTTTAAAACCTTTAAC
>JANRLY010000007.1:0-20640 GCA_033762075.1 Gammaproteobacteria bacterium
TGGCTGCAAAATGAGCGGAATCGGCTAAAATTTCCGCAAATTTTCGTCAAATATAACCGGATATTCTCCTCAAATTTGCGAAAATTTTATCTCAATTCTCTCATTTTTCGCTTCAACGAAGTAATTGAGGACACGCCCTAATGACTACCCGCATAGTTTGGCGCAGAAGGTGCATTTGTTTGGATAATCACTTCATCACGTTCTCTAAGCGCTGCCGGTTTTGTTTTATTCGCTTCTTTTTTTGCTATGTCATTAAGAAAATGAAGATCACTTATAAATTGTTTTTCGGTGCGTTGGTTGTTGCGTTTATTTTCATTTGACTCACCTCTGCGCTCCCAATCATTTTGAGCATGTGAGCCAGCAATGATTTCGTAGCTAATCCCAGCCCAACAGGCTAGGCCTGAGGTGATTATCAAGAGAGCGCCGCCTGCAAGAGCTGGAATTAACGCTGGGTTATCACAAGAATTCGAACAGTTATCAACAATTGCGCGATAAATCCCATAAGCCGCAGAAAAACTGATACCAGGCGGCAAAGCAATCATGGTCGTGACTTTGCAAATGTCTTTTGCAACAGGGCAAATGTTGTCGCGATTTTCTATGGGTGGTGGAGGATATTCTTCGCGAATTTCTTTGAATCGTTTTATTTGAATACTTAAATCTCTTATTTTATTTTTGTCGCTGCGATTTTGGATGATGTGCCAGGCAGCAAGCAAGCATTCTTTTGCTTGATAGATGACTCCTTCGGGCAGTGGTGAAATAAGTATCAATTTCTCCACGTCAATAATCAGTGATTTGACAACAGCAAGAATATCACGATCATAGCGATCTAAATGAGGCTCATCTTCTTTGTATTCAGGATCAGTATTTTGTTTATGATAAATTTTTAAATTTTCAAGCAATGCTTGAATGAGATCCATATTTTGGCTGCGGTTATTTTTCCAAAAAGTAATTGTGCGATTTTTTTGTTCTGAGCGCCTTTTTTTTTCGAAGAGTAAAGTTTTTTCTTCTTGCTCTTGGTCATTGAGTAATGGTTTCTGTGCGCCAGATAGCATAATTTGATCCTTTTTTATAGCCACCAACAAATAGATTTTAGCCCGGCTGAATTTAATGGCAGAGTGTTGTAATCGTCAAGTGTTTTTTAATTTCAATGCAATTTCAGCTAAGCGTTTTCCTTGCGCAAAACACAAACGTTGTTCTTCATCGCTCATGCGGTTTTTACCATCGTGGCCGACAAAACGGCTTGCACCATATGGCGTGCCGCCGGTGGTTGTCGTATTGAGATCAGGTTCCGTGTAGGGAATCCCCATCACAATGAAACCTTGATGTAATAAAGGCACCATCATACTAAGACACGTGACTTCTTGCCCGCCGTGCAAACTGGAGGTTGAAGTAAAAACAGTGGCGGGCTTATTAACACAATCACCAGATAACCAAAGACTCCCAGTTGTATCGAGAAAATATTTGAGAGGTGCAGCCATATTGCCAAAACGCGTTGGGCTGCCGAGCGCGAGCCCTGCGCAATTTTTTAAATCCTCGAGGGTGACGTAAGGCGCACCTTCTGAAGGCACACTGGGCTCTGTCGTTTCCGTTGTGGGAGAAACACTCGGCACAGTACGAATGCGGGCTTCAATGTTGCCGAGAGATTCAATGCCGCGTGCAATATGTTGGGCCATGAGTTTAACAGTGCCGGTGCGGCTGTAATATAAGACTAAAATATACGACATTAAAAATACTCGCTCATTTTGATAGACGATGTTATAACGAATCACAGGATTGAGTGCAATGATAATATTCTGGTCGTGTCCAATGAGAAGTATATGGAAGAAACTTTTTGGTTCCTCTGATACATTTTATTATCTACAACAACTCCCTGAAGATTTACAAAGAGATCATGTTTTACCTTTTTTAACTGTACCCGAAGCGCAATTCCTCGCTCTTACAAATCAAAAAATGCATCGATTATTTTTAGAAAAAAAAGAGGTGCTGCATCGATTAGCCTTGCCGCGGTGTATTTTACAGGCGGTGATGGAGGGCGACCACGAAAAAGCAGAATCATTAATACAAAAAAATCCTCAAGCGCTTGAAGTCGCATGTGATGGGACAGATTTTTCTGGTCGCACATTCAAAAAGATTACAGCATTTCAATATGCGTTGTGGGCATTGGATCGTCATAGGTGGCAAATGATTTTAAAATATTTACCTATAGAAATCGCCGCAAAGCAATTTGTGGAGCATATGTCAGAAAGTCATCCACCTGAATATGTTAAAAAGCATGGCTTGCATTATGACTTCAATCCATTGATTCGATCTTTGCAAAAGGTCATTACGCAAGCGCAAGAATGTTTGAGTCAACGAGAATCACGTATTCATTGGCGTTCTATTTCCAGTCAAGCATTGGCTTTAGCAGTGTTTGATTGGTGGCATGAATATGGAGAGTTGCAGCGAAAAGTGCCTGCGCATGTGGCACAAGAATTTTGCCGATTGGATCGCGCATTATTCCCTACACCTGCTTTTAATGAAATAGAATTGCCGCGTACTTTTTCTTTGTTCTCAATCTCAAGTGCTGAAACCATGCAATTATGGTTTCCTTTAGTGAGTCAAGAGAGAAAAAGTGTGGGGCGTTTTGCGGCTGTCTTGCGTGGTTCATTGAATAAAGCGTATTTTGATTATGATTTTGTATTATATTTACTGCCTGTGTCTAATCACCGAAATGAAATTCAAACATTGATTGCGCAACAGCGCTATGATTGCGTTGCCTTGCAGCGTTTGAGGCAGGTGCGATTAAATGAATTGGATTTATTGAAATCATCCCTGAACGAAATCGCTGTATTGCGATCAATCATTTAGCCCTACTCTTTACTGGTCTTACTGTTTTTGGCTAATACTGCCGATGTGTTTTCGTGTCAAGGTTTCGAGATTTTCTGTAAGGCTACTAACAGCATTCATGATATGTTCGCCTGAGTCTGTTTGGATCTTAACTTTTTCGCCTCTGGGTGTTTCATATTCTTTGTGGCCTGAGACAGTATTTATAATGCCTTGTAAGAGTTTGTTTGTTTGCTTGCCCGCGACTGAGTACTTGTTTTGATCTCTCGCGATATCTGTTAATAAATCGATTGCGGTGCCAATCGTTACTGCAACGTGTTCGTTTGGATTGGTGTTAAGGTGGTGAATTAATTTGGCAACACCCACTAGAAAATCTTTTTTTCGCTCCAAGGTTTTTTCTGGCTCTTTTTTATTATCTAATCTCTTACATTCAATGAATAGCACATTGAATGCAGTTTTAACTGCATCATAATGATCGCCATGAAGTTTGCCGACTTGCTTTTGAAGGTCGGCAAGTACTTCATCCGCTTGTTCTACTGATTCGATAGTAGGTGCCGCAAATTCTTTTTTTTCTTCTTCAGCTGGCGTTTGCACTTCTTTTGATTCGAGGACATCTGATGCTTCAATTTTTTCCGGCATTTTTACTTGTATGCCAGCATCATGAAGCCTTTGAACTGCAACAAAGAGTCTTCCTTTATCTTTTTGGCTCAGGTCATTTGGATCAAAATTAGGATCATCATTATGAAAGGCTGCTTTCCATTTTTCTGCAGCACCTCGATTTTGAGGGTCGCTCAAGTATGACTTCAAGTCTTTAGCAGACTCTATTTCGTTAACAGCCTCTTCGAGGGCTTGTGGCAACTTAGCCATGATTGTATCTCCTCAGTTTATTTGGTCTAAATGACTCTATATTAGTATAGTCCAGCCTTAAAAAAGCACAAGTTTTATCAGAAAATTGCATATAAATACAATAAGTTAATGAAAATTACGGGAATCCGCTCGACAAGAGGTCGCCTTTTTATTAGATCCGAGTACAATAAGCGGTTTTCCAATTATCAAGAGGTTATCATCATGCCTACATACGAATATCAATGTCGTGCATGCGGCCATGCTTTTGAGGCGTTTCAAAAGATGTCAGATGCCCCTCTAGACGTGTGTCCAAAGTGCCAGGCCAAATCAGTCGAAAAATTAGTCTCTGCAGCAGGATTTCAACTAAAAGGTACAGGTTGGTATGTCACCGATTTCCGCAATAAATCTGAACCGAAACCCACTTCTCAAGTGCCCACTAAAACTGAGACGAAAAAGGATTCAGGCAGTACAGGCTCTTCAAGCACGGGAGAGAAATCCGCATGATGCACCGTTTTAGGCGTTATTTTATTTCTGGTCTTTTAGTTTGGTTGCCAGTGGTGGTCACTGTTTTTGTGATTCGCTTTTTAGTCGATTTGCTCGATAGCACATTGATGCTCTTGCCGCGTAATTTCCGCCCTGATGCCTTACTGGGTGTCCATATTCCTGGTATTGGTGTTGTGTTGACTGTCGTAGTGATTGTCACAACAGGTCTTGTTGTTGCAAATATTCTCGGTAAAAAATTAGTTGAATTGTGGGATGGTTTGATTGGTCGCATTCCTTTAGTGCGTGTTGTTTATAATGCTGTTAAACAAGTTTCTGTCACATTGTTTGCGCCCGGCGGTAAATCTTTTCGCAAAGTATTGCTTGTCGAATTTCCGCGTGCAGGTATGTGGAGTATTGCATTTCAAACAGGTGATTCAACGCCTGAAGTGGATCGCGCAGTGGGTGAAAATGACATGGTCAGCATTTTCATTCCAGCAACGCCGAATCCCACCTCAGGTTTTTTGATGATGATGCCACGTAAAGATATCATCGAATTAGACATGACGGTTGATCAAGCACTCAAATATGTCATTTCATTGGGTGTCATTCAACCGAATGGTGTTCAAAGTAAAACATTAAAACAGGATTAATAATTATGCGCTCAACTTATTGTGGATTAGTCAATGCTACGCACCTTGATCAGCAAGTCACATTGTGTGGTTGGGTGCATCGTCGTCGTGATCATGGCGGCGTTATTTTTTTGGATATACGTGATCGCGAAGGTCTTGTGCAAGTTGTTGTCGCACCTGAAGATCAAAATACTTTTAAAATCGCAGAAAATTTACGCCACGAATTTGTCGTCAAAATTTCCGGTCTTGTGCGTCGTCGTCCCGAAGGCACTGTGAATTTTGATTTAGCATCAGGTGAGATTGAGGTTCTCGCGCAAAAGATTGAAATTTTAAATCGCTCAGAGCCTTTACCGTTTCCTGTCGATGAATATCATGATGTGGGTGAAGATGCACGTTTACGTTACCGTTATATTGATTTACGTCGCCCTGAAATGTTGCAACGCATGAAAGTACGTGCAGATATGATTGGTTTTATTCGTCGCTTTCTCGATGCAAAAGGTTTTATGGATGTTGAAACACCTTTTCTAACTAAAGCATCGCCTGAAGGTGCGCGCGCATTTCTCGTGCCAAGTCGGATGAAGCAAGGTAGTTTTTTTGCACTCACGCAATCGCCGCAACAATTTAAACAATTGTTGATGATGGCAGGCTTCGATCGCTATTATCAAATTGTCCGTTGTTTTCGTGACGAAGATCTACGCGCTGATCGTCAACCTGAATTCACACAGTTAGATATTGAAACATCTTTCCTCGAAGAAAAAGATATTCAAGATATGATGGAAGAGATGATGCGTGGATTATTCGCTGAGATTTTAAAAGTCGAATTGCCTAATCCTTTTCCGCGTTTAACGCATGCGGAAGCAATGTCACGATTTGGTTCTGATAAACCTGATTTGCGTATTCCCTTTGAGTTAATTGATGTTAGCGATTTAATGAAATCCGTCGAGTTTAAAGTTTTTTCCGGACCAGCAAATGATGCAAGCGGTCGAGTTGCTGCATTATGTGTACCAGGTGGCGCTGCATTCAGTCGTAAAGAAATTGATGATTACACAACATTCGTTGCGCAATTTGGTGCAAAAGGATTGGCGTATATCAAGTATACAGAGGACGGATTAAATTCACCGATTTTAAAATTCATTCCTGAACCCATTGTGCAAGATCTCTTGCAACGTGTGCAGGCAAAAGTCGGCGATATCATTTTCTTTGGGGCAGATAAAACATCGATTGTGAATGAAGCGCTCGGTGCATTGCGTGTAAAATCTGCGCATGATCGGAAGTTGGTGCAGGAAGGATGGCGACCTTTATGGGTGACAGATTTCCCGATGTTTGATCGAGCAGCAGATGGGAGTTTATCTGCGTGTCATCATCCCTTCACAGCACCCCAAGTGAATGACATTGCCGCATTAAAAAAATCTCCCGAAAAATTATTAGCGCGTGCTTACGATATGGTCATTAATGGCACTGAAATGGGTGGGGGCTCGATTCGTATTCATTCCTCAGAAATGCAAATGGCAGTGTTTGAAATATTGGGCATGGATGAAGAAAAAGCACGCGAAAAATTTGGGCATTTATTGGCAGCGCTTAAATTAGGCTGTCCTCCACATGGTGGAATTGCATTTGGCATTGATCGTTTAGCGATGTGGATGACTGGCTCAACATCTATTCGCGATGTGATTGCGTTCCCTAAAACTCAAACAGCAAGTTGTCCATTGACGGATGCGCCTGGACCAGTTGATCCACAACAATTGCTTGAATTGGGTATTCGAGTCAATGTAAAAAAAGAAAATGTAAAAGTATAAGGAATTGATATGGCGGGACATAGTAAATGGGCCAACATAAAGCATCGCAAAGCCCAACAAGATGCAGTGAAAGGTCGTGTATATACACGATTGATTCGTGAAATTACGGTGGCAGCCAAGATGGGTGACCCTGATCCATCTTCAAACCCTCGTTTGCGTACCGCTGTCGATAAAGCATTTGCAGCGAATATGTCGCGTGATGTCGTGGATCGTGCGATTAAACGCGGTGCAGGGGGTGTGGACGGCGCGGTATTAGAAGAAGTGCGTTATGAAGGTTATGGTCCTGGTGGTGTTGCAGTCATCGTTGAATGTATGACTGACAATCGCAATCGTACTGTTGCCGATGTGCGTCATGCATTTACTAAAATGGGTGGCAATTTGGGTACGGATGGTTCAGTCTCTTGGATGTTTAACAAGCTTGGGCAAATGACTTTTGAGCCGGGCGCGAATGAAGAGCGCGTCATGGAAATCGCTTTAGAGAATGGTGCCGAAGATATTACAGTGAATGACGATAAGAGTATTGAAGTATTAACTGCGCCTGAAAATTTTCAAATGTGTTTAGATGCAATGAGCAAAGCCAATTTAAAACCAGCGGAATCTGAAATCAGTTTAATTGCAAAAACCGGCGCGCCGATCGATGATAAAGATACAGCCGATAAATTTTTGCGTTTAGTCGATATGCTCGAAGAACTGGATGACGTGCAAAACGTTTATTCAAATGCAGAATTACCAGAAACTGATTAGTTGTCATTCCCGCCCCCGCTTAAACCATGCGGGGGTAAACTGCGGCGAGAATCCATCTGAAAAAGCAAGGAGTGCGCATGACTATCATCATCGGTATCGATCCTGGTTCACGTATCACAGGTTACGGTGTTATTCGTTGGGAAAATCACCAAAGTCATTACTTAGATAGCGGTTGCTTGCGTGTTGCAGCTGGCGCACTGCATGAACGATTGCAAAATATTTTTTCTGGCATTCAGTCTATTATTCAACAATACGAACCCATCGAAGCGGCAATCGAACAAATTTTTATGCATCAAAATCCAGGCGCTGCTTTAAAGTTAGGTCAAGCGCGTGGCGCTGCGATTGTTGCGTTAGGATTGCCAGTGTCAGAATACTCTGCGCGACAAGTCAAGCAATCTGTTGTAGGTTATGGCGCGGCGGATAAATCACAAGTGCAGCAAATGGTGAAAGCATTATTAAATCTTTCAGGCAAACTACAAGCAGATGCCGCAGATGCTTTAGCGGTTGCACTATGTCATGCACATGCACGGTTCAGTCCTAAAGTCCTCGGCACGCGCGGAACCCGCCGTAAAAAATCTTCGTGGCGTTCTTATTCCATCGAAAATCTTTAACTTTTAATATAAAAAAGGAAGTCAGAATATGTTTCGAAATATTTTTAAAAAGGATGAAAAAATCACTTCAGTAACTGATGAACAACTGACGGAAGCTTTAATTAATAAAGATGTCGAATGCATTAAAAAATATATTGCAGAAAAAGGGGATGTGAACAAAGAAATTTATTTCGCAAAACTTCCCGCAGTTAGAAAAGACAGATACACGTATTCATCCCATTTAACGCTCTTAATGATACCAGCAAGATTGTCAAACGAGGATGACGATGAAATACCTCGTTTGTTGATCGAAGCAGGTGCTGATATCAATAAAAAAGATCAGTCTGGATATACAGCTTTACATATGGCAATCATGCGTGGCCATACAAAATATTCGAAGGTGATTGTTGAAGAAAAAAATTGTGATTTGAATGTGCTTGCTGAATATGGATATGAAAACTGGAGTGGCCGTCTAGACCGTACGCCAGTCGGTTTTGCTTACGAACAAAAAAATCTTGAATTGCTCAGTGCTATGATTAATGCACATGGCCCAAACCTGACTTACAGCACAAAAAGTTTAATGAAAAAGATATATATCGATATTGAGGATCAGTATAAAGAAAATATCGACAATTTTTTTCTTGCTCTCGTTGAGAAATTATTTGCAGCAGGGTTTAATATTCATCAGCGTTTTTCGTACAAAGAAAGCACCAAAACATTGGGAGAATTATTATCTCACTTAGCACTGGGGCAGGATTTATTAAAAAAAGAATTAGCGCAGATGGATTCAATTGATTTATTTTCCCGGCCCCAGGTCGCTCTTGTTCAGAGTGGACCAGAGCAAAAAATAGCACAAAATTTCAGTTATTTTTATTATTATGCGGTTAATGATCGAGCAGATATGCTTGCTCATTTTTATCTAAAAAATCCTGAAATGAATTTCTATCATTTGGAAAATGAAAATGATAAAAGAGATTACATGAAACTTTATCCCTATCTCGAAGCAGTCGAGGGTGGTTGCTTAGAGAGTGCGCGATTTTTTCTTGAGCATGGTGCTGATCCTCATTTTCGAGCAGGTAAGGGTGAAACCCCGCTGCATATGGCAGCGAGGACAAGAAACCAAGCGATGGTTGAGTTATTGTTGGAGTTTGGCGGGTATCCTTTAGTGTTCGATGCTAATCAACGAACACCTATTTCTTCTTTATATTCTCACTTTGGTATTGGGGTTACAGTTGAAAAAAGAGTTAAAATTTTCCCAATCCTTTTAAATGCTTTAAAAACAGACAAAGAAAAATCTTTCTTGATCGAAGATTATTTACGTTGTAAACATGTCCCAGAACCGCTTGAAGTCGATATGATTATGGATGCTGTTTCGCGTTATTCCGTCGAAGAAACCGACAAAATAATTACAGCACTTCATTCTGTGCAAGCTAAATCTCTTCTTAGGGATAATTCATATAAATATCAGCAGGCAAATATGTCATTAGTAAAAATATATTTTCGGCAGTATGAAAGCGAAAAGACAGTATCTTATTTAGATAAAATAATGACGCATGGTTTCGAAAGCGGCGATCAAGCGCAATGGTATATCGATTTTGCTTTCAATGAAAAAATTAAAGTGCTGGATGAATACAAAGAATCTTCATTTGAAAATGTAAAGTGTGATGTGAAAACATTACTCTCGGTAAGTGATTTGCTGCGTTCTCGAGCTGATGAGCTGTCTGCAAAAAAACATCCTAGATTTTTTGATAAAACGATTGAAGTGGTTAATGGGTTTGATCAGGTGAAATCAGCTGAATATTCGGTGAGTCTTAGTTGATTATCGTGCTTATCCGAGCCGCGGTCCCGGCTAACAGGGGGCGTGGCCTCGCTTTTTATTAATAAGTATAATATACTTATTAAGTAATTACTTAGTACGGTTGGAGATTTTATGGCTGAAAAGAACACTACTTTTACGATGAAGTTAGAGCTAAAGCTGCGAAATCAATTTATGAAGGCTGCTGCCCATGCGCATCGACCTGCCTCCCAGCTTGTGCGAGATTTCATGCGTACTTACGTTGAGCGCGAAAAGAACCGTCAATTTGCTGTTGAGGCGCATCGACAATCAGTATCCATAGCGCAACGTGCTGCTAAAGCGGGTACCGATGAACATACCTTGATGCAAGAAATCGCCGCTGAGATTGATCAGGATAACTTAGATGAATGATTAATATAAAACGCGGAGATATTATAACAATTGCAGTGAGCGGTGATTATGGAAAGCCTCGTCCTGCTTTGGTGGTGCAGGCAGATGAATTTGCTGCGATTCCTTCCGTGACAGTTTTGCGCCTGACAAGTGATATTTATGATGAAGATTTACTGCGTATTACCGTAATGCCTCACAAACAAAATGGTTTGCGTATTCCTTCCCAAATTTGCATTGATAAAGCGGTGACAATTCCGAAAGATAAGATTGGTAAACGAATTGGTACATTAGACGCAGCGATTTTGAAATTAGTAAATCGAGCTTTAGGCATATTCTTAGGATTAGGAGGTAAGGTGTGATCAGTCAACTTCGCGGTACAATTCTTGAAAAACAACCGCCTCATTTAGTGTTGGATGTGCAGGGTGTCGGTTATGAAATCGACGCGCCAATGAGCACATTTTATCGTTTGCCTGAGGTGCAGCAGGAAGTATTGCTCTTCACGCACTTTGTTGTGCGTGAAGATGCGCATCACCTGTATGGCTTTTATACCCGCGAAGAACGCGAATTGTTTCGCATTTTACTAAAAGTAAATGGTGTTGGGCCGCGTTTAGCGTTAACGATTTTATCGCGCATGAATCCAGATGAATTTGTTCGTTGTGTGAATAGCAATGATACTAACAGTTTAATGTCATTGCCGGGCATTGGCCAAAAAACGGCTGGACGCTTGTTGATTGAGATGCGTGATCGTTTAACACATTGGGGTGCTACAATACCCTCGGCTACGCTAACATCCAACACTGAACGCGCTGCCATTTTACAAGACGCTATTTCAGCTTTAGTCGCGTTGGGCTTTAAACTGCAAGATGCAACGCGTACTATTCATCGTATGGATGATGGTCAGCTTGTTAGCGAAGAAATGATTCGTCGGGCTTTACAAGAGGGTGTCTCATGACAGAAATAGAACGCACCATTACACCACATGAAATCCTTCCAGACTCAGTCGATCGCGCATTGAGGCCCATTCGTTTAGATGAATATACTGGGCAACCGGCTGTACGCGAACAAATGAATATCTTCATTGAGGCGGCGCGCGCACGCCAAGATGCATTAGACCATGTGTTGATCTTTGGTCCACCCGGATTAGGCAAAACTACGCTCGCACATATTATTGCCCATGAAATGGGCGTCGGTTTGCGACAAACCTCCGGTCCTGTGCTCGAAAAACCAGGTGATGTTGCTGCCATGTTGACGAGTTTGCAACCACGCGATGTCTTATTCATTGATGAAATTCATCGATTGAGTGTCCAAGTCGAAGAAGTTTTATATCCTGCCATGGAAGATTACCAACTCGACATTATGATTGGTGAGGGGCCGTCTGCGCGATCTATTAAATTAGATTTACCGCCGTTTACGTTAGTGGGTGCGACCACACGAGCCGGATTATTAACCTCTCCCTTACGCGATCGTTTTGGGATTGTCCAGCGTCTTGAGTTTTATAATTTACCCGATTTAACCCACATTGTGACGCGTTCTGCACGTATTTCAGGTGTTCGCATTGATCAGAGTGGGGCTGAAGAAATCGCCCGTCGTGCACGTGGAACCCCGCGCATCGCCAATCGTTTATTGCGGCGTGTGCGAGATTATGCTGAAGTGCGTAGCGATGGCAATATCATTCAATCGATCGTCCAAGAAGCATTAGATTTACTGGATGTCGATCATTATGGTTTCGACATGATGGATCGCAAGTTATTACAAGCGTTGATTGAGCGATTCGAAGGGGGACCTGTAGGCATTGACAGTTTAGCGGCTGCGCTGAGTGAAGAGCGCGGCACGATTGAAGATGTGATTGAGCCTTATCTCATTCAACAAGGATTTATTATGCGCACGGCACGTGGCAGAATGGCAACGCCGCATGCATGGCGATATTTAGGGTTAACAATGCCGGAGAAAGAAACATGAATTTTGATAGTTCGCTTTGGGGTTATTTTATTCACGCGAGTTTAGCGGTGAAATTGGTGATGCTTTTGTTAGCAGGCTCTTCGATTTTATCTTGGACATTCATTTTTGAACAATTCAAATCCTTAAAGCAAGCACGACTGGCTGGCAGCACTTTCGACAAACGATTTTGGTCCGGTGGAGATTTAGCAACGCTCTATGCCGATAGCGCGAAACGCAATCGCCATCCTGTGGGTACAGAGGCGATTTTTCAAGCAGGCTTTAAAGAATTTAGTCGTTTACGCCGTGAAGACAATATTCCTGCAGATTCTATTTTGGCGAGCACTAGCCGTGCGATGCACGTGGCTGAATTGAGTGAACAAGAACGTTTAGAAAATCACATGCCGTTTTTGGCGACAGTAGGTTCTGCTGCACCTTTTGTTGGGATTTTCGGCACTGTCTGCGGGATCATGTTAACGTTTCGCACATTAGCACATGTTCAACAAGCCACTATCTCAATGGTAGCGCCAGGTATTGCAGAAGCATTAATTGCCACAGCGATGGGTTTATTTGCGGCGATTCCTGCTGTTGTTGCGTACAATCGTTTTACGACGGATATTAACCGTTTATTAAATCGCTTCGATGTTTTTCAAGAAGCTTTTTTAAATATCATTTTCCATCAAACCAAGGCAGGAGCACATGAATAATTTTTCTTCATCACGTCATGTCAAACGCCCAATGGCAGAAATTAATTTAGTGCCTTTCATTGATGTGATGTTGGTGTTGTTGGTGATATTTATGATTACAACGCCTTTATTGACACAAGGTGTTAAGGTCGATTTACCACAAACGACCGCGAAAAATATTCCACCTGAAAAACTCGAACCCTTGGTTGTGACAGTAAACGCGACAGGGGATTTTTATTTAAATACTGCTGAAAAGCCCAATCAACCGATTACAGCGCGCGTATTAGCTAATTTAATTGCAACGCAAATGAATGATCAATCAGTCACTGAAAAGCGCCCTGTCTTAGTGCGCGGCGACAAAAATGCAAACTATGGCAAAATTATGGAAGCCATGGTGATCTTGCAACAAGCGGGCGCAAAAAATATTGGTTTAGTCACACAACCTAATTTGAACACATTGGCGAGCAGTGGTTAATGGATGCGAAAATAGAAGTCAAAAAATCTTCTAATCTTATTTATTCGTTGATCTTACACAGCGCGATCCTGATTTTTTTAGTGATCACGATTGAGTTTCCCAGTCGAACCATTGTGGCTGAAAAAGGTGACAGCGAGACAGAAATTATTCAAGCAGCCGTGGTGAGCCCACAAACCATTAAGGCCCCACCAGTCACGACAAAAAATCCTTTGCCGCCACCGCCCCCTAAAAAAGTCATCCCACCGCAACCTCAGCCACAGCCTGTGCAAAATCCCATTGCAATTCAACAACAATTATTAGCCGATTTAAATAAAGAAAAAAAACGTCAAAAGCAACTCAAACATCAACAACAAAAAAAATTAGCCAATGACTTTTCGAAAAAAATAAAACAACTGGCTACAAAATCATTGCAAGAGCAATTACAACAAGAACAAAGTAGAGTGTCTGCGCTACAAGCACGAAAACTAAAAGGCATCGTTGATCATTATCGCGCCTTGATTTTGCAGGCGATTAGTCAAAACTGGCGTGTGCCTGGTGCGCCAGATAAAAATCTTTCTGCAGATTTATTAATTCACCTTGCACCGGGTGGGACTGTGTTGGATGTGCAGGTTGCAAAAAGTAGCGGCAATGACAGTCTTGATCGTTCTGCAGAAACAGCTGTTTTTCGTTCGTCACCGTTACCAGTGCCAAGCGATCCGGATGATTTTGAACCTTTCCGACAATTTGTTTTAAGAGTGAAACCAGAAAATATTCAGGCGGCGGGATAAAATATTAAACTCTGTCATTCCCGCGAAAGCGGGAATCCAATTATTAACATTCAAAGTGTTATTAGCAAAATGGTTTTCCGCCTTCGCGGGAGTGACAGAGTTTTTAACAAAAGTTAAAAAATAAGAGGATCATATGTTTAACCCAATTCATTTGAACATCACTGCTGATGACATGGCAGGTAATCATGGGCGCGGGCGTTATGTTTTATTGCCAGGCTCAGATGGTCGTGCAGAACAAATCGCGAGTCATTTTCAAAATGTGACAGTGCGGCGTCATGCACGTGGGCATCACTGTTATTTAGGACAATTAGATTCAAGCATTGATGTGATGACAGTCTCGAGCGGGATGGGTTGCCCCTCAATGGAAATTATTTTGCACGAATTATTTACTTTAGGGGCTCGACGTTTTTTGCGTGTTGGGACTGCGGGTGCTTTGCAATCGTTTATTCAATTAGGTGATCTTGTCAATGCAACTGCCTCGGTGCGTGATGAAAAAACCACTTATGATTATGTGCCTGAAGGATTTCCTGCGATAGCATCTCCAGAAATGCATGCATTCATTTCGCAAGCAGCTGAAAAAATCAATTTACAAAAAAAATTGCATCACGGTATTGTGCATTGCAAAGCTTCTTTTTATGCACGTGAATTTGGTAAAGGTCCGTATGGTGAACGCAATGAGTATTACATGGCGTTGCTTGCACAAAGTGGCGTGCTTGCGACTGAAATGGAAACATCCACATTATTTGTACAGTCAGGGTTGTATGCGCATCAGTGTCGACAAGTTCAGCAGTATTTACCTGCTGTGATGTGCGCTGCTATTCTCGGTATTGTCGCTGTACCGCCGCACGAATTTATGCGTAGTGAACAACAAATCATTGTAGTCAACGATATGATTCAATTAGCTTTAGAAACCTTGCGGCAGTTGGCGAAACGCGACTTTGTATTTCCAAATCTCTCTAACTAGAATATAGTATTAATTTTAACCATCCCGAAATGGATGTGGGGGTTGAAATGTCGATAATCATGCTGGTGACGGTCGTTTCTGTCATTCTACTAAGCTTGGCGGGGTTTATTTTTTTATTATTCAATAAAATACGCCAACAGCAGCAGCAATTACAGCGCCAATTGCAATCACAAGCGGAAGCTTACAGTTCGCAAGAAGTTGAAATAATGCGGCTGAAACAAGAGATCGTTGAGAAAAGTTTGATCGATCCTTTAACAGAATTGCCGGATCGCCAAGTCTTTGAAGATCGTTTGGCACTGACACTCTTGCAGAGTGAGCGATATCAACAAATTTTTTGCATCATGTCGATGGATATAGACCATTTTCACATTATCAATGAAGCCTTAAGTTTAGAAGCCGGTGATCAAATTCTGCGTGCTGTTGCAAAACGGTTACAAGAATCTATTCGTCAAATTGATACGGTGAGCCGCATTGGCGGTAATGAATTTTTATTTCTTTTTCCACAAATTATGAAACCCGAAACGGCAGGGTATATTGCAAGACGTGTGTTGGATGATTTTGCGCGCCCATTTTATATTGATGAGCAAGAAATCTATTTAACAGCAAGTCTTGGTATTGCTGTTTTTCCATTGGATGGAAAAGATGTTACAACCCTCATTCGAAATGCAAACAGTGCATTACGTCAAGCAAAAACCCAAGGACGCAATAATTACCAATTTTATCGTCCAGAAATTCAAGCGCTTAGTAAGCGCGATTTAATTTTAGATGCTTCTCTTAGACAAGAATCTGTTTGTCAGGAATTTATTTTGTATTACCAACCTGAAGTTCATGCGGATACGCATCGCATAACATGCATGGTGACTTTACCTTACTGGCAACACCCTGAGTTTGGCTTATTGCCTTTTAATGATTTTTCTCAGTTGGCGGAATTCTCTGGCAGAATTAATGCTATTGGAGAATGGCTCATTCGTATGGCATGCCAGCAATTAGTGATTTGGCGTGAACATAAATTTTTTCCGAGTGCTATCTCAGTTCCGTTGTCGCTGAAACAACTTGAAAATCCACACTTTGTGCATACTGTTGCTGCGATGTTACAAGAGTATCGTTTAGATCCTGAATCACTCATTTTTGCAATTACCAATACGATATTTAATACCAAAATTGAGCGCATCGAAAAAATGTTATCGATGTTGAAACATCTCGGCACGCGTTTGTCTATTAATAGTTTTGGCACAGGCAGTTTATCGTTACATTATTTGCGGCGTTTATCAGTGGATATTTTTCGCATTGATCCTTCTTTAGTGAAAGAAATGCTGAAGAGCCATGAAAGCGAATCTATCGTGCGTATGGTGGTTGCCTTGGCAAACAGTTTAAATGCAACGGCTGTTGCAGAAGGGGTTGAAAACCTCGATCAAAGAAATCTTTTGCTGAGTATGAACTGCAAAATGATGCAGGGACCTTTATTCGGTAAACCCATGACAGCTCAAGAAGTCACAACGAAAACCATGCAAGAAATTGCTGAAAAAGCTTGATGAATATGTTATATCTCTTGGTCGGTTTGTTCTATCCAAGAGAGTTTCTTTATGAAGAAATTACAACAGGGAATTGTGTTTATATGGGTATTATTATCGATTTTAATGCCCGGCATGGCGCAAGCTATGCTCCATATGGAATTAACGAAAGGCGTCTCAGGCGCTATACCGATCGCAATTCCTAACTTCATCGTTCAAGGCCAATCCCCCTCAGAAAATATCGCTGCAGTGATACGTAACGATTTGCAAAATAGCGGTCGTTTTACCATTCAAGGGGGGGATACCTTACAGTCGGGGCAATCGGCTGATCGTTATCGTAGCGTGGGCGCGGAAGCCTATGTGGAAGGTAAAATCAGAGAAGTTTCTCCTAATCGTTACGAAGTCACGTTCCAATTACGTGATACTTGGCTCGATAAAAAGCCTTCCCAGCAAAATCATGCATTATTGAGTAAAACCTTAACGGTGTCAGCAGGCTCTTTACGTCCTTTAGCGCATCATATAAGTGATTTAGTCTATGAAAAATTAACGGGTGTGCGCGGTGTTTTCTCAACCCGTCTGGCTTATATTGTTGTGCAAAGACCAGCGGGTGAGCGTCCTCGCTATATCCTCGAGGTCTCAGATCAAGATGGTTACAATCCTAAGCCCTTATTAAATTCGACAGACCCAATTATGTCGCCGGCGTGGTCGCCTGATGGTCGTCGCGTGGCTTATGTTTCCTTCGAAAACAAGCGTGCTGCTATTTATATCGAGACTGTTGCGACAGGTGCACGTCAGCGCGTCAGTGCTTTCCCAGGGATTAATGGCGCACCAGCTTGGTCACCTGATGGAAGAAAGCTCGCTTTAGTGTTATCGCATACAGGTTCGCCTAATATTTTTATCATGGATTTGGGGTCGCGCAAATTAAAACAGATTACACATGATTGGTCGATTAATACTGAGCCCTCTTTTACGCCTGATGGTCGTTCGATTATTTTCACGTCTAATCGCAGTGGTGGCCCACAGATTTATCAAGCTAATCTTGCGACAGGGGCGGTCAATCGCATTACTTACAATGGTAATTACAATGCGAGGGCTTCAATGACGCCTGATGGTCGTCGTTTAGTCACATTGAACCGGACTTCTGGGTTATTTAATATTGCGATTCTCGACTTAGATAGCGGTGTCTTTAGGATTTTAACGGACTCAACGGGTGTCGATAACGAATCCCCTAGTATTGCACCGAACGGCAGTATGGTATTGTATGGGACTTTGTACGGCGGGCAGAGCGTGCTCGCAATGGCATCCTCTGACGGAAACATCCAAATCCGGTTGCCGGTACGAAATGGCGAAGTTCAAGATCCCGCATGGTCGCCGTGGCTTTCTTGACGCTCAATGATTATTTAAAACGTGATAAGGAGTTTTTATGAATCTCAAAAAATTAATGCAAATCATGGTTGTGTGTGGTGGTGTGGCAGCATTGAGCGCTTGTTCGCATTTACAACATAATGGTCAATCAGCCAATGGCGACGATACCTCGGGAAGTGTACAAGCGTCTGGTGCAGGCGATGGGGACAGTATCTCTGATAACGACAATGCAGGTTCACAATCTGCTTCAGCGAAACGCATCTATTATTTCTCTTTTGACAAGAGTGATATCCGCCCGCAAGATAAATCAGCAATTCTTGCGAATGCTAACTATCTCGTCAACCATCCAAACTCACGTATCATCCTTGAAGGCCATACTGATCCGCGTGGCAGCCGTGAATACAATGTCGCTCTTGGCGAACGTCGTGCCAATGCAGTCTTCGATCTGTTAAAATCACGCGGCGTGAATGCAAATCAAGTACGTGTTGTGAGCTATGGTCAAGAAAAGCTTGCAGCCCCAGGCCGCACCGAACAAGACTACCAACTTGATCGACGCGCCGTTATTGTTATAGCTGAGAAATAATATGTTGACGTTATCTTCTGTTAAAAAATTCGCTTTAAGCGGCCTCTTTCTCTTTTGTATCAGTGGCGCTTATGCGTACGAAGCCCCTGTGTATGATGTCGATCATTACCCACCTAATTTTGGGGATCGTGCAGATGCAGGGAATTCTGCCGCACCGAAAGCACAAGCTTCGACAGAAGAATCACAACCGACAACAACACAATCAACAACAGCATCGTCAGCCGAGGGGACCTCTTCTGCTGACGATGAAAATGACGAAGATGTTGCGCCATCAACTTCATCATCAAGTGCGGATGACACTTCTTCTTTGAGCAGTGATCAGCGCTTATCTCGCGTTGAGCAGCAAGTTAATAATTTGCAAGATGCTAAAACCAAGATCGATACTTTACAAACTGAAATTCAAACGTTGCGTGGACAAGTTGAAGAGCTTTCGCACAATTTACAACAATTACAAACACAACAACGCACTATGTACATGGACATTGATAAACGCCTTTCAACACCGAAACCAGAGAGCGTTTCTTCTCAAACAGTTCCAGTGCCGACTATGCCATCTCCAGTGAAAAAAGGGCTATTTATTCGCAAAACACCGGTGACTACAAAGCCTGCTGCAAGTGTTGTGGCACAACAACCCGCAAAAATGTCTCAGCCGAATGTTGCCGAAGAACAGCAAACGTACCAAGTTGCTTACGATTTAATTAAAGAAGCAAAATACGATCAAGCGATCGCAGCATTGCAAAAAATGTTAAGCAAATATCCTTCTGGACAATTCGCTGCAAATGCGCATTATTGGTTGGGTGAATTGTATGGTTTACAAGGTAAAAACGAACAATCTGCTAATGAATTTTCAACAGTCATAAAACAATATCCTGACAGCCCAAAAATAGCAGACGCGCAACTCAAACTTGGATTAAGTTACGCTGCTCAACAAAAATGGGGCGCTGCGCGCATTGCCTTTAAAAAAGTGATTGATCATTACCCTGGTACTGCGTCATCCCGTCTTGCGTCTCAGCAGTTGAAGCAAATCAAATTAGCAGGTCATTAATTTCAATCAGTTCATTCACGAGGTAATCACTATGCGTTTATAGTTTGGATGATTTTTGGTAAAAATTTGATGAAAAAGCGCAGCGTACATTTTAGTACATAAGCATTTTGAAGAAAATTTTCGCCAAAAAGGGTCAAACGATAAACGCCTTGAACAGAATCATGAATAATTATGTGAATCGTTTACGCATCACTGAAATCTTTTTTTCTCTGCAAGGTGAAACACGTACCGTTGGATTGCCAACAATCTTTATTCGTTTAACAGGGTGTCCTCTGCGCTGTACGTATTGCGATACAGCTTATGCTTTTCAAGGCGGAGAGTGGCACGCTTTCGATCAAATTTTTCAGCGTATCGCGCAATATAAAGCACGTCACATCACAGTGACTGGGGGTGAGCCTTTAGCCCAACCAGCTTGCATTCCACTGCTTCAGCGGCTTTGTGATGCGGGCTATGCGGTGTCTCTCGAGACAAGCGGTGCGCTCGATATTTCTGCGGTCGATACGCGCGTGATGCGTGTACTTGACATTAAAACACCAGGCTCGAAAGAGTCTGATAAAAATCTTTTCAGCAATATGGTGCACTTAACGTCCCACGACCAAATAAAGTTTGTCATTTGTGATCGCGCGGATTATGACTGGGCCAAAGACATTATGGGTCAATATGATTTGCTGAATCGATGCGAAATCTTATTTTCACCAAGTTGGGGCGTGTTACCTGCGGGGGATTTAGCTGATTGGATTGTCGTTGACCAATTGCCGGTACGGCTGCAGGTTCAATTACATAAATATTTATGGGGAGACGTTCGCGGACGTTGATATTTTCGTAAGATTCTGTATGATTGTCGCCTCTGGTGGTCACCACCCCGCTCCGTCTCTCCCATGCCAAGGGGAAGAGAGGCAAAGGTAAAATCTATTTATCTATTGGGTCGTTAGCTCAGTCGGTAGAGCAGCAGGCTTTTAACCTGTTGGTCCTGCGTTCGAATCGCAGACGACCCACCATCTTTCAACGGGTCTTTCCCATTTCCGGGGGCACTCACCTAAGAACACAACACTCTAACTCGTAACCGATAATTGGGTCTTTCCCATTTCCGGGGGCACTCACCTAAGAACACAACACTCTAACTCGTAACCGATAATTTTCAAAGCTTCTAAAACCATATGCTCGTCGTTGTATCAACTTCATCTTGCGATGAAACCCTTCTGTTATCCCATTG
>JANRLY010000008.1:0-23698 GCA_033762075.1 Gammaproteobacteria bacterium
CAACTGGTTCTAGTATGGATTAGATGCAGTTTATGTGTCGTAGCTCCTAAATTTAAAAATTACATTCCTCCTATCTACCGCTTCTTAAGGCGTCAGGAGGATGTACAATTATGATACCGTTTTACCGGATGCTAGTGCGCGAAGGCGGGAATCTATTTCAAATTTATAAAGTTTTTAATTAGTCATATTGAACGTGAGTTGAGTATTTTTTAATTAGCTACTTTTGAACATAATGATGGATTCCCGCCTTCGCGGGAATGACAGGTGGGATTTTATGATTTATGCAACAAAGCCTTTGAAAAAGGGGGATTGAGAGGGATTTAAACAAAGAATCCACTCACAGGATGCGTAGCCTCCAGATAACCACTAGATTTTATGGGTTAGATGTAATACTCTGATTATTCCAAAGATTCACATTCACTTGACACGGAGGCAGCGTCTCTGCTGAATGGTATGCTAATTAAATCTCAATTGATTGCAGAAATGGCCAAAGAGTTTCCATCTTTGCCAGAAAAAGAAATCGTTCTTGCGGTGAATAGCATCATCGAACAAATGAGCCAGACATTAAGCCAGGGTGGCCGCATCGAAATTCGCGGTTTTGGCAGCTTTTGTTTGCATTATCGTCCACCGAGACGTGCGCACAATCCTAAGACTGGCGAAAAATTAATCACGCAACCTAAGTACGCAGTGCACTTCAAGCCTGGCAAAGAAGTCCGCGAACAAGTCAATGCAAGCCGTCATATTCCGTTACAGCAGTCTGACTATCATGATGAGGATGAAGAATAACAAGAGGGATAGCTTATGGCAGAGGGAAAGCCAGCACCAATAATCGAACTTGATATCAGAAAAGCTGTCATCTCAGCACAACCTTCTTTTGCAGGATTAACACCTGAAGAAACAGAAACTCTCGCTAAATTATTAGATGAGCGGCAAGTCGCTGTGGATGAGGCCGTCGTTAAAGAAGGTGACTTAATCGACAGCGTTTATTTTATCCTCGAAGGTGAAGCTGATGTGCGGCATATTACTTACGAAAATGCCGTACAAAAAATTGAATCGGTTGCGACATTAAAAACGGGTGGGACCATTGGTTTGAATGATCGCGGCTTTTTTTCATTAACCGGTCGTCGTACAGCAACCGTTGTGGCCTTAACGCCGATGTTCCTTCTTAAACTCCGTTTGTCTGTCTTCCATGGATTTGCCTTGGTCAATCCGCACGTCAATAAAGTCATGCGTGAACACGCTGCACGTATTTTGCAAATGCGTGGGTAAAATTCCTGTTGTAAAAAATCCCCCTCAATCCCCCTTTTTCAAAGGGGGAAGCTTGTGCGCATACCTTTTTCAAAGGGGGAAGTTTTAAGTGCTCCCTTTTTCAAAGGGGGAAGTTTTAAGTGCTCCCTTTTTGAGGGGGTAGCTCTTTTTCAAAAGGAGCAGTTTTTTTCAAAGAGGAAGTTTTAAGTGCTCCCTTTTCAAGGGATGCAAAAATATCTCGCCTTTGAAAAAGGAAATGCACCCAGTCTTCCCCCTTTGAAAAAGGGGGATTGAGGGGGATTTATCAAAAACCTTAGCGACAAAAAATATTCGTTAATGTTTTCTCGTAAATCTCAGTTAAAGGTTCTAGTGCATCGAGTGCGATTGATTCATTCACTTTATGTGCAGTTTCATTCAGTGGGCCTACTTCGATGACTTCCGCGCCAGTCGGTGCAATAAATCTGCCATCCGAAGTGCCGCCTGCTGTTGAGCGTATTGTTTCAAGCCCTGTGGTTTCGAGAATGGCTTTTTCAACTGCATCGAGTAATTTCCCTTGTTCAGTTAAAAAAGGATGAGCAGATGCTTCCCATTCAAGATCAAACTTGAGTTGATGTTTTTCTAAAATAGCTAACACACGTTCTTTTAAAACTTCAGGCGTCACTGCTGTTGAAAAACGAAAATTAAAATCACACTCAAGTCTACCGGGCACAACATTTTTTGCGCCAGTGCCCGCATGGATATTTGAAAATTGAAAGGTGGTTGGTGGAAAAAATGCATTGCCATTGTCCCATTCTGTTGCAGTGAGTTCTACGATAGCGGGAGCAACCTGATGAATGGGGTTAATTGTTTTATCAGGATAAGCAATATGTCCTTGTTTTCCATAGACAGTCAAATGACCTTGCAAAGATCCGCGGCGGCCCACGCGAATTGTATCACCTAATTTTTCATAACTGCCTGCTTCACCAATCACGCAGTAATCAATTTTTTCGTTGCGATTTTCGAGTATTTCGATGACATGACGTGTGCCGTGCACACTGGGTCCTTCTTCATCACTCGTCACGAGAAATCCGATGGAGCCGAGAAAACTAGGATTTTTTCGAATAAAATTTTCAGCAGCAACGATCATCGCAGCAAGACCAGTTTTCATGTCAGTTGCGCCGCGGCCATATAAATGACCATCCCGTATTGTGGGTGTGAAAGGATCACTGTGCCACGCGTCAAGTGGACCCGGTGGCACAACATCTGTGTGCCCTGCAAAAACGATGAGGGGCGATTGATCGCCATAGCGTGCCCAGAGATTTTGAACATCGTGGCTATGCATCTCTTCAACGTGAAATCCTGCTTGTTCTAATCTATTTTTAATAATACTTTGGCAGCCTGCATCATGCGGCGTGACGGAAGGACATGCGATTAATTCTTTTAATAACTCTAACGTCTGTGTCATTTTTTTTCCTAAGCTTCACGGAGTAATTCGTTAAGTGATGTTTTAGCGCGTGTTTTAGCGTCGACTTTTTTTACGATGACGGCAGCGTATAAGCTATATTTCCCATCAGCAGAAGGTAAGTTTCCTGACACAACAACAGAACCTGCTGGTATTTTTCCAGAGGTGATTTGACCTGTTTCGCGATCATAAATGCGTGTGCTTTGTCCGATGTAAACCCCCATAGAAATGACAGAGCCTTCTTCGACGATAACGCCTTCAACAATTTCTGAGCGTGCCCCAATGAAGCAATTGTCTTCAATGATAGTAGGGGTTGCTTGTAAAGGCTCGAGGACGCCGCCAATTCCGACACCGCCTGAGAGGTGGACATTTTTACCAATTTGGGCGCATGAGCCGACAGTCGCCCATGTATCAACCATGGTGCCGGTATCGATGTATGCGCCGATGTTGACGTACGAAGGCATAAGAATAGTATTGGGGGCAAGAAAAGCGCCTTTGCGTGCGATAGCGTGTGGCACGATACGGACGCCATCATCACGTAATGCGTTTTCATCATGTTCGCTAAATTTGAGGGGTACTTTATCAAAAAATGTCATGCAACCGGCCTGCATTTTTTCATTGTGATGCAGCTTGAAATACAGCAAAACAGCTTGTTTGAGCCATGTATGGGTTTGCCAAACACCGTTGATTTTTTCAGCTACGCGGAGCTTGCCGCAGTCAAGTAATTCGATAGTTTCATGGACAGCTTCGAGGAGCTCTATCGGTACATTTTGAGCGTCGAGCCTGTCTCGGTTGGCAAAAGCAGACTCAATGGTTTGTTTCAGGGTTGACATACGGATACCTTATGAAAGATGAGTAGAGACAAGATCCATGTTAGGATAGCAATTTTTTCTGTGATGTAAATGAGAATCTAATGAAACATACATGGCAAACCTATCGACGATTATTAACATACGTGCGGCCCTATTTGGGCGCGCTTTTGCTCGCTTTATTTGCGAGCATGGTTTATTCCGCTATTGATGCGTGGTTCGTTTACTTTTTAAAACCTTTAATCAACCGGGGTTTAGTGGGGCGCGAACAAGACTTTTTAAAAATGGCACCCTTTTTAGTGTTGATCGTATTTGTTTTGCGCGGCATGTCGAGCTTCGTTTCCAATTATAATATTGCCACTGTATCGCGCAGCGTGATTATGCAATTGCGCCAAGATTTATTTGCGCACTTACAAAAATGTCCTGCGCGTTTTTATGATCACACCACGTCGGGTCAACTATTATCAACGATGCTTTATACCGTTGAGCAAGTCGCAAACGCAAGCGCAGATGTTTTATCTTCAGCAGTACAATCTTTATTTTTTGTGATTTTTTTATTGGGAGTGATGTTTTATAACAGTTGGAAACTATCATTGTTGTATTTCGTCATTATGCCCATCATTGCATTGATTATGCGTTACACCAGCCGGCGTGTGCGGAAATTGAGTTTAACGATTCAAACATCGATGGCGAGCTTAACACATATCTCTGAAGAAAATATCGAAGGGTATCAAGTCATTCGTGGCTTTGGCGGCGAACAGTATGAGCGTGACAAATTTAATAAAGCGACACGCATCAATCGTCAACAAGAAATGAAAACAGTCGCGGCACGTTCGTGGAGTGTATCGAGTGTGCAGTTAATTGCTGCGATGGCATTATCCTTGACACTATTTATTGCCGCAAAGGATATTGCCCATGCGGTGTTGTCTCCAGGTGGATTTGTGGCCATGGTGGCAGCAATGCTCGCTATTTTAAAACCTTTAAAAGATTTAACCAGCATGCAAAATAAATTATACCGAGGTATTGCTGGTGCTGAGACTGTATTTACAATGTTAGATGAGCCCACTGAACAGGACACTGGAACGCGCTCCTTAACGCGCGCAAAAGGCAAGCTGATTTTGCGTGATGTTGGCTTTTCCTACGATCAAAATATTGCTGTGCTGTCGAATGTTTCTTTTTCCATTCAGCCTGGAGAAATAGTTGCGTTGGTGGGACACTCAGGCAGTGGTAAATCAACATTGGTGAGTTTATTGCCGCGTTTTTATCCTGAATATATCGGCGATATTCTGCTCGATGATATTTCGATTCGTGATTATCAACTGCAAGATTTACGTAGACAATTTGCGATTGTATCGCAGCAAGTCATTTTATTTAATGACACCATTCGTAACAATATTGCGTATGGTTGTTTGCGCAATGTTTCATTTGATGAGGTAAGAGCTGCGGCACGTTCTGCTTTTGCGCTCGATTTTATTGAGAGTTTGCCTAATGGATTCGATTCGCTGGTGGGTGAAAATGGTGTTTTACTCTCAGGTGGTCAACGGCAACGCATTGCGAGTGCGCGCGCTATTTTAAAAAATGCACCGATCCTTATTTTAGATGAAGCGACCTCTGCGTTAGATACTGAATCTGAGCGTTACATTCAAGCAGCGCTGGATGCCTTCATGCAAAATCGTACCACACTTGTGATTGCGCATCGTCTTTCGACTGTCGAACATGCGAATAAAATTATTGTCTTTGATCGTGGTCGTGTGATTGAGACAGGCACACATACTGAACTTTTACAACGAGAGGGCCACTATGCGCATCTTTATCGGATGCAATTTCGTGATGTGGAATCTTCATCATGTTAATTCGCCAGCTTGAGCGCGCATGGTATCAGCCTAAAAAAACATTACTCACGATTATTTTATTACCTTTGTCATGGATTTTTTTAGCGCTTGTTTCATTGCGCCGCGCATTATATCGATGCGGCTTTTTTAAAAAAATGACTTTACCTGTTCCTGTGATTGTTGTGGGTAATATTGTGGTGGGTGGAACAGGTAAAACGCCGTTTGTGATAGCGTTATGTGATTGGCTACAAAAAAACGGTTTTTCACCTGGCATTGTGACGCGCGGCGTTGGGGGCAAAAAAAAATTACAACCGATGCAAGTGCAACTGCAAACTGCAGCGAGTGAAGTGGGTGACGAAGCTGTGATGTTATTTCGTCGCACACATTGTCCTGTTGTCGTCTGTGTCGATCGTGTTGCTGCTGGTGAGTATTTATTAAATCATAACAAATGCAATATTATTCTTTCAGACGATGGCTTACAGCATTATCGCTTAAATAGACAATTCGAAATTGCACTACTCGATGAACAACGTAAACTAGGCAATGGGTGCATGTTACCCGCAGGCCCCTTGCGTGAATCGCAAAAACGATTAAATGAAGTCAATTTAGTGCTGGAAAATGGTAAAGATATTCAACTAACAGGGTATTCCGCTGTTTCTTTGCTTGAGCCGCAACAAAGGCAGCCCATCCATTTTTTTTCAGGCAAAAAAGTTCATGCACTCGCAGGCATTGGAAATCCTGCACGTTTTTTTGCAGCATTGCGAAAAAATAATGTTGAAATCATCGAGCATATATTTCCAGATCATTATTTATATCGACGTGAAGATATTTATTTTCCTGATGATCTACCTGTTTTAATGACAGAAAAAGATGCTGTCAAATGCGAAGCTTTTGCAGATCAAAGACATTGGTTCATACCTGTGGATATCTTTTTAAATTCAACCATAGATCAGAAACTTGCAAATATATTCCGCTTGCTAACACGCGCGACTCAGATCAGTCATTAATAATTCCTTAAGTTATCAATGCTAATTTGGATGATTGAATGAATTCACGACATTCATTGAAGGATGCTCGCATGAGTGAAGCAATCTCTATGAATATTATTTATTTTCTGTTGAGAGGCTATCACTCGGGAGGTGAATATGGCTGAAGACACGAAAATTTTGATTGTCGAAGATGAAATCATTACAGCCATGGATACCCAGCAATATTTAACAAAATTAGGTTATAACGTCATTGGGTTGACAGGATCCGGCGAAGAAGCGATTGAAATGGCGCGCAGTCAACGGCCGAATTTAATTCTCATGGATATCTATCTGCAAGGGAAATATGACGGAGCACAAGCTGCGCAAAAAATATTAGAGTTTTGTCAAGTCCCGATCATATTTGTAACAGCGTATAAAGATGGTAACTCATTTAATCGTGCAAAACTGTGTGGCCCTTTTGGTTATTTGACTAAACCGTTCGAGAAAAGAGACTTATGTAATGCAATCGAATTGGCTGTTTTTAAACATAATACTCAAATGCAAATTGCAACATTGCATGCGCAAGCTTTATTGAATGATAAGCTGGTAATTATCGGAACTTTAGCAACGGGTGTTATCCATGAAATTAGTAATCCACTGAGCTGGGTGTTAAATCAATTAAATGTGATTGAAAATAAGATTCAACTGATTCATGTAGATACCTCTCAATCAAAAATAATACGTGAATTAAATGAATCTGTGAAATCTTCTATCGAGGGCGGTGAAAAAATATTAGATATTGTGAAAAACCTAAAAGGCTTTTCGCGTTATGATTTAGATGAATTGAGTTCGATTAATATTCACGAGATTATTCATTCTGCAGTTAAAATGGCTTCTTTTCAATTTAGGCATAAAGTTAAAATTCATACTGAATTTTCAAATGAAATTCCAAATGCAATATTAAGTAGCCAAAAATTGCACCATGTTTTTTTAAATTTAATTGTGAACGCAATTCAGTCATTTGACGAAACTCAGTCGAATGAAAATAGAGTTTTGATCAAGACTAGCTTGCAAGATACTCGTATTTGTGTGGAGGTGAGTGATACGGGTAAAGGGATTGCAGAGAACGTCATGCCAAATATTTTTAATCCCTTTTTTACAACAAAGCCGCCTGGTGTGGGTACTGGCTTGGGATTATCGATTAGTCGTGACATTGTTCAGAGTTTAAAAGGAGAAATTACAGTGAAGAGTGAGCTGAATAAAGGTTCAGTATTTTCGGTATATTTTCCATTACACGTAGCAAGATGTATAAGTGTTGACGAGACAACTCACGCTCTCTCGGATAAAAAAATACTTGTAGTAGATGATGAGCCTGGATTGCTTATGCTATTGAAAAATATATTAGGTGAAAACAATAAAATCACAACGATTAGTAACGGAAAAAGTATTTTAAATTTTTCAAAAAAACATATTTCGCAATTTGATTTGATTATCTCTGATTTACATATGTCTGGTATAAATGGCCGTGATTTATATCATTATTTATTGCGGCAGGATTCAAATTTAGCAAATCGAATTATTTTTACGACTGGTGGCGTGCATGATTCGCTTATGTTCGAGTTTTTGGCATCGATTAAAAACCCATGTCTCGATAAACCGTTTACTTCCAGCCAACTGCTTCGCGTTATTCACGAAACGCTGCAATTATGACGACCATATTATTAGTAGATGACGATATTCGTTTATGTGTTGCGATAAAAGAATTGCTGACACAGCATGCTTTTCAGGTTTTTGTTGCAAATGAAAGTCATTCAGCTGAAGCGCTTTTAAAAGAGCATTCAATCGATCTTATTTTATTAGACCTATTATTGCCAGGTGAAAAAGATGGAATGGCGCTCTGTCAATCTATTAGAAAAATGACAATGGCACCGATCATTATTTTAAGTGGTGTGAAAGAAGACGTTGAAAAAATCATTTCTCTCGAAGTGGGTGCCGACTTTTTTTTAACAAAGCCTTTTAATTCACGCGTGTTGATCGCACATATTCGGGCGATGCTGAGACGTTCCCAGAATAGCGCGGCTGCTGTAGAGCCAACAGAAACAGAGTATCAGATTTATGAATTCTCAGGATGGAAGTTAAATATTGCAACGCGAACATTATGCTCAATTGAAAATAAATTAGTTAAATTAACTGCGTCAGAATTTTCTTTATTGCAAGTTTTATTAGAACATCCGCAACGTATTCTCAGTCGTGATCAATTATTAGATTTAACAGCTCGTTCGCAATCGGTTGCTTTTGATAGAAGCATTGATATTTTGATGAGTCGATTGCGTGCTAAGATTGAAAAAAATAAAACGCATGCAAAAATTTTTACAACTATTCGTAACGGGGGCTATCTTTTATCTTGCAAGGTCAATCGCAAAGTCATCAGTGGTGCGCAGTGGGATATGTTATTAAAACAGGCTTCTTCAACGGAAGGTGGGGGTTAGTATGTGTCATTTTCATGATAAAACGAAACATGATATGAATAATATTTTATGCGCCATTGTATTGAATACAGACTTGCTGCAACAAACGTTACTCGATAAAAATGATCCTTGTAATCAATATCAATTGATTATGAGCCAACTGCAAACATTACAATATGACATTGAAAGAATGAAAAATATTGTAACCAGCCTCTGCCAGATTGAATCTGCTTAACATGTTGATTTATATAATAAATTATCAATTTTGCGCTCAGAGAGGACACTTTTTGTATCATAGTTGAAATAATCTGCAATAATTAGAAATAAGCTTGAAATGGTGTGCTGTCAAACTGGTTTCATGGAGAACAGTTTGATAGGAGGCATGCCATGAATACCTTACAAATATTAAATATGGTTCGCTCGGCAGAATTTGATCTTGATTTTTTTATTGTCAATGAAAGTTTTTCTGCAGCTGTCGAAGAGTATAAAGAATTTTCAGATATCACTCATACCAGACACATCGAGGCTCACCGCGTTGAATTGATTGCATCTGCTTCTGAATGTGTATTGGATCTTACATCTGGGGTGGGATACGTTATCAAAAATATTTTGGTTGAAAGTGCTGCAAAAGTAGGCTTAAATGTGGCGCTTGGATTTGTTTCTCTTGCGATTGATCTCATTGCACTTGGCAAACAATCTTACGTGACGCATCAGGCTAGAATGTGTGTGCGTCAAACGAAAAAAGAAATTGCTGAAGTTGAACAAATGGAAATTTCAACTGCTGAATTAGAAATTATGTTGGCGCCTTTATTGAAAAAACTAGAGGAACAGCGCGAAGACAGCTTTAAAAATAAAGTCAAAGTAGCTTATCGTACTTTATATGCTGTTTCATCATTGATTATTGCGCTCTCTTTTGTGTGTCCACCACTCTTATTGGTGGGTGGGGGATTGTTGTTAACGACATTAGCTGTTGAACATATAGATACAAAAAATAACTATAAAATTAGCCGTTATTTCCAAGATCTCGGTAATCGTTTAGCAAATGCCATACATGCTTCTTATGATCGTGTTGTTTCAGCTGTAAAAAATGATTTTAGTTTCTTTAAGAGTCCGAAAACAGATTTAGCAAATGATGAATCAATTGAAATGTCAGAAGTGAGAGTAGGTTTGAGTGCTTAAATGATTGATATCACAAGGACAGTGCATGAAAACTTTTGTTAATATATGGCTTAATCGAACGCTTGCTATCACTTCTGATTTTTTGATGATTCCTCTTTCCTGGAGCGGTGCTTTTTTCTTATATTCAAATGTTTTTTCTCAACCGTTTCCTTTGCAGTTGCTTTTGATTTTGACGCTGATTCAGTTTGGTGTTTTTTTTATTTGCGGCCTCTATCGCGGCATTTGGCGATTTGCTTCTATTCCTGATTTGATGCGGATCTTACGCGCAGTAGTTATTGGCTCGTGCGTTATTTATTTGTATACGCTTGTGGGTCATTATGATCTCCCAGTGGGGCTTTTATTAATCAACTCTATGCTACTGATCTTGTTGCTCTCGGGTCCCAGAATTTTATTTCGTTGGGCGAGAGATTACCGTCAATTCTTCACAAAAGATCAGCGCGTCTTAATCGTTGGTGCGGGTAGTGCGGGTGAAGGGATTGTGCGTGACTTACTGCGCTTACATAACACAAAATATCACCCTATTGCTTTTGTCGATGATAATTTAATTCGGCAAGGTCGGGAAATTCATGGCGTGCGTGTTCTGGGGGCTTGTCAAAAAATTCCTGAATTAGTGAAAAAGTTGGATATCAATTTGATTTTAATTGCGGTGCCTTCAGCGTCTTCAATAGATATGCGCAGAATCGTTGGTTATTGTGAACAAACTAAAATTCCTTTTCGAACTTTACCTGGGTTGAAAGATTTGGCAGATGGTACAGTGAGTTTTGGTGAATTACGTCAAGTTTTATTAGAAGATCTATTAGGCAGGGAGCAAGCACAATTAGACTGGGATCAAATACGATCTGTTATCACACATAAAACAATATTAGTGACAGGTGGCGGGGGGTCTATTGGGTCTGAGCTTTGTCGTCAAATTGCAACTAAGGCGCCGACCTGTTTAATTATCATGGATAATAACGAATACAATCTCTATAACATAGACATGGAACTTCGAAAATCTTCTCCTGATTTAAATTTACAATGTTTTCTGTGTAGTGTGACGGATCGTGTGGGTGTCAGAAAAATTTTCGAAAAATATCAGCCGCAACTTGTTTTTCATACGGCGGCTTATAAACATGTGCCTTTGCTTGAGCAGCAGCTGTGTGCCGCAATGTATAACAATATTATCGGTACACGTATCATGAGTGAAGCAGCTTCAACTTTTAAAGTGCAAAAATTTGTTTTGATCTCAACCGATAAAGCGGTCAATCCAACGAATGCAATGGGTGCAACTAAGCGTGCCTCAGAAGTTTTTTGTCAAAACATGAATTTTCATTCCTCAACCCAATTTATTACAGTCCGTTTTGGAAATGTTTTAGATTCTGCAGGAAGTGTGGTGCCTCTTTTTCGTAAACAACTGAGTGAAGGTGGTCCATTAACCGTGACACATCCAGAAATCACACGCTTTTTTATGACGATTCCCGAGGCAACGCAGTTGATTTTACAGGCGGCGTCGATGGGTAATGGCGGAGAAATTTTTGTGTTAGATATGGGTGAGCCAATTAAAATTCGTTATTTAGCAGAGCAGATGATTAAGTTATCAGGGAAAATATTAGGGGATGATATTGAGATTCAATACACAGGGTTACGTCCAGGTGAAAAACTCTATGAAGAATTATTTCATGAAAATGAACCTTTGCGTACAACCTCCCATCAAAAGATTCGACAAGCATGTGTTAGACGTCGTGATTGGTTGCCATTACTTAATATTATTGATGAGGTAGAGCAAGCCTGTCGTCAATATGATGAAAAAGATCTGCAGGCATTATTATATGAATTAGTCCCCGAATATAAAGTGCGTTCGCTGACTGCTAACGTAGCATGACTGCCATCGTCAAACGGTTCACGGAAATCAATTGTTGTTGTGTGTTCGTGATTTCAATGCTCCACACTTGCGTTGATCTACCAAGATGGAAAGGCTTTGCGATGGCGGTGACCAATCCTTCACGAATAGAACGAATATGATTGGTGTTGATATCAAGACCGACACAATAAGACTGAGTGGGATCCACGCAACAATTGGCTGCTGTGCTGCCGACTGTTTCGGCCAGTACACAGGAAGCGCCGCCGTGCATAATGCCAAGGGGTTGTTTAGTGCGATGATCGACGGGCATTGTGGCAATCAGATAATGATCGCCAATTTCGGTAAAAGTGATGCCGAGATGTTCTGAGAGGGTATTTTTACCGCGATCATTCAGGGCTTCAAGGGTGAGGTTTGTTTTCCAGATAGGGTTAGACATATTCTTTATTAAACTTAATCAGGTGAATTGTAAGGGCACCCTGAGGGATGCCCTACAGGGGAGATGCTTAAACAGCCATTTCTTTTAACTTGCTGAGTGCTCTGATTTTGACAACACGACGAGCTGGTTTTGCCTTGAAAACTGCTGGTTCGCCAGTGAAAGGATTAATACCTTTGCGGGCTGGGGTAGCGGCTTTCTTGATGACAGTGATTTTTAACAGGCCTGGCATGATAAATTTGCCTGGACCGCGTGATTTCACATGCAGCTCAATGAGTGTGCTTAACCCGTCTAAAACAGCTGTAATGTCTTTTTTAGGCAGATCGGTCATATCAGTGAGTGATCTGATGATGCCACCTTTGGTGAGCGGATCACTGACACTTGGAAGCCTTTTTGAAGCGGCTTTTTTTACGACAACTTTAGATGATTTAGATGATTTTTTCTTGCTTGATTTCCCTTTCGCGCCGACGCGAGCTTTCCTAGCAGCCATGGTATTATCCTCTTACAAGTTGGTTACGATTAATACACTGCATTACAATACCATACTAGAATATTTTTGCGAGTATTTTTTACAAAACCTGCCGTTTTTCCCTCCAAATCGGCCTAGATTTAAGCAATATTCTGACTTGCTTGTTCTGTTGCATTGCTATAGAATTCGACGTCCTTTATGGAACATGCAAAAAAGCCTTAAAAAATGGGCTTCTTTATTTATGCATATTCCTGAGTTTTAGAGTTCTTAAGATTACGCCCTAGGGGTGGGGAAACAGATGAAAACCTATAATGCAAAGAATGAAACAGTCGTTCGTGGTTGGTATTTAGTAGACGCTACAGGTAAAACACTCGGTAGATTAGCCAGTGAAATTGCAAGACGCCTCCGTGGCAAGCATAAACCTGAATATACTCCCCACGTGGATACAGGTGATTTTATTGTCGTTGTAAACGCTGAAAAAGTGAAAGTGACTGGCGCAAAAACAACAGATAAAGTGTATCACAGCCATTCTGGTTATCCGGGTGGTATTAAGTCAATCACCTTTGAAAAATTAATCTTGCGCCATCCTGAGCGTGCAATTGAAATTGCCGTGAAAGGTATGCTGCCCAAAAATCCATTGGGCCGTCAAATGTATCGCAAGCTTAAAGTTTATGCTGGCGCTGCGCATCCGCACGCTGCACAAAATCCCAGTCAGTTAGAAATAGGTGTGGCATAAAATGGCAAAAGAACAAGCAATTTATTACGGTACAGGTCGTCGCAAAACTTCATCTGCACGTGTTTATTTGAAACCAGGCAAAGGTGAGATCATCGTCAATCAAGTGGCGCTTGATAAATATTTTGGCCGTAAAACATCACACATGGTTGTTCGTCAACCATTAAAGGTGACTCATTTACTCGACAAATTTGATGTCAATGTCACAGTGTCGGGTGGTGGTATTAGTGGTCAAGCCGGTGCAATTCTCCTTGGTATTGCGCGTGCACTCGTGAAATACGAACGTCATATGGCCGATAAGGGTAGCGTATTAGAAGGTGGAGAAAGTTCCATCCGCAGCTTATTGAAACACGAAGGCTGTTTAACTCGTGATGCCAGAGAAGTTGAACGTAAAAAAGTAGGCTTAAAGAAAGCACGTAAAGGGACGCAGTACTCCAAGCGTTGATGTTGTTGGATTTGCTAGAGCGAGTATGTGATTACCCGTTTTAGTGATTCACCCCTTTATCTGTTCGTGATAAACGCACTATGCGTTCAGATTTTGGATGATTTTTGGCGAAAATTTGATGAAAAAGCGGAGTGTACATAGAAGTACATGAGCATTTTGAAGAAAATTTTCGCCAAAAATCACCAAAATGTGGACGCTCTAGATCGAGCACTAAGCCTAGACACTGGGGGATCGTCTAGTGGTAGGACTACGGACTCTGACTCCGTCAACCTAGGTTCGAATCCTAGTCCCCCAGTTGGAACACCCTAAATTAGGATTGATACTTGCACAGAGAGAGGTATTAGGATGGCAGTTGTAGCTAATAAACGTTCTGTAATGACACTTTATTCTAGTGGTGTTGACATCTTCAGTCATCGCGTTCGTATTGTATTAGCTGAAAAAGGTGTTTCAGTTGAGGTGTTAAATCTCGAGCCTGGTGAAAAATCCGAAGATCTTTTTGCTTTGAATCCTTATGGCACAACGCCCACTTTAGTCGACCGCGATTTAGTGTTGTACGATGTTGATATCATCATGGAATATCTTGACGAACGTTTTCCACATCCTCCTCTTATGCCTGTTTATCCAGTAGCGCGTGCGCGTACTCGTATGATGATTCATCGTATTGACCGTGAATGGGGCACTTTGATTCGAGTCATCGAAAATGGAAAACCAACAGAAGCACAGGCTGCTGCAAAAGAATTAAAAAATCATCTTGTCAGTGTTGCGCCTTTATTTAATACAGCAGGTTTTTTTCTTAACGAAGAATTTTCAATTGCAGATTGTTGTATCGCACCAATACTTTGGCGTTTGCCTGCATGGGGAATTAAACTACCCACCGAAGCTAAATCCATCGAACGTTATGCAGAACGGATTTTTATGCGCGATTCCTTTCAAGCAAGTTTAACAGAAGCTGAACAAGAATTACGTCAAATGCAATCAGCTGAGATTGCTTAGCTACAACGGAGAGCTATTCAGTGAAACGTTGAGCAGGCACGATGCGTTGAATAATGATAAACGGAGAATAAATTCATGCTCTCAAATAAACCTTACTTAGTTGAAGCCTTTTACAAATGGATTGTCGATAACAAATGTGTCCCTTTATTGTTGTTGGATGCAACACAATCTCGCTGTAAAGTACCAGCAGAATTTGTTACAGAAGGGCAGGTCACTTTTAATATTTCCCCTGAAGCTGTGCGCGATTTTTCAGTCAACAAAAGTGGCATTCAATTCAGAGCTTCATTTTCTGGAATTGTGCATCTTATTTCAGCGCCGTTGACAGCAGTACTTGCTTTGTATGCACAAGAAGATACGCAACAAGGAATCTTCTTCGAACCAGAAGCGGAATTACCCGAGCAGAGCGCACCAGAATGGCAGCCTGATTTTTCCTCTGCACCTCCACCTTCTACAACATCAACAACAGATAAAAAAAAGGTTTCATATTTGCAGCTGGTTGAATAACATATACCTCTCATACGTGAGAGATATACACCTTCGCAGATTGACTCAAAAAGGAAATGTAGACAGTTATGTTAAAAAAATTACGTGGTTATTTTTCTAGTGATTTATCCATTGATCTCGGTACAGCGAATACGCTTATTTATGTGCGTGGAAAGGGTATCGTCCTGAATGAGCCTTCTGTTGTTGCCATCAGACAAAGTCCTGGTGCCACGAATGGTCAAAAGCATGTTGCTGCAGTGGGTAGCGAAGCAAAATTAATGTTAGGCAGAACTCCTGGCAATATTACAGCCATTCGCCCCATGAAAGATGGTGTTATTGCAGATTTTTATGTGACTGAAAAAATGCTTCAACATTTTATTCACAAAGTACACGAAAATCGTTTTTTACGTCCAAGCCCGCGCGTTTTAGTATGTGTGCCTTGTGGTTCTACACAAGTTGAACGACGCGCTATTCGCGAGTCTGCAATCAGTGCTGGTGCGCGTGAAGTTTATTTACTTGAAGAACCTATGGCTGCTGCAATGGGTGCTGGCATGCCGGTGGATGAAGCACGCGGCTCAATGGTGGTAGATATTGGTGGCGGCACCACAGAAGTTGCCATTATTTCATTAAGTGGCATTGTTTATTCTGCATCAGTACGTATTGGCGGTGATCGTTTCGATGAAGCGATTGTGAGTTACGTGCGCCGGAATTATGGCATTCTCATTGGTGAAGCAACTGCTGAAAAAATTAAACACGAAATTGGTTCTGCCTATCCGGCAAGTGAAATTAGTGAAATGGAAGTACGTGGCCGTAATCTCGCAGAAGGGATTCCACGTAGTTTTACTCTTAATAGCAATGAAATTCTCGAAGCATTACAAGAACCTCTCTCAGGTATTTTAGGTGCAGTCCGTGCAGCTCTCGAACAAGCGCCACCAGAGTTAGCTTCTGATATCGGTGAGCGTGGCATGGTTTTAACTGGCGGCGGCGCATTATTGCGTAATATTGACCGTCTTTTCATGGAAGAAACTGGTTTACCGGTGATTATTGCTGACGAGCCACTCACTTGTGTGGCGCGTGGCGGTGGTCGAGCTCTTGAAGTTGTTGATACTGTCGGCATGGAATTTTTGTCGAGAGAGTAAAAAACAGTGTCATTCCCGCGGAGGCGGGAATCCATCAATCCTTAACTCTCAAGGTGACGTTAGAAAATGGATTCCCGCCTTCGCGGGAATGACAGAGTTTAGTAAATGCTCTCGCAAAATTAAGCGAACACTCTACCAGAATCTAAAGAGGGCTTACCGATTAAGTTCTTATTCGCCAGAGAATCAAGCTTACTTGCCCGGATGCTTTTGTATGCGGGGCTTTCTGTTGCGCTATTGATTTTCGATAAACACACCGTTGTTCTTCAAGATGTACGCGCTGCTTTTTCTGTACCGGTTACTTCATTGCAGTTTCTTGTCAGTTGGCCAGTCCATTTCGTGCGTGATTGGGGGTCTGCGTTAGGGAGTTATAGTCGAATTGTCGCAGAAAATCGCGCTTTACATACTGAACAGCTTTTATTGCACGCTGAAATGGGACGCTTAGATTCTCTTGAATCTGAAAATAAACAATTAAGAGCATTGTTGCATTCTTCTGCTGAAGTTCGCGGTAAGGTCTTAATTGCGCGTATTCTAGCAGTTGGTACGGATCCTTTTATTCATCAAGTCACAGTCGATCGCGGCCGTCGAGATGGTTTATTCGTTGGGCAACCCGTATTAGATGCCTATGGTGTTGTGGGACAAGTGATTCGTGTGAATCCACTCACTGCTCAAGTTCTATTGATTAGTGACCCGCATAGTGGCGTACCCGTTGAAGTTGTGCGCAGTGGAGTGCGTGCGGTTGCAGCCGGTGATTTATATAGCGGCAAACTTCGTTTGACGAACGTCCCACAAACTGCGGATGTTAAAGTAGGTGATTTGTTAGTGACTTCTGGAATGGGCAATAATTATCCGCATGGATATCCCGTAGGGCAAGTGAGCTCAGTCAAACAAGAAACAGGTTTACCTTTTTCCACGATCTTGGTTGATTTAGCAGCACACATCAATCGTAGCTGGCAAATTTTATTGGTTTGGCCAGATAAGGTAAAAGCATGAAAAATCCCTCTAGCAGAATGCATAAAAACAGCTGGATATTAGTACCAGCCAGTTTTTTATTTGCTTTTGTTTTAATGTTATTGCCTATGCCAGAATGGACTGCCTGGTTACGACCAGCTTGGGTTTTGATGGTGTTATTGTACTGGATCGTGATGTTGCCGAATCGATTTGGGATAGCCACTGCGTGGATTGTTGGATGTTTATTAGACATCGTAAATGGCACGCTCCTGGGTGAACATGCTTTAGCGATGACGATAGCAGCTTTTATTGCTGTCAGAATACAAATTCGCTTTCGATTGTTCCCTTGGATGCAACAAGGGTTTGCGGTCTTGTTGATTGTTTTTGCTTATCAGCTTGTTTTATTTTGCGTTGAAGGATTTACAGGACAGCCACCGATGCGTTGGTTGTATTGGTTAAGTTCAGTTACAAGCATGTTGTTTTGGCCTTGGATTTACAGTGTTTTACGACATTGTCAGCGACGTCTTGGGCCATTACAGTTGAGTCCGCGTTAAGGGCTCTCGCATAAGTAATTGCTACATCTAACATCCCGTTATGGCATCATCTTTAAACGTTCCTCAGTCGAAAAATCTCGAAATACTTTCAGTATTCCTCCGGTTTTTCTCTTTCTGGTACGTTTAAATCTGATACCATATTGAGCGCAATCTGCAACAGTTATTTATGCGAGAGCCCTCAATGCCTCAAGAAATTCTCATCAACACGCTTCCTTGTGAAACGCGCATTGCTTTAGTCAAAGAAGGCGTGCTGACGGAATGTTATATCGAGAAAAAAAACCAACACAGTTTAGTCGGGCATATTTTTCGTGGGCGTGTGTTGCGGGTGATTTCCAGTATTCAAGCTGCTTTTGTTGATATTGGATTGCCGCGCGCTGGATTTTTGCATGTGAAAGATATTTGCGTGATTCCTGGTGCTGGTAAAAATCCTGGACGTGAGCAAGAAAATGATTTTCCAGATATTGAAACGCTTTTGCACCCTGGGCAAATGATTTTAGTGCAAGTTAGTAAAGATACTTTTAGTACGAAAGGCGTGCGATTGACGACATACTTTTCTTTACCTGCGCGCTATCTTGTTTTAACGCCGAATCAACCTGAAATTGCAATTTCACAAAAGATCAGTGATCCAAATGAGCAATCACGATTAAGACAATTATTTCAAGTTGAAAATAATAACGGTTATATTTTTCGTACGGCAGCTGAAAAAATTTCAAATGATTTATTAACACGCGAAAAAAATTATCTTGATCAAACATGGCAGACGATAATCGCGCAAGCTAAAACTGCAAAAGTGGGTGAAATCATTTATTCAGAAATGGCCGCAGAATTGCGTGTTTTGCGCGACTGGATAACATTTGACACCGAATGTATTCGCGTCGATGATGAAGCTGCATTTCTTCGTATGAAACAATTTCTTGAGACGATGTTACCTGATTTTTCAGAGCGATTACTTTTGCATACTTCTTTACTGCCGATTTTTGATTTGTATGAAACGGATAAAGCATTGCAGCGCGCATTGCAGCGTACGGTTTATATGAAATCGAATGGCTATTTAGTCTTTGATCAAACCGAAGCGATGACAACAATTGATGTGAATACAGGTTCTTCGCTTGGGCAAAAATTTCAATCTGAATTTGCGCTGCAAACCAATTTAGAGGCGGTGAAAGCAATTGCGGGACAAGTACGTTTACGGAATTTAGGTGGCATTATTATTATTGATTTTATTGATATGGATGATAGAGAACATCAAAATCTCTTATTAAGTACATTAAAAAATGCATTTCTTGATGATCCTGCACGAACTGAATTTAGCGATGTGACACGCTTTGGGTTGGTGCAAATGACGCGCAAACGTTCACGTAAAAGTTTACTCGACAGTGTGTGTGAACCTTGCCCGACTTGCCAATGCCGGGGAATGATTAAATCAATCGAAACGATTGCTTGTGAAGTGATTCGTGCAGCCCAGCGTGCTATTGAATCCCACCCCTGGCAGGCAATAGGGCTCTATGTGGCCCCAGAAGTGGCCTATTTTATTCAAAATGAAGCCCCTGAGATGATATTAACGCTGGCAACGCGGTCGGGCAGACAGGTAAAATTAGGAGGTGACGGTCGTTATAAGCGTGATCAATATGACGTTCTGCCATTAGCAGAAGGATAGGCTCAGTGAAGAAAGGGTGGCATAGCGTTATTCATTACCTTGGTTACAGCCTGGCAGCGCTAATCATTTTGGCAGCTTTTTCTGTGAGCGTTACGCGTTTGCTCTCACCCATTTTAGATGATGATCGTCAACGCTTCGAAAAGATAGTCGGTGATATTTTACAAAGACCTGTTGCCATCGAACACATTCATATTGCTTGGGATTTTTTACAGCCGACGTTAAGTTTGACGAATGTCATTGTTTTTGATCCCGTTAAGAAACGAACGATTTTACATGTCGATCAATTTAAAATTTCACCTGCCATTTTTCGTAGTTTTTTTACCTGGCATTTAGTCCCCAACAATATCACAATCTCTGGAATTAAACTTGCCATTCAACAGCAAAAAGACGGTAGCTATCAAATTAATGGGTCGCCTATGGATGCTTCTACGGGCACATCGAGTTGGATGTTTGCGCACCCAGATTTTTTATTGAAGGAAGTCGATTTACGTTTTACCACAAACCATGATCAAACGTATGTCACACATCTTGGCAGATTAAATTTAAATGCTTCCTGGAATGGTCAAAGCGGTGAATTTGATTTAAATGGGAAAGATGTTTCTGTCACACTCAATCAAATTTTTAGTGATCCATTACAATTAGACAAAGTCAAAGGCGTTTTTCAAATTAAAAAATTGCTTAATCAGGATTGGCAAATACAAGTCAAACATTTGAAAGCAGAAAATGATGATGTCAGTCTGAGTACAGACGCGATATTTCTTTTGTCAGAAAAAGATTCACCCACGATTGATTTAACGGGACAGTTTAGTGTCTTCAATGCTGCGCGCATTACGCGATATTTACCCATTAAAATTTTTGATCCTGATTTAACGCATTGGTTAGAGGATGCTTTTTTATCTGGTGGATTAAAATCCGGTGAGGCAACAATACACGGTAAATTAGCAGATTTTCCTTTTGATAAAGGCGGCGGTGTCTTTTTGATTCAGGGACAAGTACAAGATATTGATTTGCATGTCGCAGACGGTTGGCCTACGTTACAAAAATTAAATGGAAAACTCATTTTTTCTGGCAGCGCAATGAATGCAACAATTGAAACTGGTGAAGTGTCGGGTGCGAATTTGCATGCCATTGAGGCGAGTATTCCAGACATGGGTGCTGATAAAGCGCAGCTCATTGTGAAAGGAAAAGTAGATGGCACATTGACGCAGGCATTGCGTTTTATCCATCGTAGTCCATTAAAAATGAAATTAGGCGATTATTTTTCTTTATTGGATCCAAGTGGTCCAATGCAAATGAATCTTAATATGACGATGCCGCTCAGTAAGCCTGATGATGTGCGTCTATTAGGGAAAATGCAAATGGCGAATGCAATTTTTGATTTATCGCGTTGGCATGTGAGTTTTGATCATATGACAGGAGACGCAAGTTTTTCTGAAGAGGGTCTTTTGTCTGCAAATATATCTGGGATGTTGTTTGACAAGCCTATGACCTTAACAATTGCCCGAAAAATAAAAAACGAACCTGCGCAAGTACAATTGAAAAGTGAAATCAGTATTGCGCAATTACAAAAATGGTTAGGTATTTCTTTGCAAAATTATGCGCAAGGTTCAGCACCTTTTGCTGCACGATTTGCTTTGCCTAAAACGCCAGCGCAATTTCAAGTCAATGTGCAATCTAATCTTTCAGGTGTTGCAATTCATTTGGCAGGTTTATTTGAAAAAAATGTGAATGATGTGCTCAATACACAAATTCAATTCAACGTTGTGTCTGGTAAAGGAATTATTTCCTCTGAAGTGATTGTCGATGCACCGAAGCAGGAGAGCCTTTTGTCAGGAAAGACAAGCGTTAAAATTTCTACGGTATCAGACGATCACAAAATTGATATCGATAATGAAAATGTCAATGGTAGTTTACTTGTGCCCATTGATGATATTTCAAACGGCGTGCATGCAAAATTAAATTATTTGCATCTTTTTCCGAAAAATAATTCCAGCCAAAAAATAGATCCACGTCAATTGCCGCCCCTGACTTTTTCAGCAGATGATGTGCAATATGGCGATATTCATTTGGGGCAAGTCGAGTTTACTTTGCTCCCGCGCAATAATGGCGTGCAAATTCGTGAATTAGATGTGCATGCTCCTTTCGGACGTTTGAATGCATCAGGTAATTGGTTGGTTTCACGGAGTGATTTGAAAGGCGATTTAAATACTGACGACACTGATCGATTACTTGCAAGCTTCGGTAATCCGGTGCCTAATTTTGAGGCAGGAGAAAGTACTGTTCACTTTCAACTTTCTTGGCCAGGTGCGCCGTGGCAATTGGGTTTAGCCACTTTGTCAGGAGATGTTTTTGTTAAAGTGGGTAAAGGGCATATTATCAATTTAGATTCTTCGACGAATGCGCAAGTAGGTTTGGCTCGAATGCTCAATATTTTTAGTTTGCAAAGTATTCCACGTCGTTTGAGTTTAGATTTTAGCGATCTCGCAGAAAAAGGTTATAGCTTTGATTCAATCAAAGGCGATTTTAATATTCGCATGGGCGATGCTTTTACACGGAATACCTATTTCAAGAGTGTTGTGGCAGATGTTGCGGTATCTGGACGCATTGGTTTTGTGACAAAAGATTTTGATGTTCGATTAGCGGTGACACCGCATGTCACTGCGAGTTTGCCGGTAGTCGCGACGATTGCTGTAAATCCACTCGCGGGTATTGCCGCATGGTTAGTCGAAAAAGCCGTCACGCCTGAAGTTTCTAAAATTGCATCGTATCATTACATCATTACTGGCCCTTGGGCCCATCCTACCTGGGTTAAATCAGATAATCCTGGGCGTGCTGAAAATCATTTTCGTCACCGGTCGTTGAAGTGGAACATGCAGAGCTAAATGAGTATGTTTCTACTTAACTCATTGATTTAAAACAAATACATCCCCGCGCTTTTTTGTGAACAACGCTTATACTTAGGTAAATGAACGGGGGATGCTGTTATGTTCAAGAAAACTGAGTTAAATGACGCCGAAATTGAAGCCAGATTATTTGAAATAAAACAAATACTTAGCCAATTTACAACTCGCTGCAACAACATAGTCGCGCAATTGATTGTGCGCGAAAAAGATTTCTGGTTATCAGGAGAAGACGTTCAAATCAAATCACTCACAAAAGAAGATTTAGAGAATTTTTTGCCTCAAATTGAGGATTTGTTACAAGAGCATGTTAATAGAGAAGAGGAGTTTGCTCTTTTAAAAAATGAATTAGAATCATTGCATGAAACGTTAATCAGTAATGGAAAAACAGAGCTTGAAACATATGCTCGGCGCTTACTCAAAGGAAATTCACCACTTTTTAAAAATCAATTTTATGAAGACTTAGTATGGGCAAAACAAAAAATTCGAGGGGATGTCAAAAAGCCAGCATCTTTATATAAAAATATGACAATAGAAAAAAATTTGGAAGATCTGAGGCATGAATTTAAAAGTCCGTCGGAAGCTAAAGAACCGGCTAAACAGCCTATCCAACGTAAAGGGATATTTACTAAAAAAGACAGTGAAGAAGACAAGTCCGCATCATTCTTAAATCCAAAAGCAAAAGAATTTTCACCTAAAAATGGTAAGCCCTAATCGCAAAATAATTTTTGATAAAATCCCCCTCAATCCCCCTTTTTCAAAGGGGGAAGTGTGACGAAAAAAGGAATTGCTCTAAAACTTCCGCCTTTGAAAAAGGGGATTCCACTAAAACTTCCCCCTTAGAAAAAGGTGCTTCCACTAAAACTTCCGCCTTTGAAAAGGCGTTGTTGCATAAATCATAAAATCCCACCTGTCATTCCCGCGCAGGCGGGAATCCATCATCATGCTCAATAATAACTAATTAAAAAATACTCAACTTACGTTCAATGCGCCTAATTAAAAACTTTATAAATTTGAAATGGATTCCCGCCTGCGCGCACTAGCATCCGGTAAAACGGTATCATAATTGTACATCCTCCTGACGCCTTAAGAAGCGGTAGATAGGAGGAATGTAATTTTTAAATTTAGGAGCTACGACACATAAACTGCATCTAATCCA
>JANRLY010000009.1:0-45482 GCA_033762075.1 Gammaproteobacteria bacterium
GTCCCCCGTATTATGCGGGGTATCTATAAAATCCCAACCTAAATTTTTGACACTGTATCCCGCCAATAAAGCGCGGGACGACGGCAATGAATAGAAAAATGCGGGATGGCGGTGATGAAAGGAAAAGTGCGGGGCAACAGCGGTAAATAGTATTTTATTAACTCAGCGCGTCCTCGGATCAAATCCATACTGTTGTAACAACCGCATAAACCGTTGCCCTTCGAAACCCGTATCTTCGAAGGCATAGGAACGTGCATAATTTTTTAAGACATAATCACATTCTGAATATTTAAGTGTCTCAATGATTCGTCCAGCGCGTTCATTTTCTCGATGCGTGCCGCCCGTGCAGCACTGGAATAAAATCGCCGCTAAAATTTCTGCTGTGCAAGCGCGTCTTAGTAAACTTCCTGATTCGAAACGTTGTACGCAAAATTGTAAAGCACGGTCTTTGTTCCATTCACGCCATTCTTCAAAGTATTGTAATGCTTGTGATTTTAATGCAGTATGATTTGCTCCATCACCATCCCATAACAATAAAAAAAATACCGCTGGAATACAGGCTTCTGCATTTGCCCACGAACAATTCCCACTAATTTGTGCTGGTACTTTCATTTCAGTGATCGGTTGTAAATCTAAATACACGGGCAGTTGTTCGTTAACAGAATAAAAACTTTGTTGCGCATACATGAGTTGTTGAATAAAGGATGAATTAAAACGTGCGAATTGACCGATGCGATAGACAACCACATTATCATATAAACGACTCTCAACGCGTCTATCACATTTTACCAACCATTCTCTGTAACGAATAAATGTAACAGCGTGACCTTCATAGCTCACAGGAATAATCAAAGGATCTTCTGCTATCGATTGCTCAATAGTATCTTGAACAGTCGAACGATCAAAACTATATTGCTGATAGCGAATCAATTGTGCGGCACGATACATGGTATCAATTAATCTATTAGATAATGTTGCATACTGACGCAACCGTCTGGCTGCAAAATGATTTCTGAATTGTTGTAATGATTCTGCAATCATCGCTAAAGTCACTTCTGGCAAAAATCCCTCGAAGTCGACTTCAACAAACTGATTATCTGGTGAAATGATACTACCTACGCCCACTAATTCAAATAAATGTCCGAGCATTTTAGTATTAATAAAATCTTTAGCGAATTCTAAGTCTGCCCCTCGACTGATTAATAATTTCTTAATTTTGTCGTGCTCACGTAATACCGGCATCGTCAACAATGGTTGGCCTGAAAGATTAAATGCATTCGGATCAGCTTTTTTATCTAATAATAACTTTGCAATGTCAGTATTATTATTTTCAACTGCCCAATGCAACGCCGATGTGCCTAGCATATCTGTTAAATTGACTGCCGCGCCTTGATTTAAAATAAGCTGCGTGATTTCGAGATCATTTGCAATCACGGCTTCGATTAATGGTGTAAATCCATATTCGTCAATGACATTCACTTCAGAGCCATAACGCAGCGCTTCTCGAACTTGAACAATATTTTTTTCTATGATGGCATCGGCAAGTGTTTGCATAGAGATTCTTAAAATGGTCTGGGTTTGGGATTAAATTTAGGTTGGTTTTGTAACTGTAATTTATTTTGTAATTTATTTTCTAAACGATTTTCTAATTCGTTACGCTTATCATCATTGGTTTCTTGCACACTTTCATGCGGAGACAATGTCATTTGTGGATCCATGCCACTGAATTGTGCGGTATTACTAATTGGATGTTTTTTGTATGGTGATTTGCGGCCCGCACCACCACTTTGCCCCAATCGTCTCGCAGTCGCAAGGTTCGCTGGGCCTTCTTTTTTTTCACAACGCTCAGCACGTAATTGACGTTGACGATCAACGCGCGCCTTATGCGCGTCTTGATGAACACGCGCTAAACGGCGTAACTCAGCAGGAGAAAGCTGATCTTCGCGACGCACATCTTCAGTGGGCAAACGAAAACGAACTTTACCGCCCGTGCCTGATTGACCAGACTCGCCGCCCTTTTCGTCTGAGGATTTTTTCTTGTCTAAATCATCATCTTTTTTCATACTCGAGAATATACTATATTTTTTTAGCAATTGCTGCTGTTGACTTTGAAAATGAATTTCATATACTGCAGAATGTATTGAATAGATCCTGACTAAATGCTACACATTTTTCAGGATAACTTTCGTATTGTCTAAGCGTAATTTTAATATTTTACGCTTAGACAATATTCACGTTAAATAAGGAAATAACCATGTTCCAAAGACCAGCAGCTTACAATCCACGTCCTCACAACGACCCAACAGAAAGACTCATACGCTTAATGAATCAACACATTTTCATGACCACCGAATATGAGCTAGCAATGCAATATATTCGTGAAGGTGCTAATCCATTTGTGACGGATAGACATGGCCAGACAATGTATAATTTAATTGAACGAAATTATCCTTATATGGATCGAGATGTATGGCTCAGTGAATTAACATTAATAATGAACCCAGCTCCGCAACCCTATGTACAACCGCAAGCTGTTTATGTCAGACCACAACCTTTTTTTGAACCGCCACCACCCCGACACCATGAGCCAAGGCCGCAGGCATTTTTTGATGCACCACCACCTTTTGATCAAAGACCGCAACCCTTTGATGCGGGTCCACCGCCGTTTGGTTCAAGACCTCCACCAAGAGGATGGTAAAAAAAATTATTTGCCGCGAAATCTTAGCAAGCTAAGCTTTTGCGGCTTATTTTCAATCGGAATCGGTAATTCATCATTGAGCATATCCCACTCTTCATCCAGTTCTAGTGATTGACTGGATCCACTTGAAAGATGATCACTTAAATTATCTTCATCCATTAATATATCTTCTGAGATGACAACTTCTTGAAGTTCAACTGTTGGGTTTACTGGCAATAAACTCTGTACACTGACAATGTGTGGTGTGGGCTCTGCATTTTTTTCGAGATCTTGCTCTGGTGAATCTGAATTTTCTTGTTGTGTATTATCCGACATCGCATCAATCAGCATATGAGTTGCATTGGTCAGTAATGTAGAAGCAGTTACCAAAATAAAACTGGCTGAAGCTGTGATTGGTTTACCCATATAATATGCGGCACAAAGCACGATCGTAGATAAACTTGTACCGATAAGTGCATCTTGCAGAAACATCCCAAAATAACCCCATAGACCATCCTGTAGTGAATCTGACATAGCCATCCTCCTTGATGGTAATCCAAGCAACAAGCATAAACGGACTATGGGGGTTAGACAAGGGATGTAAATTGTAAGAAGTGTCATTCCCGCCCCTGCTTAAAGCACACAGGGGAAAACTCCGGCGTGCTTTAAGCAGGGGCGAGAATAACCCAGTATGGACATTCTCCGCGATGACGGTGAAACAATAACTAACACTTCGTTGGATCGAGATCCACAGCTTTGAGCGCTGCATTCACTGCAGTAAGATCGTATTTCAAATCTTTTGCTGCTTTTACAACACCGCATGCAGCATCTTGGAATGTTGTAGTAGAAGTCCAATAATCTTGGTTAGCTTTTACCATGACATCAAATGCTTTGCGAGTTGTCCAATTTGCACTGGTCGATAATAAATAGTAAGCACGATTAAAGACACCACTACTGAAGTGCACATCTAATCCTTCAAAATATTGGCTGGCTTTATCAATCGAACACCAATTACCTGGTTTTCTTCCTGGCGGACAATCCTTGGAAGGTTGATCCATGTAGCGAATGACTGCACCTTGTTTGACTGGAATTTCCCAACCTAATAACCAGCTGGATTTACCATAAGCGTAAAATTCAGCAGCCATACTGGCCATGTCTGAGAAGGATTCGTTTAATCCACCGGATTGACCTTCGTATTGCAAATTAGAATGTTGCTCTGTAAAACCATGACTAATTTCATGCGCGCCAACTGTCATCGAAACAAAAGGATAATATTGCGAACCATCGCCATTACCAAATGTCATCTGCTGACCATCCCAATATGCATTATCTGACATCTGAGTATCATGTGTACGCATCACAAGTAACATCGGTTTACCATCTTTTGTGAGTGCTGGCACGTTATACCAATCGCGATACATTTTTTGAATGACATCTCCAATAAATAATGCATCGTTGTCTGGTGAAAATGCACCATTGCTTTTATTTAATGTGCCATCCCAGAATACTTTGTGTTTGCTATCAGGTCCCATACATTGGAATTGGCTGATTGCTTCAGCTTTATCAAGATCTTTGACAACGACGTCTTTATCTTGCAAAAAGCAAACCCCCTTACCTGGATCGCGTAAAACACGCAATGAAGTTAAATCAGCTTTTAATCCATCGTAAGTAAATTTCCCTGTTTTAGGATTACCACCATATCCACCGCCATCTGCTGACACCAAAATCGTTTGGACATTATCCCATTGTTTGTAAACTTCGCCCGTGATGGCATCAATAATAAATTTCGGCATCGCTAAACGACCACGTTCATTTTTTGTATTAAAGCTGACAAGCCAAGCCCAGTGTGCTTTATTAGATGAATCAACAAAAACCATGGCGATTGTTTTGGATTCGCTTGCTGAAGTACTTTTATTTATTTTACTCGAATAATTTTTAATCGCTGATTTCAATGCACGATCAGCGCTTTCATTTGAAAATGCATTAGCAGGAGATGTCATAAGATCCGATTGTACGCCACGATAAATCGTGCCATTCATTTGTGTTGTATTATCATTTGATGCTAAGAAACTTTTTAAATCACGCGGGCCATTTTTTGCAACGTGTAACACAGCATCTCCACCCCACACAGGATAACCACCTATCATTTGTTGAACACGAATATGCGCTGTTTGGTTTTGATCAAGGTGAACACTTAATTGTTTAAAACTAGATGAAGTTGCATTGGCTGAAACACTTTCTCTTAGAACTGTGCGTAATGTTGATACCGGTTGGTGAGATAAATCAATTGGTGTTGCAGAAAATGCTGGTGATGATATCAAAAAAGTGAGTAACGAAATTCCAAATAATTTTCTTTTCATAATAAATATCCTTTTATAAAAAAATTGACGACCCATTCAAACACACTTTTTTATAAAAAAGAATAGGTATTTTTGTGTTTTTAAATTTATTTTTAATAATTAAAAAGAAATAGAATTATCAAGTGGAAACTGAGCGGATCCCGCGAACACGTCGCGGGACGATGGCGACAGAACAGTATTAACATTTACTCGGATCAAGAGCGACTGCTTTTAATGCAGCATTGACGGCAGTTAATGGATATTTCAAATCTTTTGCAGCTTTCTGAACACCGCATGCAGCCTCTTGGAATGTTGTAGTAGCAGTCCAATAATCTTGATTGGCCTTAACCATCACATCAAATGCTTTACGTACATTCCAATCTTTTGATGTTGCAAGCAAATAAAAAGCACGATTAAAAACACCGCTACTGTAATGCACATCTAAACCTTGATAATAATCACTCGCTTTATCAATAGAACATTGCTCGCCTGGTTGTGGATCAGGTTTACAATCTTTTGTTGGCTCATCCATAAAACGATTTGCAGCTCCGGTCTTTGGAACTTCCCAACCGTGTAACCAAGTTGTTTTACCGAAGACATAATATTCAGCAGCAGCGCCGGCCATATCCGAGAAAGATTCATTTAAGCCGCCTGATTGATCCGCATAAAGCAAACGTGAATGTTGTTCAGTAAATCCGTGACTGACTTCGTGCGCACCAATTGTCAGAGAAACAAAAGGATAATAATTGTCATTACCTGTACCAAATGTCATTTTGCCACTGTACCAATACGCATTAGCCCCTGTTTGTTTATCTTGAACACGCATGACTAACACCATGGGTGAACCATCATCTTGTTTAAGTACAGGGACGTTGTACCATTCACGGTATAATTTTTTAATGATATCACCAATGAATAATGCATCATTATCCGGCGAGTAAGCACCATTGCTTGCATGTAAAAGATTATTCCAGAAAATATTATTGTGATTGGCATCAACTTTATCACAAGGATATTGTGTCACAACATTACCAGTGCCTTGTGAGGCATTTGCAACAATGACATCTTTATTTTGTAGATAACACATGCTTTTTTCATTATCGCGAAAAATTTGTAATTTAGATAAATTTCCTGGTGCACCATCATAAATTAATTTACCTGTTTTAGGATTACCACCATAACCACCGCCTTCTACTAAAACAGCATCTGTTTGCAAATCATTCCATTGTTTATACACTTCACCAGTCATAGCATCGATGATAAATGTTGGCACTGCCAATTCCCCTTGCGCTGTATCCGCACGAAAACGCACGAGCCAACTCCAATGTGCTTTATTTTGAGAGTCCAAAGCTACCATCGCCGTTGTCTTGCGATCACTGATGACATAATGATTGCCTGATTTTTCACTGAATTGCACAATTGCTTGTTTTAAAGCACGTTTAGCACTGTCGTTTGTAAATACTTTTTCGGGGGAATCAATGAGATCGGATTGCAATCCATCGTAAACAATGCCATTCATTGTTGTTGCATTATCTGATGATAATAATGCAAAACTTTTCATTGTACCTGGAGGTTTATTTTGCGTGTGTATGACCGCATCTCCGCCCCACACAGGATAACCTGAAAACGTTTGTTGTACACGCACATGTGACATTTGATTTTGATCAACATGCACACTGAACTCTTTCAAATCTGGTTTAAAAGGTGTGGGTGTAGTTACTGCAGAAAACATAGCATGTAGTTTCGCGCGTTGTATATGTGAAAGATCAATGGGCGTTGCAGCAAATGCAGAAGGTATTGTTAATACAGTGAGCAATGAAAATCGACATAATACATTCATAATTATTATCCTCTCTAAATGTTCGATTTCATTCAAGCACATTCTTTTACAAAAATACAATATCCTTTTTCAATTTTTTATATTTATTTTGAAATTAAAGTTGCAGTGACTAATGTGCCGGATACATTAACTAATGTGCGCATCATATCAATGATTTTATCCATACCCATGACCATCGCAAGACCTGTAAAAGGTAATCCCATGCTCGATAATACAACCATCGACATCACCACTGCAGAACCAGGAACACCTGCGGTACCAATCGTTGTAATTGTTGCAACGCAAGCAATCATTAAATATTGTTGCCAGCCCAACGAAATGTGAAACAGTGATGCAGTGAAAATTGCAACAATCACAGGATAAATTGCACCGCATCCATCCATTTTTGCATTCGCACCGAGTGGTGCAACAAATGAAGCGGTTTGTTCTGGGACTTTTAAACGTTGAATAAGTGTTTCTAAGGTCACAGGTAACGTCGCTAGACTTGAAGAAGTCGTAAACGCTGTGAGCAATGCTGGCCATGCTTTGATAGCAAATTGTATGGGATTCACGCGTGCAAAAACTAACAATAAAATCCCGTAAATGAATAACTGAATAAAGCAGGCGAAATAAACATTTATAATAAATCGTGCAAAAGGCATGAGATTTGCAAAGCCATAACGGTTTGTCACACTGGCAATAAAAACAAAAATACCAATGGGCGACAATCGAATCACCCAGCGTGTGATTTTCATCATGATTTTTGCTAATCCATCAAAGAATTCTTTGACACTGCCAGTCTCTTCGCCACCCATCATCAATGCTAAAGAAAATAAAACAGCAAATATGATGACAGGAATGACTTTACCGCGTGCCATTTGATCAACCAAATTGCCAGGGACCATATCTAAAAAAACTGCGCTCGCTGTTGGTAAATCTCGTAATGAAACAGGCGCCAAACCAGAATTAAAATGATATCCAGGATCAAGCCAAAGTGATGTGAACAAACCTACAGTTGCTGCAATAGCTGCTGTGACTAAAAACCAAAATAACGTTCTCAAGCCTAAGCGGCGAATATGCGCAACAGTTTCGAGACGTGTAAAACTCGTGACGACCATCGTGAAAGTCACGGGTAATATAACCATTTCGAGTAATTGCAAAAAAGCTTTGCCAATTGGCTGTAAGGCATTCACCCAACTCGGTGCTGCCACTTCTCCAAATAAAGCCCCTAAGCCTAAAGCGATTAAGCATTGAATACCAAACCCCGGAAGTTTAAATTGCATTGTCTGTGCTCTTATTTTAATGAACCTTCGACTCTAGCACATAAATAGCTGGGTTTGTAAAGGGAAACAATTAATATTCGAAGTGTAGGAGCGACTGGCGGTCGCCCAGAAGTTGGCAAAGGGGCAAAAAAAATTACCCCAACGCTGCTGATTGAAGATACTTCGGTACAATAACTGTCCAACCAAATCGCTCATGAATTCTTTGTTTGAGCGCTTCTGCAGCCCCCGGTTCACCATGCGTAATAAAAACTTTACGGGGCGGATGATTGAAATTTTTCAGCCATTCTAAGATTTCTTCATAATCCGCATGCGCAGACATATTACTGAGCACTTCAATTTTTGCACGCACAGGGATGACTTCACCAAATAACCGTATGGAATCTTTACCAGCAATCATTTCAGCCCCACGTGTACCAGCTGCTTGATATCCAGCAAATACAATCGTGTTACGCTCATCGGGAGCAAAAACACGAATATGATGTAAAACACGGCCGCCTTCGAGCATACCACTGGCAGAAATGATAATTTTAGACGTGGTTTCAAGATCCAGTGCTTTTGATTCTTCTTTTGAGTTAATATATTTTGCAATTTCACACACTTTGCGACTCAGCTTTTCATCCAAACGATGCAAATCAGAATGTTTGCGAAAAATATCTGTCGCATTACGTGCAAGTGGACTATCGAGATAAACAGGTAGATCAGGAATGCGTTTTAATTTTTTGAGTTGATACAATAAATATAATAAATGTTGTGCGCGTCCAACAGCAAACGCAGGAATAATAACGGTTCCTTTTTGTTCGGCCGTACGATTGATGATTTCTGATAACTCATCTAAAGGATCTTTTTTATGATGTAATCGATCACCGTAAGTCGATTCAAGAATCATATAATCCGCAGATTGAATGACTGCAGGTGCATGCATAATCGGATCTTGCGGTCGTCCTAGATCGCCTGAAAAAAAGACATTTGTATTGTAATGACGAATTTGCACAAACGCAGCACCTAAAATATGGCCGGCTGGAATGAATGTGACATTGGCTTCATTGAATAATTTATACGTTTTACGAAATTCGAGAGGCCGCAAAAATTTCAAACAGTTTTCAGCGTCTTCACGTGTATAGAGAGGTTTAGCAGGATGGTGACGAGAATACCCATATTTATTGGCAAATCGTGCCTCTTCTTCTTGTAAGTAACCACTGTCAGGTAACAAAATTTGACAGAGATCACGTGTTGCTTCAGAACATAATACTTTTCCATTGAAACCATTTTTGACCAACAAAGGTAAATAACCAGTATGATCTATATGTGCATGCGTCAAAATAATGGTATCAATTTGATTGGGAGGGATTGGAAAAGGCTCCCAATTTCTGCGGCGTATTTCTTTCATTCCTTGAAATAAACCACAATCAATTAAAACATTTTTACCTTCTATGTTTAACAAAAATCTCGATCCAGTCACCGTCTGAGCGGCGCCAAGAAAAGTTAATTGCATATCGCATTATCCCTAAAAACCATTCCTAATGTATGTGCTGCGTCAATGCATTTTGTAACGCAGGTAAAATTGTAAAAAGATCTCCAATAAAACAATAATCCGCCACTTCAAAAATAGGTGCATCCGGATCGCTGTTGATCGCAACAATCACTTTGCTATCTTTCATACCTGCTAAATGTTGAATCGCACCCGAAATGCCGACAGCAATATAAAGATCTGGTGCAACGATTTTGCCAGTTTGTCCAACTTGCCAATCATTCGGTGCAAATCCTGCATCGACCGCTGCACGCGATGCACCCACAGCAGCGCCTAAACAATCTGCGAGAGATTCGATCATGTGAAAATTTTCTGCATTTTTGAGGCCGCGGCCTCCTGAAATAATAATACGCGCATCAGAAAGTTCAGGGCGCGTTGAAACATTTCGTTGTTCTGAAACAAATGTTGATAAGGTATTTTGAATGTCTTCATTCACTTTTTCTAACGCCGCTGTCGGCATTTTATCTTGAATCGCAGCTGAAAACCCTGTGCCGCGAATCGTTAATAGTTTGCATTTTTCTTGTGTTTGCACGGTCGCTAATGCATTGCCGGCATAAATCGGTCGCACAAAGGTATCCGCAGAAATAATTTCGACGACATCACTGATCATTGAGACATCAAGCAATGCGGCAACACGCGGCAAAATATTTTTGCCTGAAGTCGTCGCCGCCATTAAAACATAATCATAATTTTTTGCTAGAGAAGCAATCAATGCGGAAGTATTTTCAGGTAATGCATGGGTGTAACTATCCGATGTGGTATACAACACTTTTTTGATGGAGGAAAAACAGCGCGCTGTTTCTAAAACACCCTCGTCAACTTTGATCGGAAATAATAAATCAATTTCACCATTGAGTTGCATGGCTGCTGTCAAAGTATGTTGATTCACTGAACGAAAATGAGAAACATCAGGTTCAGCAATCATGAGAATTTTCATGAGATCACTCCTGTTTCGCGCAAACGATTCACCAATTCTTCTGCACTCGAAACTTTAATTCTGAGACGTTCACGTGACGGCGCATGCACTTTGAGTGTTGTAAAACGCGGCGCAACATCAACATTTAAAGTATCGATGGGAATCACTGATAAAGGTTTTTGTTTTGCGCGCACAATATTGGGTAAAGAAAGATAACGCGGTTGATTGAGACGAAGATCCGTTGTGATTACAGAAGGTAATTTTAAACGCACCGTTTCAAGGCCGCCATCAATTTCGCGTGTTACATTGAGAAATTCTGATTCACATTCGACACGAGAGGCAAATGTTCCCTGAGACCATCCCAATAAACCCGCCAACATTTGACCGACTTGATTGTCATCGCTATCAATCGCCTGTTTGCCCAATATACACAGTGAGGCTTGTTCTTGTTGCGCCAGTTTTGCAAGCACTTTAGCGACTGCCAAAGGCTGCATTTCATGTTGTGTTTCAACTAAAATCGCGCGATCAGCACCCATCGCAAGACCGGCACGTAAAGATTCTTGGGTGACTGTTGCGCCGATCGATGCAACGATGATTTCTTTTGCATGGCCTTGCTCTTTTAAGCGAATGGCTTCTTCGAGTGCAATTTCATCAAAAGGATTGATCGACATTTTGACATTATTGGTTTCAACACCAGAACCATCAGAACGGACACGAACATGAACACTAAAATCAACGACGCGTTTGATTGCAACTAAAATTTTCATTTGGAGCTTTCTTTCCTAGTTTCTAATAGATAGAGTATCGCCGATCTCATTTTTTTTTAAAAGTATTTCGAACAAAAGGACGCGACTTTATGAAAATATCTTCTCTCACCGCACTTGTCACCGGCGGCGCCTCTGGCATGGGTGAAGCCACTGCACGACATCTTGCCACATGTGGTGCAAAAGTTATCATACTTGATCAGAATATCGAACGCAGTAAACAAGTTGCAGCTGAAATTGGTGGGATGGCAATCTCTTGTGATGTCACGGATGAAAAAAATGTTCAGGAAGCAATAGAAGCGGGAACAAAACAATTCGGCGTCCCGCGTATTTGCGTCAATTGCGCCGGCATTGTGCAAGCCAAACGCATGGCTGGCCGTGAAGGTCCTCTACCTCTCGCCGATTTTGAAAAAGTCATTCGCATTAATTTAATCGGCACATTTAATGTGATGCGCGTTGCCGCATTTGCAATGACAAAATCAGATCCCATCGATCAAACCAATGCCCGCGGTGTGATTATTAATACAGCTTCTGTGGCAGCCTTCGAAGGACAAATTGGGCAAGTTGCTTACTCTGCTTCAAAAGGAGGCGTCGTCGGAATGACTTTACCAGCTGCACGCGAATTAGCGCAATTTGGTATTCGTGTGATGACAATTGCGCCCGGCTTAGTAGACACGCCAATGTTTGCTGCACTCCCTAACGCTGCGCGTAATAAATTAGCAGAAGCTGTACCTTTTCCAAAACGTCTTGCACATGCAACCGAATTCGCACAGCTCGTTCAATACATCATTGAAAATGATATGCTCAACGGTTCTGTGATTCGATTAGATGGTGCGTTGAGAATGCAGTAATCACTCTGCTGCCGGAATTATTTCTGCCGGATCTTTTGACGGTGCTGAGCGTTTCAAGAGAAAAACAAGCGGCAGCATGAGAATAAAACTCCACATGATAAAAGCAAAAGCATCGACGAAAGCAATCATTTGCGCTTGAGCACCAAGGGTGTGCGCTAAAACCATAACACCTTTGGGCGATAAAGGATCAAGATGAAGATTTTGTAAATAGGTATAAAGTGCTGGATGATACGGGTTGATAAACCCACCGAGTTGATTCCAAGCCATTTGCGTATGACGTGCGAGCACAGTGGCAACAATCGAGATACCCACTGAACTGCCCATCGTTCGCAATAAACTAAATAACCCTGCTGCTTCCGCACGTAAATGCGACGGCAGGGTTGCAAATGCAACAGCAGACAATGCTACAAACACCATGCCAAGACCAAATCCTTGAATCAATAATGGCATAATGAGCCAGCCAGGACTGAGCACAAAACTATATAACGTCCCAAAATACATACCGATTGCGCCGAGAATAGTTCCTATCCCCATTAACCAACGCGCATCTACCCAACGAATTAATTTTCCAACCAACACCATGCTGATCATCGCACTAATTCCGCGCGGCGCCATCACTAATCCTGTTGTCAACACAGGATAATGAAATAAATTCTGCACCATCAGCGGCAATAAAATCATTGAGCCAAATAAACCTAACCCGAAAAGTGCCAACATAAAACTACACAAAGCAAAATTGCGATCTAGAAAAATCACAGGGTTAAAAACATGGGTTTTATTTTTTCGACCGATGCTGTACCACAAGAATAATAAAAATGAGATCACAGAAAATAATGCAACAATGCAAATATCCGTTGCATTAAACCAATCAGCTTGATTGCCACGATCTAAAACATATTGGCAACCACCAATCGCAATCGAAATCAGCATTAAGCCAAACCAATCCATCACACGTGCTTTTTTGACTGTGTCCGGTAAAACACGCCACGTGAGTAATAAACTGACTGCACCCACAGGCACGTTGATATAAAAATTCCAACGCCAAGTGGCCACTTCAGTTAAATATCCGCCAAGTGTTGGGCCCAAAATAGGACCAATCATCACACCCATACCCCAAAGTGCCATCGCGCTACCGCGTTCGTTTTCTGGAAAAATATTCGTGATGATCGCTTGAGACAAAGGGACTAAAGCTGCACCAAAAACACCTTGTAATAATCGAAAGACAACGAGTTGATCTAAATTTTTAGCGGCACCACATAATGCAGATGCTAAAACAAATCCACCAATCGAAAACAGTAAATAATTTTTTTGACCAAAACGATCTGTGAAATAGCCTGTGAGCGGCATAAATATGGCAGAAGCCACTAAATAACTCGTCAATACCCAAGTAATTTGATCAGGTGTTGCGCCCAGAGAACCTTGCATGTGGGGAAGCGCCACATTCACAATCGTTGTGTCGAGCACTTGTAATAAAGTAGCCGTCATCACAGCAATTGTGATGAGCGCGCGTTTTAAAGGTGTCATTTTATCGCTGATGTTCATACCATCTTAATCCTAACATTCTTTGATTTTTTTGTTGTTTAAGGCAAGTCAGCTCCGCTAGCCGGAGGCGAGCGAGCCATTGCCTAGCACAACAAAACAAAATCAAGTTTTCACAGTCACTGTCGCTGAAGTGCCAATACGTAAAGGATGTTTTGGATCAGGATTTAAAACGCGCACGCGCACAGGCACGCGTTGAGTCACTTTCACCCAGTTGCCTGTCGCATTTTCGGGGGGTAATAATGAAAATGCTGTACCACTGCCGCTGCGAATACTTTCGACGACGCCTTTGAAATGGTGATCAGGATACATATCCACCTTAATGTCTGCAGTATCGCCCACTTTAATTCGATGCAAATCAGTTTCACGAAAATTTGCATCTATCCAAAATTGTTCATCACTCACTAAAGCAAATAGAGGTTGATTCGCATTCACAATGTCCCCAACACGCAACGACATATTCGTGACCCAACCATTTGTCGGCGCTAAAACATTGGTATATTGTAAGTTGAGTTGAGAAATTTTTGCATTCGCTGTTGCAATAGAAGTTTGTGCAATCGCAGATTTTAAATTAGAAGTTGCAATGTCCGCATCTTGTATCGCCATTGCATTTTTCTGCGTCAGCGTGACTGAACGATCAGCAATAATTTTGGCAATATTTTGTTTAGCATTCGCTTCTAAAATAGCCGCTCGATCGCGCTGAAAAGTTGCCGCATACACATCAGGATCAATACTAAATAATTTTTCACCTTGTTTTACGTATTGATTATCAACAACATTGAGTTGATTGACTGGCCCTGTGACACGCGAAGCAATCTGAATCACATTGGCATTCACATAAGCATCATCAGTGCTCACATGAAACAAGCCATATAACCACCAGAGTATGCTCCCCACAAGAAGCGCAATGATACTACCTATTAAAATATTTTTTTTCATTTGAGTCGGTAAATTAAATTTCACATTATGCTCCTCATATTTTCATTGGCATAATGACTAATTCTTTACCACGTAAATGCAAATGTCTCTGCAGCGTGGTTGGCGTTTCATTATGTAACATTCGCGTGATCCAGTTATCATTTTCAAAAACAAGCTTGCTCGAAAAGAAAATACAATTCGAATATTTTTCGGAAACTTTTTCGGATAGAGATGTTAAAATTTCGACGGTGTCAGTACCGAAAGCAGAATAGCTTTCTGCAGCTAGTCCATATTGATGACAATAATCCACAAAATAATGCAGCATTTCTCCGACGTGTACACGCATTTCTTCAAGTGCTTTTTGCCCCGTGAAACTTTCAACATCAACAATCCCTGCGCTGACAAAAATAAAATTTTTAAAGTAGCGCGGGAAAATACGAATCACTGATAGCAAAGTATGCATGCCAACACCAAAACTTTTACCGATAAAAATGACTGCGGTTGGTTGTAAAGGATCTGGATCAGGGACGGGCGGTTTTTCTTCGATGACAGGTAATCTAAATTGTTCATCCAATTCTGATAGCTTACGACTGACCGTGCGATAATGTTTACGAATCAGAAAACACACCACAATCACAATCAAAGTCAAACCAATCGTCAACCAGCCGCCAGATTCAAATTTTGAGTACAACGTAATACATAAAATACTGGAAGTAATCAGACAAGCAAATGCGGAAAATGTCAGTCGCATTTTCCAACTTGACGATGCGTTGCGTCGATTCTTCAACCAATAAACGCTTAGCCCTAACAAGGATAATGAAAAAGTGAGGAATACATTAATACTATAAAGTACGACAAGCAGTTCAACGCTACCGTGGCTCCACATTAAAATGAATAATGCAGACACACCAAATAAAAATAAGCCATTTTGAATCACTAACCGAGTCGATAAATGACGAAAACGATTGGGCACCCAACCATCCACTGCCATATTTGCCAATACACTAGGGCCGGCTAAAAATCCTGTGTTCGCTGCGACAAATAATAATCCTGCTTCTAAAAAGAGTGTCACCATTAAAGTCAAATGGCCTGCAGCAGAGTCCCCTAAAATAGAACGAAATACCACGGCATTTAATGTTTGCCCTGCGACAGGCACGGCATCCCATAATAAGTATAAAAGGATAATCCCGGCTGCAGTAAAACTCAGTGACGTTGCCATATAAAACATCGTCCACTTGCCAGTACGAACGCGTGGCTCACTGAGACGATTCACATTATTAGAAACAGCTTCAAGACCGGTATATGTCCCACCGCCTAACGAATAAGCATGCAAAATTAAGCCGATGACAGGGATCCAACCAATTTCAGCAGCAAAGCTTTGTGTGTGTGAAAGTGTGTCTGGCACAATGACAGTTAAGCCTTTACTGTGTGCAACAATCCCATAGACGATTAAACTAAAATGAATGACGACAAACCCTAAAAAAATCGGCAAAAGAAATTTGATCGATTCTTTCATGCCACGCACATTTAAAACTAACAAAAATAATAATAGCCCTACCTCAGTCAGCAATCGATACGGTAAAAAACTCGCTGGGAAAAGACTAAACAATGCATCTACACCACTTGCAATAGAAACCGCAATTGTTAAAACATAATCAATAATCAAAGCAGCACCAGAAATCACGCCCACCCATGGACCTAACAATTGAGTTGCAACTTTATAGCCCCCGCCGCCACTGGGAAATAATTCGATGACTTGGTTATACCCCAGCGAAATAATAAACACAGTCACTGCAGTAGCGACCGCAACATATAAAGCTAAATGCGTGTGTCCACCCAATGCCATGAAAGCTTGTTCAGGGCCGTAACAAGAAGATGAAAGCCCGTCAGCGCCTAAGCCAATCCAGGCGAGAAAAGCAACTAAAGAAACGTGACGTAAAATATTGGGATTAAAGGGATTGAGCGGGTCACCAACGATCCACTTTTTAATGCGTGCGAAAATAATCATGAGTCAAAATGATACCTAATGATTTAAACTTAACTATCATACTCCTTTACGACTCATTTCAGAACAGGGCATTGTTACCTAGGCAGCTACCTAGTAGTCAATGACCTAGGGATTCACAAAAATGTAATACGAACGTCTAAAAATAACAATACAGTCATTTAGTTACATTAAAACTCTCAAAGGCAATCAATGTATCTCACTACCACGCCTAACAAGCATCGTTGTAATAAAAGCATCCTGGAGGGAGCTCAAGTCTTTGATGAAACATTAAATCAGTTAGTTGATATCCTTTCGATGGAGAGCATCTTCAATCACATGGCTTTACAAATCACACCTGAATTCAACACATTAGGTGAATTTTTGAAAGAGATGATGAACAAAGGACAAGTCATCCAATATGGTTGTGGCGTCCATATTAATTTAGATCGAGATTGGTCGATCGATGAATTTAGAGAGTTAGAATCGCAATGTTACGAAATACATTTAATGATGAAAAATTCTAACCATCATCCGCTCAAATCGTATACCGCAAAACTAGCGCAACTTCTTTTCAAAATGTGTTCAAACATTTATGGCAGTTTTTGGCTTTTTAGATCTGAGTATATGTCTATAGCAAATAAATTCTCACCCTCTCGTCGAGATAAAACATCTTCTAATAAAAATAAATTTTTTTCTCCAATCGAAAATAAAAATCCTATAGATGAATTACAGCAAAAAATTCGTCAACTCGAAATTGAGAATATCGATTTACGCAACAGAATTGTAAAATTAGAAACGCATGTTCAGAGCAATATTGCAATGTGTTCAAGTTTCTCAAGTGTCACATGAAAAATATGCAACATGCATGATGGTGTTACAACAAAAAACTCTATGGTATCCTAGTGAGGCATCTCGCAAATCATGTTTGTCTTCTTTCATATAATAACTCATTGTTTCTAGGATGTTTTATTCAAGGAGTTCTATCATGAGGCTTAAACAACTTGCATTAGTTTTGTCGATGATCGGTCTTTCACAAGCTAGTTTCGCAGCTACGTTTAACAACCAAATTTCTGGCGTTGGTCCTTCATTTTCAACTATTTATCCGATGTATTGCTTGCAAACAGCAACTTCAACACCTACTGTGACGTGTCCGCTTTCGCATGGTCAGTCTGCAGATCCTGCACAATGTAGTGGTAATCAATATTATGCGGGTGGCGCAATCCGTTTTGGCGGCTGCAGCAGCACAAATACTTATCTTGGTTATCTCGATTTTGATTTGAACAATGGCACCGCAAAATACAGATCATATCAAGCACCTGCCGGCTTACATGCCACCATTTCCAATACAGCTGCGGATAGTAGTGGCAACATCACCGGAACAATTCACTATACGCCCATTACAGCCAATCCCAATATCATTGATGGAAATCCTGTCGCAAAGAATGCACGCTGGCAATACGTTGGTTTCAATCTTTCTGGCCTTGAATTCAGCAAAATTGTTGATCCAACAGTTGTGCCAAATCTTTCTTATGAAGATTCAAGCGGTGCTGGTTCACAGTTTAGTGATTTTGCTGAAGTGCGTAGTTTTTTAATGGCTGGATTTAATACGATTCGTGTTCCGCTTCGTTCCTCTTATTTACAAATGGATGGACCAACAGGCCCAGTGCAAGGTGAATATTTAACATCCTATGTATTGCCATTATTGGAATCATTAACTCAAGCGGGCGTTACAACTATCGTCGATATGCATGATTATATGAGGTACTCAATTTTTGGCACGCAATATGCAGGTTGCGTAGGTTCCATCGATCCTTCCGCCCCCTGTCCGGATGGCACGATAAATATCAAAGCAAGAGATTGGGTTGGGTTATGGGTGAAGTTTTATAATCGTCTCAAATTTGATCCATATATTGATCAAAACAAATTAATGTTTGATTTAAACAATGAGCCCACTGGAATTCCAGATGATTATGTCTTTACGATTCAAGTGGCAATCATCAAAGCATTACGCGTCGCCGGTTTTAAAGGATACATTTTAGTGTCTGGTAATGGTTGGGATGGATTACATTCTTGGTATGACACTTGGAAATCAGCTGATGGTACAAAAACCTACAGTAATGCAACTTTATTTAGTCGTGCCAATTTTAAAGCAGCAGGTCTCACGGATCTCAGCAAAATTATTATCAATGTACATCAATATCTTGATAGTGATTTTAGTGGGAACCACGACACTTGTCAGACAAACTTAATGACCACAGGCACATTGGGTTTCAATCTCGATGCATTTACTCAATGGTTACAAGCCAATTCATTAACAGCTATGCTCACTGAGTTTGGTACAGGAAAAGATAGCGCGACATGTACGACTGCACTGACTCAGTTATTTAATTATTTACAGCAATATTCAACTTTAAAAACAGACGGTAGCTATGGTTATCTTGGCTGGACAATTTGGGGCGTCGGCCATGGTTGGGGTGATTATCTTCTCCGCGTCACACCGACATCTTATCAAACTGCTATCATGAAAAAATATTTAATCCCTGTCACTCCGATGTTCAAACATCGTAACAAATAAAATACCTTGAAAAAGAAAGAGGGCAAATTTGCCCTCTTTCTATTTAGTTTATTTCTATCGACCTCTTTTCCGACGTCTTAATTTTTTAGGACCGTGTGGCCCTTTTCCTCTTGGCATAATAACCTCTAGTTAGCAATCAATGCAGCACTTACACGAGAACGATTCAGTGTACCTAATTGTTGTGTGATAAAACATCCAACTTCAATTAATTTTTTTAAATCGATGTGCGTTTCAATCCCTAAACCATGCAACATATACACAACATCTTCTGTTGCAACGTTGCCACTTGCGCCTTTTGCATAAGGACAGCCCCCTAATCCTGCAATCGAACTGTCAATCATATGAATACCCATTTTTAATGCGACGTAAATATTCACTAATGCTTGGCCGTAAGTATCATGAAAATGCACTGCGACTTTTTCAGTAGAAATTTTTGCTAAGACATGATCTAACACAGTTTCGATGATTTTAGGTGTGCCGACACCAATCGTATCGCCGAGTGAAATTTCTGCAACACCCATTTGTAATAATTGCTCAGATAATGTTGTCACTGCAACAGGTGAAATTGCTCCTTCGTACGGACAGCCTGCAATACATGATAAATAACCGCGCACACGCATGTGGTGTTGTTCTGCTAATTGCATCACCGCCTCTATGCGTTGCAAACTTTCTGCGACGGAGCAATTAGTATTACGTTGGGAAAATGTTTCTGATGGTGTCGAAAAAACTGCAACTTCCTTTGCACCCGCCGCAATGGCATTTTCCATACCACGTTTATTGGGCACTAACACAGGATAAGAAACATCTTGTTTTTTTTCGATGCCTTGAAAAACTTCGCGTTGATCTTTTAATTGTGGGATCCATTCGGGTGAAACAAAACTGGTTGCTTCAATAACTGATAATCCAGTATCAGAAAGACGATTAATCAAATCAATCTTATCCGCCGTCGGCAAAAATGATTTTTCATTTTGCAAACCATCACGTGGACCAACTTCAACGATTTTGACAAATGCAGGCAACATTATACTTCCACCCAAACAGGTTTCCGTTTCGCAAAAAAGGCGTTGATTCCTTCTTGTGCATCAGGTGACAAACGCATGGTTGCTAAATGCGTTGATGTCATATGTGTAAGCTCGTCTGAAACTGTTTGTTTGGCGACACTTTGAATGAGTTTTTTACTTTCTCTCAAAGCATGTGGACTATTTTTTAATATTTTTTCAATCACCACTTCAGCAGATTTTAATAAAGCATGGTCAGAAACAACTTGTTGCACCATCCCTAATTCAAAGGCGCGCTCAGCAGAAAAACTTTCTGCAGTAAAAAAATAATAACGTGCTGCACGCTCACCAATTAAACGAATAATATATGGACTCACCACCGAGGGAGATAAACCCATTCTCGCTTCAGGAAATGCGAAAGTAGTATTGTCTGCGGCAATCACCATATCACTCGCCGCAACAATTCCCATTCCACCGCCTAACACTTTGCCTTGCACTAATGTTAAAACGGGACACGGCATGATATCGATTTTACGAAATAAACTTGCTAACAAAAAAGCATCTGCTTGATTCACTTCATCAGACTCTTGTGCCATTTTTTGCATCCAAGCTAAATCTGCGCCTGCACAAAAATCTTGGCCTTCTCCATTGATCACCAAAAGACGTAAATGATTTTTTTTAGCTAAAGCGTCTAGATGATCAATCCATTCAACCACTGTATGACCATCTAATGCATTGCGTTTGTCTGGACGGCTCAGTGTTAACCACGTTACACCATTGCCGTGTTCAGTGAGTTTTAGCATTTTATCTCCTTAATGAACCGCCCCGGATTTAAGCATTCCGGGGTAAACTCCCAAGCCGCAAGACGACGGATCCTTCGCGTCACATTCTAAAAACACCAAAATGCGTTGATTGAATCGGCGCATTTAATGCGGCAGATAAACTTAATCCGATGACACGTCGCGTATCACGTGGATCAATCACACCATCGTCCCACAAACGCGCGCTCGAATACCATGCGTGTCCTTGTTTAGCATATTGCTCGAGTACAGGCGTTTTTAATTTGGTTTCTTCCTCTGCATTCCATTTTTTACCTAAACGTTCTTGTTTTTCGCGTGCCACTTGAACCAATACATTAGCAGCCTGCTCGCCACCCATCACAGAAATTTTGGCGTTCGGCCACATCCATAAGAAACGCGGATCATATGCGCGTCCGCACATTGCATAATTGCCCGCACCATAACTGCCACCAATGATGACTGTCATTTTAGGCACATTTGCACATGCAACAGCAGAGACTAATTTAGCACCATTTTTGGCAATGCCTTCTTGTTCGAATTTGCTGCCCACCATAAAGCCCGTAATATTTTGTAAAAAAACTAAGGGAATTTTGCGCTGACAACAAAGTTCAATAAAATGCGTAGCTTTTAAAGCAGACTCAGAAAATAAAATGCCATTGTTTGCAATGATGCCCACCGGCATACCGCAAATATATGCGAAACCACACACAATGGTTTTACCATATAAAGATTTAAATTCATCGAAACGTGAACCATCCACTAAACGCAAAATGATTTCGGTGACATCAAAAGGATAACGCGGATCAGCAGAAACGATGCCATATAATTCATCTGGATCAAGTACAGGGTCAACTGATTCTTGTAAAATCACAGAAGGTTTTTTTTGTCGATTGAGATGTAACACTATGTTACGCACAATTTGCAAAGCATGTTCGTCGTTATTGGCATAATGATCGGCAACGCCTGAAGTACGACAATGTACATCAGCACCGCCCAAAGCTTCAGCAGTCACCACTTCACCGGTTGCTGCTTTCACTAAAGGTGGGCCCGCTAAAAAGATCGTGGCTTGCTCTTTGACCATCACCGATTCATCTGCCATGGCAGGCACATATGCCCCACCCGCCGTGCATGAACCCATAACCGCTGCAATTTGTGGAATCCCTTTCGCAGATAATTTTGCTTGGTTAAAAAAAATGCGGCCGAAATGTTCGCGATCAGGAAAAACTTGTTCTTGCATCGGTAAAAAAGCACCGCCTGAATCCACTAAATAAATACAAGGTAAATGATTTTCACTTGCAATTTGTTGTGCACGTAAATGTTTTTTGACGGTGATTGGATAATACGTTCCACCTTTAACAGTTGCATCATTCGCAATGATCATGCACTCTGTGCCGTGAATTTTCCCAATCCCAGTAATAATTCCGCCGGCTGGAATCACATCATCATATAATTGATATCCTGCTAGAGGAGATAATTCGAGAAAATCAGATTGACGATCTAATAATAGTTGAATGCGATCGCGTGGTAATAATTTACCATGTTCACGATGACGTGCGCGCGCTGCTTCATTACCGCCTAAACAAATTTCGGCTAATTTTTTTTGTAGTTCACGGACTTCATGACGCATCGATTCGGTATTCTGTCGAAAGTTTTCGCTGGCTGTATCAATACGCGTAGAACAAGTCATGGGGATTCTTCCTCGAACAGTGTTCGTCCAATCAACATACGGCGAATTTCAGAAGTGCCGGCGCCAATTTCATATAATTTTGCATCCCGCAATAAACGGCCTGAAGGAAAATCATTGATGTAACCATTACCACCTAAACATTGTATTGTTTGCAATGCCATTTGTGTCGCTTGCTCAGCGGTATATAAAATAATTGCAGCAGCATCTTTACGATCCAATGCATTTTGATCTGCGGATTGTGCCAATGCATACAACCAAGCACGTGACGACATCAAAGCTACATACATATCTGCTAGTTTACCTTGCATCAATTGAAATTCACCGATCGGTTTGCCAAATTGCTTACGTGTTCTAACATAGGGTAAAACCAAATCCATACAAGCTTGCATAATACCAACTGGACCTGCGGCTAAAATAAGCCGCTCATAATCTAATCCTTTCATCAACACGCGTGTACCGTGATTGACTTCACCTAGCATATTTTCGTTTGGCACAAGACAATTTTCAAAAATGAGTTCACACGTGTCAGAACCACGCATACCTAATTTATCGAGTTTTTGTGCCGTTGAAAATCCTGGGAATTTTTTTTCGATAATAAACGCCGTGATACCATGCGAACCTGCTGATTTATCTGTGCGCGCATACACCACTAAAACATCAGCTTCAAATCCATTGGTCGTCCACATTTTAGTGCCATTTAAAAGAAAACCGTTCGCTTGTTTCTCAGCACGACATTGTAGATTCATCACATCAGAACCTGCATTCGTTTCACTCATTGCAAGTGCACCGACCCATTCACCCGTACATAATTTCGGTAAATATTTTTTGCGTTGTTCTGTTGTGCCATTCAAACGAATTTGATTTACACAAAGATTGGAGTGAGCACCGTAACTTAAACCAATTGCGGCTGAAGCGCGGCTGATTTCCTCCATCGCGATGACATGTTCTAGGTAACCCTGTCCAGCACCACCATCACATTCTTCGACTGTAATACCAAGCAAACCTAGCGCGCCTAATTTGGGCCACAAAACACGCGGAAAAATATTATTGCGATCGATGTTTTCAGCCAGCGGCGCAATTTCTGTTTCAGCAAACTGGCGTACAGAACGTCGCAATAAATCGGTTGTTTCAGTCTCAGTAGAATGTAGTTGCATCATGAGCGTTTTTCCAAAAATTGAATCACTGCCGCCAGAAAACGTGAAGCTTCACCGCCCGTTGCGGCACGATGATCGAATGTGAGTGAAAGCGGTGCGATACGACGAATTACCATTTTATGATCACGCACAACAACTTCATCACGCATTTTACCACATCCTAAAATTGCCACAGCAGGAGGTACAATGACTGGTGTCGCATAACGCCCTGCAATCGTACCAAAGTTAGAAAGTGAAATAGTTGCGCCTTGAAAATCGTCAGGTTTCAATGTGCGCGATTTGACAGCTTGTTTGAGATGATTAATGGATTCACGTAATTCCGCGTCAGATTTTTTTTCGACGTTTTTAATCACAGGGACAAATAAACCTTCTTCGGAATCGACTGCCAATCCTAAATTCAGTTCAGAAGAAACAATGCGCTGCATTTTTTCGCCATCATATAAAGCATTGAGTGCAGGTTCGGTTTTAACAGCATGTGCAATCGCTTGTAATAAAAAGACTGTAAAATCGGCTGGCGCATCGGTAACATCAGCATCATCGACAATTGTGACTGCAACCACTTCGCGATGCGATTGTGTCATCACTAAAGCCATTTGGCGGCGCACACCGCGTAAAGATTCAGCGCCTGAATGTGAAGTTGCTTTTTCTGCAGCTTTTTTAACATCATCGACTGTCACTTGCCCTTGTGCACCTGTTGGTGTCACGTTTGATAAATCAATATGTAAAGCTTTCGCGAGTGCACGCACTGCGGGTGTGGCCTTAATTGATTTATCGTTGGAAGCAGAGGGTGTTTTAACAACAGTAATATGTTCTTCGAGCACGACCGTGCTTTCTTCTAAACTGCCAACAACTGTTCCAGCGTCACGTCGCGTTGTATTGTCTTCATCAGCAAATTCAACTAAAGGAGAATCTGTTGGAATGACATCGCCTGCTTTACCAAATAATTTTACGATTTTCCCAGAGAAAGGCGCCGGCACTTCAACAACCGCTTTTGCTGTTTCAACACTCACCATCGGTTGATCTTGTTTGACAATATCACCTTCTTTCACAAGCCATTCGTGAATTTCCGCTTCTGCTAAACCTTCGCCTAGATCAGGTAAATGAAAAATTCTCATGCAAACTCCATTACTTCGCGCACCGCAGTCAGGATGCGATCTTCATTGGGTAAATAAAATTTTTCAAGACGCGCGTAAGGCACAATCGTGTCAAAACCTGTCACGCGTTGTACCGGTGCTTTCAAGAAAAATAAACCTTGCTCCGCAATTTCAGCCGAAATATCTGCGCCAATTCCACCTGAACGTGGGGCTTCGTGAATAATGACACAACGGCCTGTTTTTTCGATGGAAGCTAAAATCGTTGACATATCTAACGGTTTAAGTGTCGCAACATCTATGACTTCAGCACTCACGCCTTCTGTCGCAAGTGTTTCTGCAACAGCTAATGTTTCGCGAACCAATGAACCCCATGTGACTAATGTGACATCTGTTCCTTCGCGTAAAATAAAACACATGTCGAGCGGTAATCCTTTGCCATCATCAGGCACAGATTGTTTTGCCCAACGATATAAACGCGCAGGTTCTAAGAAAATCACTGGATCAGGATTGCGAATGGAAGCTAATAATAATCCGTAAGCGCGCGCAGGTGAGGATGGCATCACAACACGCAATCCAGGTATATGCGCAAATAAAGCTTCTGTACTTTCTGAGTGATGTTCTGGTGAACGAATACCACATCCGTATGGTGTACGAAAAACCACAGGACAATGCAAACGTCCACGTGTACGATTACGAATACGCGCAGCATGATTGATAATTTGATTCAATGCAGGATACATAAATCCCATAAATTGAAATTCAGCGACGGGCTTTAAACCCGCAATTGCCATACCAATAGATAATCCACCTATCATGGACTCAGCTAAAGGTGTGTCGCGAACACGTGCCGCACCAAAACGATCGAGCAAACCATTCGTCGCACGAAAAACACCGCCATTTTTTGCAATATCTTCGCCCAGTACGACAACATCGCTATCGGCTTGTAATTCGTACGCAAGTGCTTGCGTAATTGCTTCAATCAGTGTGATGTCAGCCATGATTAAATATCCTCGAGCATTGCACGTTGAGCAGAATAGATATCAGGTAATGTTTCATAAAGAGAATCAAACATCGCTGTCGGCTTTTCAGGAGTCACGGCTTGATACTCTGTCATGATTTTTTCTATGTCTTGTGTGCAGGATTCTTGTAGAGATGTTTCTTGTGCTTCTGTGAAATGATGCTGCGCTTCGAGATAACGACGTAAACGTTGAATGGGTTCTTTCTGCCATTCTGTATCGCGTGCGCCAGCAGCTTCATAACGACTCGCATCATCTGCTGTTGTGTGATCACTTTGTCGATAACAAATCATTTCAAGTAACGTCGGTTTTTGTTCTGTGCGCGCTTTCTCCAAGGCAACAGCAACACGTTCACGCACAGCCACCACATCATTGCCATCGACTTGTTCACCATCAATCCCTGCTGCAATTGCTTTTTGTGCTAACGTGCAAGCTGCCGTTTGCGCAGTCCGCGGTACAGAAATGGCCCATTGATTATTGTTGATCACAACGACTAAGGGTAATGACCAGATACCAGCAACATTTAACGTTTCGTAAAAATCGCCTTGTGAAGTCGCGCCATCGCCACAAGTCACTAACACCGCGTTTTTTTGTTGCCGTATTTTTGTGGCAGTTGCAATGCCCGCTGCATGTAATAATTGAGAACTGATTGGTACATTGTAAGGAAGATTATGTTTTGGATCTGCGAAAGCATTCCCACGTTCGTCGCCTCCCCAATACAATAAAATATCCATGGCTGGTACGCCACGCATGATTAATGTTGCAACATCACGATAGTAAGGGACAAAAATATCATCGCGTGCTAATGCATCCCCGATACCGACAAAGACAGCTTCTTGTCCACGTGTGGATGGATAAGTGCCCATGCGTCCAGTGCGTTGCAATGCAATCGCTTTATGATCAAATAAACGATTTAATAGCATGGCACGATATAATTTGAGTAAATGCGCTTCATCATGAATCATTTTTGGTGCATCTGGTAAAGAAATACTCTGCTCATCAATGAATTGATAAAAAGGAATTTGAAACTGCGCCACCGTTTTCAAAAATTTTACCCTCCGCTCCTCGTAGAATCGCGTTAGGGTATCTTTCGGTCGCTACCAGAGTCAAGGCGTTGTTAAGATTTTCTTAAGGATTGATTGTCAGTATTCACATTTATAAGGTATTGTCATCTAATGATATCCATTCGAAATACATAGAAAGTTTTGGAGAATCTTCAATGATTTTTGAACAAGCGTTTAATGAAGTCATGCAAATTTACATCGATGATTATCTGAAACGTATGCATGGCAAAGAATATTTAAAAAACGCACCCGTTACAAAATTAAGTCATGAAATATCTGATTATGAAAAAAATGAATTTATGATCGTAAAACCTGCCAAATATATCAGCGCAGAAATCGTACTCAATAACACAAAACATTTTCTGATCAAGACAAAAGACAAAGCTATCGAAGCTGCAAGTAAAGTAAGGCAGCACGGTGAGAATCTTATCCATCAATATTATGGGGCATGGACAAATGACGAAAAAATTGATCACTGTCACAATATTAAAACAAAATTAAGACGTCTTGTGAAAGAAGAAATCGACTGGTTAGACCTCGTCATCGAACTGGGTGAGCTAGCCGATAGCGGAAAAGAAACGCCTTATTATTGCGATGAATTTTCTGAATTATTGCACGCGATTCGTTCTGCTATTTTGGCACGAGTTTATGCCAATCCCTCAGAAAAATCTCGCCTCGATAGATTTATCAAAGCAACGCAAGATGAAATGAAAACACTCATTCAATACAGTCAAAAACCTTTAATTGACTGTGATAGAAAAGGTTGCGAACTCAGAATCATTGCCTGCGTTAGAAAATTAGCATGGGTAGGTGGGATTAATGAAGTCGAAAAATTAACTTTTCGAAAAATATATCCAGAGAATATTTACAAACATCCTATCAGAAAAACCCAAAATAATTGTAAAGCATTGCGAACCGATGTACCGCTCATTTTTCAAACAGAATACTATCTCTTTTACCAAACACAAAATAATCTTAACTTTACCATCGAAGAAGTTGAAGATAAGGAATCAGGTTTTGATAATAAAGATTTCATCCAAATTACTTATCTCAATCTTCCCTCCTACGCAGATGCTTGTGAATCCGATGCTGACGAAGACGAAGCTTCTGTTCAAAAAAGTTCCCCCGTTATTAACTCATTGAAACAACACGGTCATTTTCAACAGAATCCACAAGATGTTGATGAGGTAAATTTAGAGATAAATGACCAAAACCTAGAGTTTAGTCCTAAAGTTTAACAAAAATCACCTTGCCTACCTCGATAGTGATAAAATGAATCATCTAATCGAATAAGCAGTGAGACATTTCATGTCAAAACGTTTGGTCAGCATTATGATGGTTAGCCTGATGAGCATGATCAGTCAGTCTGCCTTTGCTGAAACAGTACCGCAATATTTACAAAACATCCCAGGCCCCTCGCTCGCCAGCCAAAATGCAAATAAATTAAGTACATTTGTCAGTCGTTATGAAGAAGCTGTGCGTCATCCCTGGCAACGTATTCCAGAAAATATTGTTTTAAAACCTGGCATGCACGGTCACTATATTGTTTTATTACGCGAAAGATTAGCTGCGACTGAAGATTTGCCTGGTTTTGAACCACAATCCTCAGATACCTATGATGTTGCATTAAAAATGGCAGTTGAAAATTATCAACAACGGATGGGATTAAATCCTGATGGTGTTGTTGGACATGATACCTTAGTCGAATTAAATGTACCGCCTGATGTACGACTCAAACAAATTTTGATTAATGAAAAACGTTGGGCTGAACTCATGCCGAAGTTACCCTCGCGTTTTATCATTGTCAATATTCCCGATTTCAGATTATATGCATACGAGAATGGGCAAACGCTTTTTAACATTAAAACGATCGTTGGTCGCCCCACGCGTCAAACGCCTGAAATTTCTTCTGAAATTACGCGATTGGTTTTTAATCCTTATTGGAATGTGCCGAATCTCATTGCACAAAAAGATATTGTGCCAAAAGTATTAGATGACCCAGGTTATTTAACTGATATGCATATCCGCATCTTGAATCGGCAAGAAGATGATGCAACAGAAATCCCTGAATCAGCCATTGATTGGGAACAAGTCGCAGACAATGGGTTTCCTTACCATTTTCGCCAAGATCCAGGCATTGATAATGCATTGGGACTCGTTAAATTTGAATTTGCAAATTCAAATAATATTTATTTACATGATACGCCTGCTAAAACGCTTTTTGCGGTCAATAAAAGATTATTTAGTTCGGGTTGTATTCGTCTCGAAAATCCTTTTGCATTAGTCGCATGGCTGATGGAGCCCGATCCAAAATGGAATGAGGATAAAATGCAAAAATTAATTGATGCGGGTAAAACAGTGTATGTCAAAGCAGCAAAACCCACACCGATATTTATCATGTATCTGACTGCATGGGTAGACGATAGAGGTGCTTTGAATTTTAGAGATGATGTGTATGGACAAGATCAGCCTTCTGATACACTCAGTCAAAGTGATGCAACAGAAGATTCAACTTAGGATAAAAGGAACTTATTCATGGAATATCAATGCGAAAAATGTGGCATGGGCGTGAAAGGGCTTACTTGCAGCAAATGTAATGCTGCACTCGTCAAAGACACAATCACAACAAAAAGCGGTGAAAAAGTTCAAGTCGCGAAGTGCCCAAAAGGCTGTGGCATGATAAAATCCCCCACTTGCTGCGGACATGATATGAGTTGTTCGATATAATCCTCCCCTTCAAAAAAGCATTGTATTCGGCTTTGTGATTTCAAAATTTGGAATTACACTGCGAAAGTTTCTGCATCTTGGAGTATTTCGTGAATCTATTTGAAAAAATCATCTCACTGGAACATGAAGCGGATGCATTTGGTTTTAGATGGGAAACCACAGATCAAATCATGGAACAGATTACAAGTGAATGTCAGGAAATTGATGAGCATCTACATGTTGGAAGAGACAATGCGAGATTGCAGGAGGAAATCGGCGATCTATTGCACGCAGTTTTTTCATTATGTGTATTTTGCAAACTAGATCCGCAAACAACAGTTGAGAAAACTACCGATAAATTTGCACGCCGTCTGGCCGCAGTAAAACAAATCGCTACTGAACGCGGCTTAAATACATTGAAAGGGCATTCATTTGATGAATTAATGAAAATTTGGCATCAGGCAAAAGAAAGAGTGAAATAATGGAGTGTCATGTAAAAAAGCTCCATAAAAAAACACATGAGGTTTTTGTTTCAAGATATTGAATTTATTAATATTTTAAGACTTTTGAAAAGTGTAAAGCCAAAAATGCGACATTATTTCTTGGCCAACTGCGCCAACTGCGCCAACTGCGCCAACTGCGCCAACTGCGCCAACTGCGCCAACTGCGCCAACTGCGCCAACTGCGCCAACTGCGCCAACTGCGCCAACTGCGCCAACTCAATTATGCAAACCACGCTCTGGCAAATTCAAGAGAAGACTTTCCCTGACTAGAGATAACTTGTATTATTCATCGCCCAAATAAAGCTGTGTTGAGGATCTCATGTCATTTCCAGAACTCTATTTATTAAAAAACGAAGATCGTCGTATTCGCGCCGGTCATCCGTGGATTTATAGCAATGAAATCGATAATAAAAAATCACCACTCAAAAGTTTTCAACCCGGAGAAGCGGTTCATATTAAAGCACATGATCATTCGATCTTAGGCACAGCCTACGTTAATCCACATTCTTTAATTACCGCGCGACTTTTCAGCCGTAAATCCAATGCAACACTCGATACCACATTATTAACGCGACGTTTACGTATCGCACTTCGACGCCGCGAACAATTTTTCCCACTCCCCTACTATCGAATGGTTTTTGCAGAGGGAGATGGATTGCCTGGATTAATCATCGACAGAATGAACGAACATTTAGTGTGTCAGTTAAACACAGCTGGAATGGATGCGGTTAAGACACAATTGATTGATGCACTCATAGAAATCCTTCCTGAAACAAAAAGTATAATATTCAGAAATGATAGCTCAGCGCGAAAATTAGAAAATCTCAATGAAGAAATCATCACAGGTTTTGGCACACCACCGGAGAAAGTTTTGTTGACTGAAAATGATTGCCACTTTTATGTGCCTTTATGGGAAGGACAAAAAACAGGTTGGTTTTATGATCATCGTATTAATCGTGCAAGTCTGAAAGATCATGTGATCAATAAACGCGTGTTAGATTTGTTTAGTTATCTGGGTGGCTGGGGTATTCAAGCCGCCAATTATGGCGCTGAAGAAGTTATTTGCATGGATATTTCAAAATTGTCTGAACAAATGATTCACGAAAATGCAAAATTAAATGGCGTAGAAGATAAAATTAAAACGTACACAGAGGATGCTTTTGTTGCGCTGAAACAACTTCATCAAGCCAAAGAAACGTTTGATGTTATTATTCTTGATCCACCTGCTTTTGTGAAAAAACAAAAAGATCGTAAAGAAGGATTGATTGCTTATCAACGTTTAAATGAAATGGCGATGAAAATATTGCGCCCAGGTGGATTATTATTTTCATGTTCGTGTTCGATGCATGTCAGCTTCGATGATTTATTACAAACGATTCGTCGCGCTAGTGTGAATATCAATAAAATTGACACTATGCAAATGATTGCGCGCGGCGCTCAAGGGCCAGATCATCCTGTGCATCTCATGATACCGGAAATGGATTATTTGAAAATGATTGTGGTGCATGGGGTGTAGCGAGATCGTATTTATTTTCAAAAAAATGGAAAGATATTCAATTTCATTAAATGAGCAGACCAGCCCACGTGCGGGTGCGACTTTTTTCATATCAATTTGATTTTGTCAGCGTCATTTGATACGGGCTTTAGTGACTTCGATATTTGGTTTTCCATTTTTTTGAAAATCAAATACTATCCTGTTAACGTGGGGTTGGAGGGTGATAAATGACATTGTATCTGGCTTTGTTTGTGTCCGGACACAGGTTGAAACAATGTATTTTTGCAACTGGCATAAATATGTTTTTTAATATTTTTAGACAAGCCTAATAATGCATTTTTCATAACAGACTCACCCGCGTGTTCTAGCATGAATGGAGCGATTAATTCCAAAATTGATTTTGGAATTCGTTTAGTTCCGCAAAGAAATTTTGCGATATCAGGTAGTTCTTGTGTCCAAGCAAGTGCTTGGTGATATTTGATATGATATTTTTCCATAAAAAAATCAATTAATTTAGCACAGTGAATTAATTTTTCGAATCTGTCTAGCTCAACATATTCTTTCATTTCTTGAATAAATACTTGCTTTTCATCATCTGATGTTTGTAAACATAATGCTTTTAGCAGGATAGCATCACTATCAATCGGCGTTCCCCAATCGAATGCGTGTTGAATGATTAATCCAGCAAAATGCATGGTCATCGATACGATCGTGTTCTTTACTTCTTCCATTGACATTTCATCCTCTTCACGTGCACCGTCTTCGTGATGAAAGTGGTTCCTAATACTATATACCCGACCCAGTGAATCTTCTCTATTATCGAGTATTTGATTTGAGACTATATGAAAATAATAACAAACTGTATGAATGCTACTAAATTTTGTAATGATATCCTCTTCATATGAGGAAAACAGGATAATATGAGGAAGATATTCTTTTAACTGAGAGTCTTCTATCTTTAGACCACTTTCCATGAGGCCCTTATAGAATAAAAGAGAGACTACTTTGGAAGTATTGACATCCTGAATTTTTTCGATGAAATGATTAAAACATTTGATATTACCCTGTGTACCCATAATATAGATAAATTGATTTTCTACATTTTGATTTCTTGAAGCGTATAACTCTATAAATTGTTCTATTAGATTTGGGTTAGCATGGGCTATGTATCTCAAAAAATCGAATGAATCAAGTTTATTTTCTTTAACTAGCCTATCTATTGCATCCCAATTTTTTTCCTCAACGTATTTTATAGCTTCATCAATTCTCAGTGTTTCTTCATTTATGGCTGGATTATATCTATTAAGCGCGATTCTTGCATATTCTTTTGGTATAAATAAAAACCCATTATTTTTTAATAAGACTTTCCGAATAGAATGTTCAAGTATAAAATCCGAATAACGAACAGAGTTCAGTGAATTTAAAAAATCAAAGTGACCGCCTCTCAAGTATCCCTCGACAATTTTATCAAGCAATGCATTAAACCCTTCGATATATTGATATTGAAGAATCAACGCATTGATTGCATCGACATCCCCTTGCACTGCTAATCCCATTGCTAATTCTGGGACAGAAGCACCATATTTTTTCACCAAAAGCCAAGCAGCATCGGTATGTCCTTCTGCTGCAAGTTTGCTAACAGGTGCATAACCAGTTTCAAATTGCACAATGTCAACGCAAACATCACGAAGCGCTAGAGATATTTTATAATGACTTTGACTTTCGAGAGTCTGTTTTTCTGTTTCATCGATTTCTTTTTGCGCTTTTTCTTGAAGAAGTGCGCCTTCATAAATTAAAGTGAAAAGATCTTCTTTGTGAAACTCAGTAACGTGATACATAACTTTTCCTTGTTTTACTGCTTATAAAAAAGTAAATTTACGTTACAAAGTCACTCAGAGCAAGTCAATATAAGTATGTGGATATGCTCACGTGTCTCAAGCGCCCTTCCCCATTGGACAATAAAATATGTGTAAAATTTCTGCAATACAAATGTGTTCATCCAGTAAAGTCGATGAAAATATCAAAGCCGCAGATAAGTTAATCAAAGAAGCCGCACAAAACGATGCTAAGCTTGTTGTGCTCCCTGAAATGTTTGCAATTATGGGTATTAAACCGACGGATAAAATCAAAGAACGTGAAGAGTACAATTCTGGAAAAATTCAAGATTTTCTTTCTAAGGCTGCAATGACAAATGACATATGGATTGTAGCTGGAACTATTCCAATTGCGTGCAGAATACATGATAAAATTCGCGCAGCCTGTATTGTATATGACAATCATGGCAACACCGTTGCACGATATGATAAAACACATCTTTTTGATGCCACACTTTCCGCAACCGAATCTTACAGAGAATCTGACACCACTGACGCAGGTAATGGACACCCTGTTGTCGTCGATACACCCGTTGGAAAATTAGGTCTTGCTGTCTGCTTTGATATTCGTTTTCCAGAATTATTTTTGCAGCTCTACAAAAAGGGTGCAGAAATAATCGCCCTGCCCTCCGCTTTTACTGTTCCCACAGGTACTGCGCACTGGGAAATTTTAACTCGGAGTTGCGCTATCCAAAATTTTTGTTACCTCATTGGAGCATGTCAGAGCGGGAAACATGATAGTGGTAGAGAAACTTTTGGACATAGTATGATTATTGATCCGTGGGGCAAAGTCTTAGCCAATCATCCAAAACCTGGAAACGGAATTATTTATGCGGATATTGATTTAGAATATTTAACCAAAGTTCGTTCAGCCATTCCTCTGACGCGACTGATATAGGAAGCAATAAAATGATCATATATGAAGTCTGTTTAAATATAGATTCTGTTATTTTTACTGAGTATTCAGAATGGTTAGTCGATCATGTAAAAAAAGTTATTGCTTTTAAAGGATTTAAAAAAGCAAGAATCCTTGATGAAATTCATTTAGATAAAGATAGCAACATGAAAAATGCTACTCATCAATTAATCGTGCAATACGAAATTGATACAATAGAAAACTTACAAGAATATTTTAGTTTACATGCTACCGCGATGCGAAAAGAAGGCAATGATCTATTTGGCAAGAAAGTTAAGCCATCGAGAAAAATATATCATGAGTTAACTTTATAGTAATTAAACCTGTTTCCTATGACTTTTCAGATTGGTTGCATAAAGGCAAATCCTGCAATAATTGATGATCCGGCACTAAAGACGATAAAGTCGTGAGTGCTGCTTGGCTAGATTCTGGTAAAGATTTTAAAAAGTCTTGGAAGGAATTGAGTTGAGTTAAGAGGTCGGCACGTGTGTTACGAACATAGCGTCGCAATAAAGCGCGGATTTGTGGCGAGCGTAATACAGTTTGTTTAGTATATTTTCCGCGCTGAATTTTTAAGACAGTTTGAATAGCATCGATGGCATGGACACGAAATCCATTTTCTAAAGTGAGTTTTTCAGCCTCAGGCAATTCAGCAATCCTTTGATCAATCATGCGCTCTTGTTCGATGCGCCACACTTTACGAATATTTTTAACAGTCATTTCAAGTTCTCGAATAAAGCGTGCATTTTCAATTTGATGAACGGACTCATCAGGAATTTCTTTGATCGCTGGCGCTTGATAATCATTTTTTAATGCGCTCATTAAATAGCCCGCGATATTTTTCACCTTCCCCTGTTGGTAATTCCGTGAGGATTCAATCAGCTTTATCTTAGATGTAATAAAGGCAGGGTCGTATTCACGAATCACTTCTGCGACTTGTATCGCTGATAATTGAAATTGTTCAATGAGGGTTTTTCTTAAAGGATCATCAGTAGACATTGAATCATTGGATTGCGAAGCTCCTAATCTCACTTTACGCGGACGCTCTTTGAGTTGAAAACGTAGTTGTTTAACTTGTCGCCCTTCTCGATGAATTTCAGGCTCAATAATCAAATCAGAATACATATTCACTTCTTCAATGGATTTATCTAACACACGGCGTTTAAAATCGCGAAAGATCGTGTATTTATCCCCAGGCACGCCCATCAATTTCCGGAAGGTATCCATCTCAAACCATTTTGTAATTCCCAATCCTCGATAGCGAATGCAATTTTCATATAGCGCTAATCCATAATTAGAACGAAAACGCGATTGGATAAAGAGATTTATTTTCCCGAACATCGTGGGTGAATGTAATAAGCGCTTCATTCGTGGTGAATACGCATAAAGACAAGTAGGTCCACGTAAACTCACACTGGCTAAAATCGAACTAGCAGTCCAATCTTCTGTGCCTGTGGCATCATCGACAACATTCCATTCGATGACAGTGGCTAGCAAACCGCGTAAAGCGTCACGAATAACGGAATGGTTGTTACCATGATAGGCAATAAGTTTGCAGAGTTCTTTGACAGAAATTTGATGTTCTTCCGCTGTCATCAATTGATCATAGGCATGATACAACAATGCATTACTAATCTTACGTTGTAACAAAGATAAATTATTTGTGCAGTGAATTATCGCTGCATGTTTTTTGAGTTCGCGTCGATCCGTTTGAACAACGACTGACTCTCCCACATCCGTCACAATCAATCCCATAATTGTCACACTCCTATCCCATATCCGTCACACTTTTTCCCAAAGCCGTCACATTTCTTCCCATAAACGTCACATTATTCGTGTGTTAATTATTATTAAACATCTATTTACAGCACTCTAAACAAAAGATAAACAAAAGATAAACAAAAACACAACATACAGTAAAGTTGTTTTTTTATTAAATTTAATGTTATTAAAACAACAGTAGGCTAATATAGCAAGTCATATGGTAATACAGGGAGAGCAAACAATGAAGATCATTGCGTTTTTAAATAATAAAGGCGGCGTTGGAAAAACAACTTGCAGTAGAACCATGGCGGAATATCTCAGTAAAGTCAAAAAAATGCCAACACTGGCAATTGATTTTGATCCACAATGTAATTTTTCTCATCAATATTTGAAAATGGAAATTGATCCTGGTTCGCCAGAAGGATTAATGCCGCCTATTCATCCTGATTATGATCCTCATCATCCAGATGATGCTGATTGGGATGGTCGAAGCAGCATTGCAGAAATTTTTTACGGTCAAGGTGTTGTTCCTTATCCTACTTATATTGAACATTTAGATTTTGCACCCGGACATGCAGAAAAATTACTTGCTGCAGAAGCAGTCAGAAGGTCAGAAGTTGTTGATAAAGTGCACAAACAACTGACTAACTTCTTAACATCAGAAGATGTAAAGTCCACTTACGATTCAATTGTAATTGATACTGCACCCTCGAAAGGACCTTTAACTGTGAGTGTGATTAAAGCAGCAACACATATTGTGATTCCTTCTGTGATGGAAGAACAACCTGTTCAGGGTATTTATGGGATGTTACAGCTTTGGATGCAAGAATCGTTATCACGTGAAAAATCACGACCGCTTACTTTAGTGGGTATTTTGCCAAATATGTTTAAACAAACGCGATTACATCGTGATATTTTAACCAGTTTGCAAGATAATGAAGCCATCGGAAAATATATTTTGCCGACTAAACTGAGTCAACGCATTGTCTTTGCAGAAATTGATTCAGAAGATGCGAATCCACATTCCATTTTTGATTTTCCAGACAATCATGTGGGCAAGCAGGAAGCGTTAGAAGTATTTGATCATATTGCTGAGAGGATCTTCGCATGAGCAAAAAGAAACGTTTTGGTGTTTCACAAGCAATCTCACGTGGATTAAGTGAAACAATTCACGTTGTTGAAAATCATCCAGGTATTTATCGTCATATCGTATTACCATTATCTCGGATTGAATTAGATCCTGAAAATCCACGTAAACTAGCAATCACTCTCGAAGATGTTCGTCATGGTATTAATCCAAGCGATGAATTATTCACCCAGAAAATGTCAGAGTTAGAAAAACTGAAAGAATTGGCTGTTACGATTCAACAAAGCGGTATTATCAACCCTATTGTTGTCTATAAAAGAGCAGACCACTATCGCGTGGTGGCTGGCGAACGCCGTTGTTTAGCTTCTATTTTGTGTGGTCAACAAGAAATAGATGCGCGTGTTTTTAATGAAAAACCTAAAGGTTTTGAGTTGAAATTGATTCAATGGGTCGAAAATACAGCGAGAGAAGACCTCAATTTATCGGAACGTATCGAAAATATTCGTGATATTTTAAATGAATATGCACGACAAAATATGAATGCAGAAATCTCTCCGACTTTATTGAAAACCATTACAGGGCTCTCGCTACCGCAAGCCAGTTATTACATCAGCGTGATGAATGCACATGAAGAACTACAATCCGTGATTCGAAAAGGGATGATTACGAGTTTGGATAAAGCTGCTGTGATTGCATCGGTGACATCTGATACTTTGCGAGATGAAATGTTAAAAGCATGTGTTGAAGGCTGTACCTTAAAAGAATTGAGACACATTCTTTCCAAAGGGAAAAAAGCCGTTAAACTTGAATCCAAAATCAACGTTTTAAAAAAGCAGCGCGGTAGATCTGCATCTAAAGTCAATTTAGGTGCGACATCTAAGCCGAGAGTGGTTGAAACAATCGTGCATTCAGTTTTAAATCAACAAGCGTATCTACAATATGCGGAACAATTTGCGAATATTGATTGGAAACATTATGATCACGCTTCCAAATCATTTCGAAAATTAGTTGAAATCATTGAACATGAAACAGAAGAGTAATGATATGCAAAGAAAAATTATGACATCTGTTAAATTACAAAAGTCTCTTAACTTTAAATTACAACAACGTATTATTAGTGACGGCTATGGGATGCGCGGTAAAAGTCTTTGGATCACTGAAGCGATTGAAAACTTTCTGCAATTGCCTGATTATCCTGCATTAGTTGATATCGCTGGCGAAATGGCAAATCAATCTGAAATCTTGAGCATTAGACTTTCAGAAAATCTTGCTAATGATATGGAAAAGGCTGTTGTAAAGATACGTAGACAATATCCAGCAATGGAAGGCGTTAAAAGTAATTTGGTGAGAGCGAGTATTATGCAACGCTTGATTAGGAAGCCAGCTTCGGTGGCCGAATAATAGAGTATCTGATTGAAAAATAATGAAATTAATTCGTTTTAAATGTCATCCTCAAGAGTACTTTTGCGACGAAGGATCCCCTTACTTATAACGGGAGATCCTTCTCCCAAAGTGCTCAGGACAGCGGCTCAAAGAACTCTAAGATATGTGACGTTTATGGGAGTTATTTGCAAGTCACACTAAGTGTGACGTTTATGGGACATGTTCCGCGTGGAACTTGGTAAGGCTACTATATGATTGTTCACCAAATAGGAGGGAAAAATTATGTTACGTAATGCAAAGTTATTCTCTGTTACTCTCGGTTTAATCAGCGGTTTTTCTATGCTGAATGCACTGGCTGCTAACGTTGATTTATATGATCAACCGGATGTGCATTCGAAAGTGATTGGTAAGATTGATACAGACAAAGGATTTGTTCCTATATTTTCAAGCAAATCAAATGACTGGGTAAAAGTTGGCGATCCTATGAATGGGAATACAGGATGGGTGAAATCAGCTGATCTTGCCAAAGCTGCAAACTCACCGCAAGGTTATTCCATTAGCCAAACTATGGTAAATAATGGACAATATCCCCAATGGGTTGTACGGTTTTCAACACCTAAAACCATGACATCTGAACAAACTGAAGCATTTTGGAAAAAGTTTCAAGCGCAGCAAATGGCTTTACAACAAGATATGCAAAAGATGATGAATGATTTTTATACCAATGTGGATAATGCACACTGGAATAATTTTCCTATGATCATGCCAGTGGTGATGGTGCCTGTTCAAAATGCGCCAGCTGGGAAAGATAATACGAAACAGAAGAAATAAATAAATCCCCCTCAATCCCCCTTTTTCAAAGGGGGAGGTTTTAGTGAGGATTCCTCCCCCTTTTTTAAAGGAGGGGTTTTAGTGATGCCTCCTCCCCCTTTTTTAAAGGAGGGATTTTAGTGATGTCTCGAATGTATCGTGTAAAGAAAGCTTCTTCCCCCTTTGAAAAAGGGGGATTGAGGGGGATTTCATTCAACACAACAATAGGACTACTCAATGAAATTTAGACAAATACAATTATTTCAATTAAACGAAAGAATATCTTTTTCTCCTACCGAACTGGCTAACCAATTAACACAATTTGCATTTGAACCCTGCTTGCCTTCGATGTCTACAAGTGTTGGCTGGGTATCTCCGCATACAGACGAAGAGGACGCGCCATTATTTCGCGCGATCAATGATCGTGTGATGTTATGTTTACAAATCGAAGAAAAAATTTTACCGGCGGGTGTTATTCGCCAACACTTGTATGAAAAAATCAGAAAATTAGAAATAGCAGAAGCGCGTAAAATTCGATTGAAAGAAAAAAATTCCTTGAAAGATGAAATCATCATGACATTATTGCCACGTGCATTTAGTCGATTGCATCGCATTTACTGCTATATCGATTTACGTAAACAATGGCTAGTGGTGGGTTCAACTCATTCTAAACATACTGAGCAATTGATCCATTTATTTCAAAAATCGCTAGCAAAAAATGTTGCGTCAGTTAAAATAGAGGGTTTACCTTCTCGCATGACACACTGGTTAAAATCTCAAGACTATCCTGCTATTCTTGCCATCGAAAAATCTTGTTTGCTACAAGATCCAGACCAACAAGCGCGTACGATTCGTTGTCAGCAACAAGATTTAAATGCCGAAGCGATTCAAGCTTTATTAAAAACAGGTTGTCAGCTAAAACAATTACGTTTGAGTTGGCAAGACCAAGTGCATTTTACTTTGTCGGATCCTTTTATGTTGCAAGGTGTGCAATTTCAAGAAGAAGTGATTACGCGCCTCAGAGAAATGGATCCAGAAACCGCAGAGCAACAATTTGATGCAGATTTTTTTATCACGAGTGAACTGATGACACAATTGCTAGCAGAATTATTATCGATCTGTGAAGTGAAAGAAGATTTAAACGCCGTGGCATGAGTTAATTAGGCGCACTTGATGAACGTATGAGGCTGCTTTTTTCTTCTTCGTGCTCCAGGATATCGACGATGCGATCTTCCTCATGGCGAATCAGTGGTTCTTCAAGAGGATTCGCGTATTTTTCTTCATCCACAACTGTTTCATCAGTAGGGGATGCATTGAAGAATTGTAGACGGTATCGACGTTCTCTATCGACACCTGCCTGGTCCAAAGCATAATTTGTTTTGAATTTAATTAAAGCGACGATAATCGCGAGCACAATGATGCCAGGTAAATAGGCGCTTTCTGCTGCCATACCTGCTAATTTTGCGGGGAGGGTGGCTAAGGCAACTGAAGATCCTAAAGCAGCTTGAAGGCTATTAATTAAAACACACATTTGAATGGGTTCTTCGAAATAACCAAACACAGGCTGACTATCATGTGCTGATTTATTGACGCGTTGTTGTGCACCAGAAGTCATCACCAGATTTGATACGAAAGTTGTCAAAGCCCATAAAACAGCAAAACCTTTTCCGTAACCTGCAGGAATGTGCGGATTACTTAAACCGAATAATTTTGCCATATTGCAAAAGAAACCATTTTCGAGTGATTGTATTAAATAGGTCGTACCAAAAAAAGTATTGATTGATTCTAAAATTGAACTCACGAGAATATTAAAGTAATTACCCCAATGTAATTTTTTTAACTCAACATCTTCTTTCGAAGGTGTCTGTGTGACTAGCTCATGATAATATTCGTTTGAAAGAGGAATTGTGTAAGAAGCAAAAGATTTAACATTCGCATACATTTGAACGGCAGTAAAAAGATAAACAATCGCAATTTTCCACCAGACACTTTCGTTTTCGTCACATTCTCCGTCATAAGTTGTTTGGGCAAATGAAGCGATTAATTGAACGATTGCACCCATGCTAATAAATGAACTTAATCCACTGCCCAACATATACCAAAAATTATTTAATTGTAAAAGTACTCTACCGGTCGTGTATAACCAAGTTTCATTATCTTCGTTCAGTTCGTCAGGTATTTCTTCTTTACTTTCTTCAAGATTAAACTGTTGTTCTTCATCGTTGCTTAATGCTTGGATAATATGTTGATGGCTTGAAGGGGAGGTTGGGGGAGAGCTTACCCAGTTTTCAGGAATAGTCGCTAAATCTTCTTCTGGTTCGACTATTTGATCATGTGTTTGTTCGTGTGTCTGATTACGATTAACATTAAAATAGCGTGTGACAATATTTGTCCCAGCGGAGCCTGCTGCTGCAAATGTAGCTGCAATAAGGGCGCCAGTCGATTTAGAAGCATTTGGGTTGCGTGAGATCCATTCTATAAAGCGAAAAACATTAAATGCAGAGCTACCAGCTCTAGCAGTGACAATTGATGCACCAGGTATTTTAAGTACTGCGTTGCCGACGTATTTGGCACCAGTCCAAAGCCAACTTCCGACTGATTGAAATGCGCCGGAGATACTGTCCCCCATAGCCTACTCCTCGTTTTTGATTGCGCCAACTTTATACATTTTTTATTAAGAGAACATTAAATGAATCAATTTAAGACTGTGCATTTTTAACGCGAATACGCTCTATGTGCTTGATTTATTGAGAAAACTATGTTTATAGCTCCAGAAAAAATAAATAAACAATCCAATGATCATCCAAATGATAAATCTTATCCAAGTAATGGTGGGCAAATTCAGCATGAGAGTAAAGCAGAAAATAATGCCTAAGACAGGAATGAGTGGATTCCAGGGTAGGCGGAAGGGACGCGCTAATTCGGGATGAAGATATCTTAAAAGAATCACACCGGCCGATACTAATGTAAAAGCCGATAAGGTCCCTATGTTGATTAGTTCAGCGGCTGCCCCTAAGGGTACAAAACCTGCAATGGCTCCCATGATGAGGCCGTAAATCAAAATATTATTAATCGGTGTGTGCGTAATGGGGTTAACACGTGCCAGCGGTTTTGGTAATAAACCATCACGTGCGATCGCAAGTGTAATGCGAGTGACGCCATAATACATCACTAACATTCCAGTGGTGAGACCTGCAATAGCGCCTGCGGCAATCAAACCCGCAATAGTACTATGACCCAGATTGAGTAAAGCATCTGCGACGGGGGATTTCACGTTGAGTGTAGTGTAAGGCACAATGCTACTGAGTAATCCAGAGACTAAAACATAAATCGTGACGCAAAAAATAAGGGAACATAAAATACCAATCGGAATATTACGCTGTGGATTTTTTGTTTCTTCCGCAGCTGTGGATAGTGCATCAAAACCAATGTAGGCATAAAAAACTAATGCAGCACCACTCATCACACCTGACCAGCCAAATGGAAAAAAGTTTTTCCAGTTAGAGGGATTTGTGTATTTGATTGCAACAACAGTAAACAATGTAATAGTGAGTAGCTTGACTGAAACCATCATTGCATTGAAACGGGCACTTTGGCGTACCCCGACACATAATAAAAGACCGAGCACAAAAATAATTAAGACAGCGGGTAAATTAATAATCCCACCTTCAAATGGATTGTGTGTGAGTGCGATTGGTAAATGAACATGTAAAGCTTCGAATGCATTTTCTACATAACCTGACCAACCAATTGCGACAGTTGAAACAGCAAGCGTGTATTCAAAGATGAGATTCCAGCCAATAATCCATGCAATGAGTTCACCGAATCCCGCGTAAGTATAATTGTAAGCACTGCCACAACCACCAATTGATGTTGCCAATTCAGCATAAGAAAGTGCTGCAAATAAAGATGCTAAACCTGCAATAATATAAGAAAGTGTAATCGCTGGTCCTGCTTTTGTTGCAGCAGCCACGCCTGTAAGCACAAAAACACCTGCGCCAATAATCACTCCAATACCCATTAGCGTGAGATCAAAGGCATTTAAACTTGGACGTAATTGATGTTGATGTATGTCGGGATGTTTTCTGCGAAAGAGTTGCATGATTTTTTCCTTCATTATTTGCAACTAAGCGTTACAACTGGTCATGGTATCTGTAAGATATGGAAAAATTTGAAAGGAGGTATATTATGTATCAGGTTCCGCATTTTATCAACGGAAGTACGGTTGATGCGACAGACAGGATGTCAAATATTTATCACCCTGCCACAGGTGAAATCGCCGGCCAGGTGAGTATGGCGGACACTTCTTTAATTTCACAAACGGTGGCTGCTGCACAAAAAGCATTTCTTGAATGGTCAAAATTGTCTACACAAAAACGTGCACGTCTTCTTTTTCAATTTCGTACAGTATTAGAGTCACACATTGATGAATTAGCTACGCTTGTGACGAATGAACATGGAAAAACGTTAGATGATGCGCGCGCATCTGTACAACGCGGGATAGAAGTCGTGAGTTATGCCTGTGGAATTTCCGAACATTTATTAGGAAATTTTTCTGCAAATATTGCATCGAGCACAGATAATTTTTCATTACGTCAACCACTCGGTGTTTGTCTTGGAATTACTCCTTTTAATTTTCCAGCGATGGTGCCGCTTTGGATGTTTCCATTAGCGATTGCATGTGGCAATACGTTTATTGTGAAACCGTCTGAAAAAGACCCTTCATGTGCTGTGCGAATCGCACAATTAGCAAGCGAAGCTGGCGTTCCGGATGGTGTAGTGAATGTGTTACACGGTGATGGTGAAACAGTCAATGCATTATTACATCACCCTGATATTCGGGCAGTGAGTTTTGTCGGTTCAACTAAAGTTGCAGAATATGTGTATCAAACAGCCATTCAACAAGGCAAACGTGCTCAAACATTTGGTGGCGCAAAAAACCATTGTATCGTCATGCCTGATGTTGAACTTGACCCCGTTGCAGATTCAATTGTCGGTGCTGCTTATGGATCTGCTGGCGAACGGTGCATGGCAATTTCTGTTGCTATATTAGTTGGTGATAAAAAATTTGCTGACGAGATGAGTGAAAAAATCAGTGCACGTGTGAAAAAATTACGTATTGGGCCAGGGAATCAAAAAAATATTGACATGGGTCCTTTAATTACACGTGAACATCGTGACAATGTGTGTGCGTGGGTTGAAAAAGGAGTTCAAGAAGGCGCGAAACTGATTGTAGATGGTCGTTCATTTATTTCAAAAGAATCTCCACAAGGATTTTATTTAGGTGGTTGCTTATTTGATGACGTAGATATATCTATGCAAGTTTGGCGCGAAGAAATATTTGGACCCGTATTATGTTTAATGCGTGCGCCAGATTTTAATACCGCGTTGCATTGGGTGAATCAACATTTATATGGAAATGGGTCTGCTATTTTTACACGTGATGCGGCGATTGCGCGCGCATTTTACATGCAAGTGCAAACAGGTATGGTGGGTGTGAATATTCCTATTCCAGTGCCAGTGGCTTCGCATTCCTTTGGCGGTTGGAAGAAATCCCGCTTCGGTGATATACATTTATTTGGTTCCGAGGGCGTACAATTTTATACTCAATTAAAAACCGTGATGCAACGTTGGCCTGAGACGGCATTAACAGGTAGTTTTCATTTGCCAACGCATTAACCATTCAAAGGATTCCACCTTTGAAAAGGCTTTGTTGCATAATTGTCATTCCCGCGCAGGCGGGAATCTATTTCAAATTTATAAAGTTTTTAATTAGTTATTTTTGAGCATGATGATGGATTCCCGCCTGCGCGCACTAGCATCCGGTAAAACGGTATCATAATTGTACATCCTCCTGACGCCTTAAGAAGCGGTAGATAGGAGGAATGTAATTTTTAAATTTAGGAGCTACGACACATAAACTGCATCTAATCCA
>JANRLY010000010.1:0-2825 GCA_033762075.1 Gammaproteobacteria bacterium
TGTGCCTGTCGGTGTCGCAGACCAAGTTTCTCAAATCATTTACGCAGCATTAAAAAATCGCGGCATAACAATTCAAGTAGATGTTGTCAGTAATCCTGAATTCTTACGTGAAGGGGCTGCGATTGATGATTTCATGCAACCTGATCGGGTCATTATTGGGTTAGATTCTAAACGTGCGCGTGCCTTGATGCTTGAACTCTATCGTCCCATTTTGCGCAACCCAGAAAAAATTTATTTTATGACAGTGCGTGATGCTGAAATGACAAAATATGTTGCCAATGCTATGTTGGCAACACGTATTTCATTTATGAATGAAATGGCGTTATTGTGTGATCGTGTTGGTGTTGATATTGAAAATGTTCGCATTGGGATTGGTTCTGATTCACGGATTGGTCCAGGGTTTTTACAACCTGGCTGTGGCTATGGCGGCTCATGTTTTCCAAAGGATGTGAAAGCGCTTATTTACATGGCTGAAAAAAATGACATTCAACCAATGATTTTGCATGCGGTTGAAAAACGCAATGCGTTGCAAAAACAATTACTCGCAGAAAAAATTCGGCTGCGTTTTGGAGATGATTTGTCTGGTGTGAAAATTGGTATATGGGGGTTGTCTTTCAAACCCGGCACAGATGATATGCGCGAAGCTTCTTCACAGGTTTTAATCCAAGATTTATTAGCGCATGGTGCTGATGTGATTGCGTATGATCCAGTTGCAATGCCTGTTGCGGAAAAACATTTCCCTAAAGAGTGGTTCCAATCAGGTCGTCTCACATTTGCTGCGCATCAATATGATGCGTTGGCGAACGTAGATGCGTTAGTGTTAGTGACAGAGTGGAAACCATTTTGTTATCCAGATATTTCTGTGATGAAAAAAATGATGCGACAAAAAATTATTTTTGATGGTCGCAATCAATACGATCCGATTCAAATGCGTGATGCAGGCTTTGAATATGATGGCATTGGGCGAGGGCAGTTAGCAGAGGTTGTCGCGGAGGCATAAAATGATTGAAGATGGATCTTCTGTAGTGGCTGGTGTAGATGAAGCTGGGCGTGGTCCATTAGCGGGCCCAGTGATTGCAGCCGCTGTGATTTTACCGAAGGCTTTTCATTTGCCAGGATTAAATGATTCGAAAAAACTCTCAGAGAAGCAGCGTGAATACTTATTTCAACATATTCACGATATTGCCATTGCCGTCAGTGTTGGACGAGCGGAAGTCGATGAAATTGATCGGCTCAATATTTTGTATGCCACTATGTTAGCAATGAAGCGTGCAATCGAAGGATTAACGCATGTGCCGCAATGGGTTTTAATTGACGGTAATCGTGCGCCCGATGTGAAATATCAAACGCGTACGATTGTGCGTGGCGATCAAACAGAACCTGCTATTAGTGCGGCATCCATTATTGCAAAAGTGACACGTGATCGCGAAATGCAAACATTACATGCGTGTCACCCACATTACAATTTTGCAAAACATAAAGGTTATCCAACAGCAGAGCACATTGCAGCGTTAATACAGCATGGTCCAAGTAGTGTTCATCGTAAATCTTTTAAGCCAGTGGCGGAAAACATGACTGTCATTCCTGCAAAGGCGGGAATCTATTCAGATCATGGTAGCTGAAGCTGTAAGAGTAAATAGATTTCCGCCTTTGCGGTAATGACAATGTTGATTTTTTATAACTTCACAAACAATACTTCGCAGCCTCGTTGATGAAAATTTTTTCTTCTGCTTCTTGTTTTAGGTCTGCGTTTGGCGTTAGGATTGCTCGCAATTTTTCTTGCACTTCTTGGTTTATTTTATCTTGGGTTAATAAATGATGCTGAACTAGAGGAGATGGAGCGCGCTCTCTAGGCGCTATCAAGCTTAATAATTCATCGTCATCAAGGGATTCTGTTGGAAGATTAAACGTTGGAGCAACAGGTGAAAATGCAGAAGTCCACTGGACTGGTTGATTCGTTGACATATCTGTGAGACCATCTTCGCTGGTCTCTTCATGTTTGCTGCTTATCTCATCTTGTTCACTTTCATATCCTTCTTGTGACTGACTGCTGACGTCATCATCTTCTTGTGCGGAGAAGCATGTTTCGCCAGGCAGGGGCAGACGAGGGGATGGCGGCCATTGTCTTGGAAAAGAATGTTTAGATAAAAAGACTTGGTTGGTTTGCATAATATTGTTTTCGTGTAGAGCAGCTTCTTGTAATTGCTGTTGTTTTAATCTTTCGCTGGCTAATTCAAATTCTAGAGTGCGAATTTGGTTTTCATATATTTTTTGCTTAAAACGGCCATAGGTGATTCTGTTGGGATCGTTAAGAGAACAAAGCGCGCCTGAGTCTTGATGAACAGATTTGCCATTTTCGAAAATAAACCTAGGGACTTCTGAAGAATCTGGGTCAGTCGGGTGACATAGCTTGACATGCACGGAAAGTAACTTTGATGCTTTAGTGTGTGTTTGAACAGGTTGACGTGCTTTTTTAGGTTTTGACATAGTGGAACGCTTCCTTTTTTTAGCGCTTAGAGAATACGAACATTATTTTGGTTTCTTTTGTTGCCGCAAAAACTTCTCCATTTTTTTAATTTGCATCCTGCGTTTAAGCGGTGATAAAAGATCGATATATAAAATGCCATTTAAATGATCTATTTCGTGTTGCACAATCCGTGCCTCAAAGTCTTGTACTTGCTTTTGATAAATATTACCATTAATGTCCATGCTAATAAAAAGAACAGATTTAGCTCGAGTTATTAATCCTCTCTTATTCGGAATAGATAAACACCCCTCTTCTAAATCAATATTTTCTGTAGATATCGATAAAATTTCTGGATTAA
>JANRLY010000011.1:0-104742 GCA_033762075.1 Gammaproteobacteria bacterium
TGTTAAAGGTTTTAAAATTTGTTGAAAAACGGTATCTTTCATATTCGTCCTTGAGCCTAAATGTGGTGTTTAGGGCGCTAATTTTAGCGCTTTCTCAAGGACGTTCAATATTTAAACCGTTTTACCGGATGCTAGTGCGCGAAGGCGGGAATCTATTTCAAATTTATAAATTTCTTAATTAGGCATATTGAACGTAAATTGAGTATTTTTTAATTAGTTATTTTTGAATATCATGATGGATTCCCGCCTACGCGGGAATGACAGGTGGAGTTTTATGATTTATGCAACAAAGCCTTTTTTCAAAGGGGGAAGTATTCTTGCAAGCCCCTCATTGAAAAGAGCACGCACAGCTTCCCCCTTTGAAAAAGGGGGATTGAGGGGGATTTTATAAAAGACTATAAACCACTCGACCCTCACACATCGTAAAAACAACGTTCAAATCTTCATCTAACACAATGCAATCTGCATCTTTACCGACTGTGAGGCTACCTTTCTCTGAAAAAATCTTTAAAACTTTCGCAGGATTGGCTGAAGCAAGATGCGCAATCTCAATCAAACCGCAATGCGTCATGCGCATCATATTGCGCACTGCTTGTGACATCGTTAATGTACTGCCAGCCAATGTACCATCAGATAATAACGCTTGTTGATTTTTGACTGTGACAGATTGACCACCTAAATCATACACACCATCACCCAAACATGTTGCACGCATGGCATCTGTAATTAAAATCATTTTTTCGAGCGATTTAGTTTGATAAATCAATTCGACAATAGCCGGATGTAAATGCACACCATCGACAATAATTTCAGTGGAGATATTTTTTGCTAACAATCCCGCCGTCACAACACCTGGCTCACGTTGGTGAATACCGCGCATGGCATTAAATAAATGTGTCATGTGCGCGCAACCTGCTTCAATTGCAGCCATCGTTTCATCAAACGTCGCATGCGTGTGACCAATTGATGGAATCATTTTTTCCGTGACAAGATATTCAATAAACTCTTTTGCGCCTGCTAGTTCGGGCGCCAATGTTACTAACCGAATCGCATGATCCGATAATGTTTGCCACCGTTTAAGAAGTGAAATATCAGGTAACATCGCATGTTGAAGATTTTGTGCACCCATTTTTTCAGGCGAAATAAAAGGCCCTTCGAGATGCACCCCTAACATTTTTGCGCCTGATATTTTATTTTGTATTTGCTGATGGTTTTTAATGACGCCCAACACACGATCAATTTGGTCAATCGATGCAGTCATTGTCGTCGCCAAAAATGATGTTGTACCAAAACGTGCGAGTGCTTGACTGATTTTTTCGAGTGAGTCTAAGTCTGCGTCCATCACATCACAGCCAACAATCCCATGAACATGCAAATCAATCCAACCCGGCAACAAATGATAATGCTCAGGAAACGTGTAAGTTTCATCAGTTGAAATGTTATCTTGTGTGATTGTGTGAATACGTTTTTGCTCAGTGACCAATGTTGCGTGGTGTAGCACGCCTTCCGGGGCATAAATTTTCGGTCCGACAATCGCTACCATGTTTTTGTCACCTTCTCGAGATGAATAGGTGTATCAGGATTTAGGCCACGCTGTACACTCAACGTTTCAATCATGCGATAAAAAGCTTGAATCATCAATAAGGGATCGCACAAAGGATGTAAAGGCATAGCCACAGGAAGCACTGTGATACCTGTGGGTACCGCAACATGCGTTGCCATCAACACACGTGCGCCTGCCTCTCTTAATCGTTTTGCAATATCCAGCATGCTTTGCAAAGTTTCATCTGATTGCGCAAACAATAAAGCAGGAAAGTGTTGATTGATAAGCGCGAAAGGTCCATGCAAAATTTCAGCAGAACTGAAAGCTTCAGCATGAATACGTGCAGTTTCTTTAAATTTGAGCGCAGCTTCTTGCGCAATGGGGAAACTATATCCGCGACCAATCACCAAAGTATTTTGTGCGTCATGATACATGTCTAACGCAGGGAACCAATCTAATTCGATCGCGTGTTGTAATTGCGCGGGCAATTGTGTCAACGCATTTTGTAATTTTATATCATTTGCTAAAACTGCAATGCATTGTAATAAAGCAGCGAGCATCGCCAAATAACTTTTTGTTGCGGCGACAGAGCTTTCAACCCCCGCATGCAAAGGAATGACATATTCTGCTTCTGCTGCTAAAGGTGAATCTGCTTGATTTACAAAAGCAACCGTCAAAGCCCCAGCAACGCGCGCTGCTTTTAACGTTGAAATTAAATCAGGACTACCACCGGATTGTGATAATGCAATCACTAAAGCATTTTTCAATGAAAGCTTTGATTGATAGAGCGTCACAACAGAAGGCGCCGCAGTTGCTGTAATTAATCCTAGCTGTGTTTCAAAAAGATATTTAGCAAAAGTAGCCGCATGATCTGAACTGCCGCGCGCAATGGTCAACACAAAGGGTGGTGAAACTTCGCGAATACGTTTTGCTAACTGTATCAATATATCTTGATTACGTGACAATTGCGCTGCAATCACTTGCGGTGTTTCACGTAATTCTTTTTCCATATGGGTCATTGTTGCAACCCTCGTTTGAGAAAATAAATTGCGCCTTCACTCGCCGATGCTTTCGGTTGTGTTAAACGTGCTCGTGTTTTTTCGGAAAGAAATGGTTGCAAAAAAGTAGAAACACCCCCTGCAAAACAAATCGGTAAGGGATTATTTTGTTGACGTTGTTTTAAGAGTAATGTTTCAGCAATTTGATCAATCGAGCGTGCCGCGCATCGTAATAAGCGTAGAGCATCCTCATTGCCTGTTTCTGCTTGTTGAATCACAATCGGCGCGAGCTCAGCAAAGGCCGTTGAATTCGCACGATTCGCCCACGTCACTAATTGCGCTGTATTTTGCTGGAAAAAATCATACACTGCTTCAGTCAACTTCGAGGCTTGCGCACGACCATCGAGCCATTGAAAAGTTAAACGTGTCACTTCTAATCCCAACCATGCACCGCTGCCTTCATCTGCATGCGGAAAACCCCAACCACCCACTTGCACGATGTGTTGATCTTCGATTTGAAAACCTAACGAACCTGTGCCTGCAATTAACAATGCGCCATTTTGTCCCGCATGCGCACCCAAACAAGCAACATGTGCATCGGTAGTTAAACTGAGTGATTGAAAAGGATGTGAGCGGGATAAAAAATCTTGCTTGGCTTCTTGCACTTCACAACCCGCCAGCCCCATGCCTGCATGAAATGTATGATGCGAATCGATTTGTGCCATTTGTAAAGCTTGCTGAAAAGCAGACAAAATTGAACTCCACGTTTCTTCGACAGATAAACGTATATTTGCAGGGCCACTCATCGCTACCGCACATTTTTCACCCGCAGCGTTTTCAATGCGTACCGTTGCACGTGTTGCGCCGCCATCGACGCCTACAAAATAATCTAGTGCGCCGTCATTGCGAGCCCGCGGAGCGTTTGGGCGTGGCAATCCAGTTTTTATCATATCAAAGCACCTTAAATTGAGATCTGTTTTAGATTGCCACGGCTAAACACGGAGTTTACCCTATGCGCAGGCATGGGGTAGCCTCGCAATGACAGCGTCTATTTAAATTCTCTTTATCTGTGAAATTGGAATACGTGCTTCACCCATTTCATCTGCTGCATAGTGTTCACTTGCAAATGCATGCGCATAAATAATTTCGAATGTGAGTGAATAAATATTTTCATCATTTGTTGTAAGTTGTAATGTTTGAATCTCAGGTAAAATCATTTGCGTTGCACGCATTTCATAGCATAACTTTTCGAGTGAACGATAAGTTAATGTGACATATTCAACTTCTAAAACTGGATCAGAAAACCCAGCGTGAACTAGAGCATCTCCCACATTATGCATATCCACTAACTTTGGCAAAATCATTGCGCGATCAGGTAGTTCTGTTAAAGTATCTAAGCCAAATGTTGTTAACATCAATAATCCATTTGGTCGCAATTGTTTGCGCCATTTTTGCAACGTGTGCAAACTATCATTTGACCACGCTAATGTTAAATTCGCCATGATGAGATCAGCCGAATCCAGCACAATGTGTTGCTCTGGAATCATCTGCGCAAAAGGATAGCGTTCTTGCAGCGCTGACAACATTTCACCGGATTGACATCCCGTCTCGAGAATTTTTTGTGGCTGCAATTGCATCCATGATAAATGTCCTCGCATCACTTCTCCCACATACTGGGCTAATGCAAATTCATTTTCTGTCTTCATTTTATGAGGCGATATCATGTTAAAACATTCCGCTAAAAAACTGAGCCAACTTTTCTTACCTTTTACCTGTGTAGTGTGTCATGCACCCGCTGATCGGAAACAAGATCTGTGTCACGGATGCTTTAATGAGTTACCTTTTTATGGGCCTGCTTGCCTTCGCTGCGGCACATCACTTGCATCAGCCTCTGAACACTGTGGTGTCTGTTTGCAAAATCCGCCGCCGTTCGATGCAACCCATATTTTATTTCACTATCAACCGCCTATTACGCAATGGATCATCCAATTAAAATTTCATCAGCAACTCTTGTATGCCAGACTCTTGGGTGAGTTATTCGCCGAAGCTCTTTTGCAATCGGGTAAAAACTTACCGGATGCCATTTTACCGGTACCACTCCATGCGAAACGATTGCGTGAACGCGGGTATAACCAGGCACTTGAAATTGCCAAACCGATTGCACGCGCGATCAAACGGCCAATCCTACTGGATTCTTGTTTGCGCAGCAAATCAACAACCCCCCAAACCACCCTGTCGCGCCGAGAACGGCAACAGAATATGCAAAATGCCTTTATTTTACAACGAAATCTTCATTTTCGCACCATTGCTGTCATCGACGATGTCATCACCACAGGCTATACCATGGCCGCCCTCTGTCAGACGCTTAAGCAACATCATTGTGATAAAGTAGCTGCTTGGTGTTGTGCTCGCGGATCACTGTCTGACGCTTGAGTTGAACTCAAAAAATGATATTGCACATGCGCTGAGGGTTTAATATTCCTCGCTAAATACTGATTTAATTTTGGCTTCAGATCTTCATACACTTTTGCACCAAACCCTAAAATCAAAAATATCACTTCAGGTCTAAACTTCCAGTTCATCGCATACGCTACAGCTGAATTGCCACTATAGTCCGAATCATAATATTCATCCAAAGACATCTTAGGATGACAAGCTAACAGCACAGCCAAACATTTCTCCCGTTGATGTTTAAAAGCCTCTACCAAAGGAGTACATTTCTTGTCTGAAACCACATTCACATCCGCGCCTGCTTTAATGAGATAAACCAAACAATCCAACTCTCCCCGACGCGCACAAAGATGCAGAGGTGACATCGTATGAATACAGTGAACATTGAGGTTCAAGGTATAAGGATCTTCAAAAGGAGGAAGGCCCGCATCACGGACAGCTCGCTTAGCAATTTTTAAAAAATAATCATAACTGTATTTTTTAATATGCGCCGCTGCCTCAAGAATCACCTGTAAACGCGCGATACGATCTTTTTCAGTGATATCCATGCACATCACTGTGCGCAAAGCATCTTCTAACATTACAATTGCGGGAATTTTCATTATCCATCCTTCATAGAGAGCAAAAAAAATCGAGTATATTAAAATAGTCATCACTAAAATAATATGCTCGTTAAAATAGTCAGAAACAATTGATACGCTGATTGCGATTGTTTTTATGCAAAATATTGATTTTATTGGTAAATAATCGATTTCACTCACTGAGCATTATTTTTAATGTCTTAAGTCTTTTTTCTGGGTATAATTCTTTCCCTTTGAGCAGCAGGTAATCGATCCATGCAAGCGCTTATGTCTTTTCTATCACAACACTCCGCTCTCTTTTTCGCCTTCGGCGTTTTAGTCACGCTCGCAGTGATCGTCGAATTTATCCGTCTGCGTCGCGCAGCCGCGAAAGTCACGCCGCATCAAGCTGTTCTTTTAATGAATCGTGAAAATGCCATTGTGTTGGATCTTCGTGAATCCGCAGATTTTCAAGCCGCACATATTGTTGATGCCGTTTCGATTCCCTATCCCGAATTGAAAAACCGCATCAAATCACTCAATGCGCATCGCACAAAACCTTTGTTACTTCTTGCAACAAAAGAATCCGATAGCACTCATGCTGCAACAGATTTAACGCAAGCAGGATTCGATGCACGCATTCTTGCAGGCGGTATTCGTGCATGGCGCGAAGCTGAATTACCTCTCATCAAAGGATAATATATGGCAACCGTTATTATTTACACCAAGGCCATTTGCCCTTATTGTGATTGGGCGAAAAAATTACTCGACAGCAAAAAAGTGACGTATCAAGAAATTCGCGTTGATACCGATCCAGCACAACGCGAAACCATGGAGCGTCTGAGTGGTCGACGCACCGTGCCGCAAATTTTTATCAATGATCATCCAGTAGGCGGTTTTGATGATTTATCCGCACTTGATAAAGCAGGCAAATTAGATCTTTTACTCAACAAATAAAGGAACCTTACAATGCAAAACAAAAGAGAAACAACTCCTCCAGCGAATGATGAAAATCCACGCTTTGAAATACAACGTTTATTCCTGAAAGATTTATCTTTCGAAGCACCGAACACACCGCAAACATTTGTTGAAGAATGGAAACCTGAAGTCGAATTAAATCTTGAAACACGCAGCAATCGTATTCAAGACGACGCTCACGAAGTTGTGATTTCTCTGACGGCTAATGTCAAAACCGGCACAAAACCTGCTTTCGTTGCCGAAGTTCAATACGCTGGTATTTTCCAAATTGCTGGCATCCCTGATGAACAATTACGACAAATGCTCGGCAGCTTTTGTCCGAACATTTTATTTCCTTACGCTCGCGAAGTCATTTCAGATGTTGTCGTCCGCGGCGGTTTTCCACAATTAATTTTAGCGCCAGTTAATTTTGATGCACTGTATGTGCAGCACATGGAAAATGAAAAAAAGAAAGAAAAGGGTGATGGTACAGATACAAAAGTACATTGATCTTTTGAATTAAATTCCCTTCATTCCCCCTTGTTCAAAGGGGGAAAGTTTAAACAGGAATCATTGCCATGCCAACGAACAAACATCATACGATTACTGTCTTAGGCGCAGGCTCCTGGGGCACAGCACTTGCATTACATCTTGCGCGGAAAAATTTTCCTGTGCGATTGTGGAGCAATGAAACGGCTGAAATCACAGCATTAATAAAAGATCGCGTCAATACACGCTATATCCCTGATCAACCTTTCCCTGATAATCTTGTCCCTGAAATTGACCTTGCAACAGCAATAAAAAAAGCAGAAGTGATTTTAATTGCTGTACCTTCTGTGGGATTTCGCTCGGTTGTCACTGCAATCAAACCCTTGCTACAAGATAACCAAGGCATTCTCTGGGCAACAAAAGGCATTGATCCCAGCACGAATGAACTTTTTCACGATGTCGCCATTGATATTTTAGGCGCTCGTTATCCTTTAGCTGTTTTATCGGGACCTTCTTTTGCACGTGAAGTCGCAAAGGGATTGCCAACAGCCGTTGTCATTGCAAGTCAACAAATTGACTTCGCGCAAAAGTTGATAACATTTTTTAACAGTCCTGTTTTTCGCACCTACTTAAGCACCGATGTCATTGGTGTTGAGGTAGGCGGTGTTGTCAAAAATGTTTTAGCGATTGCAACTGGCATCTCTGACGGGATGGAGCTCGGTGCAAATTCACGCTGCGCACTCATCACGCGCGGGCTCGCGGAAATGATTCGTTTTGGTGTTGCGCTTGGCGGAAAACCAGACACATTCATCGGTCTCACAGGTGTTGGTGATTTAGTATTAACCGCAACAGACGATCAATCACGCAATCGACGTTTTGGTTTAGCCATCGGTAAAGGGCAATCCGCACTCGAAGCAGAGCGTGAAATTAATCAAGTGATCGAAGGTAAATTCAACACGGCACAATTAATGGCGTTAGCAAAGTCACATAAAATCGAAATGCCGATCACGGAAATGGTTTTTGAGATATTACAAAATCGCACAACGCCAAAAGCCGCCTTAAAAAAATTATTAGCACGCGAAACCAAGGAAGAAACGAGGTAACAACTCGTCATCGCGAGGCCACGAAATGTTTAGCCATGGCAATCCATTTTTATCAAAAACTGGATTGCCACGACCAAGCGTTCCACGGCCCCGCAATAGCGAACGAAACAAATATGAATGAAACATTTTATTTCGTCTAAAAGGAGTTTTATCTATGCAAAGTCGTTTTGAAAGTACTGCCACTTATCTCAAAAATATTTTGAATCCCTACATTGAGCAAGCACAGCCCCTCTACAATCGCTCAAAAGAAATTGCAACCTCTCTACAAGCTAACCTTCACCATGCGATTGAGTATCTCAAATTTGATGATGTATCAGACGCGGATATCAAGCAACTTACTGAAATCAATAATGCCATTCAGACATTAAAAGGCTTAGATAGCACAAAACAGCTTACCTCAGAAATGGATGAAGCCATTAAAATACTTCAACAATGGAAAGATACGCGTGTCGAAACAAATCGCGCTTACTCGCCGGGTGGATTAATTAAAAAATTCAATAAGACAAATGAGCAAATTGCTTTTTTTGATCGTGCAAAAATTGCCACCATGGGACTTTCTGCTGCCAATATTTTATTGATGTTTTATGTGTTTGCAAAAAATGAAGATCGCACATACAGCAATTATGCTTTCTTAGATATGCTATGTAAAATGCCGTTGCGCGCAATCACAATGATAGGCGCACTGGAAGGCTCGATTCATCTTTACAAAGCAAAACGTTTCTTCATTGATAAAAGTGAAATTGCTAAAGCAGAACTTGCAGTTATAAGAGATAGCTATTCAGAAAAAGAAGAAAAGATTACACCTACTGCACCGCAAATGTCGCGTGGACTTGAATAGCCTCCCTGCTATTTAGTTTGACTGAGCGTATAAACGGCAGCAGCTGTCACTGCTGCCGTAGCCATTGCAGTCCCAGCGATATATTTTTGTTGAAAAAACCATAACGTATTTTGCGGTGCCTGTACTTTTCTTTTGTGCGGAATGTGTTCGTAATTTAAAAATTTTATCACTTGTTCCATTTGTTGAATCGTTGGCACTTCACTATGCTGAGTATAGTAACGTGATTCTTTCATTTGATCGGGTTTATTTTTTAACAAATGTAGAATTGCATATGCTAATTTAAGCGGCGTTTGACCATTCGCGTCTTTGGTTTGCAAAGCATCTTTGTAAGTGAGCCATTGTACTCCGCGAAGATGCCCTGTACGAACTGCTACGTGCAAAGCTGTTGTGCCAGTTGGTAAGCGACCTAATTGATCATCTTCGATTGGAGCTTTTAAAGAAACATTGATCTCAAGATTTTCTTGATCGAGCAAAAGATGCAGAATATTAGTTTGCTTAAATTTCACTGCAGTCAAAAGAGGAGTATAACCTGCAAAATTTGATAAATTAACATTAGCGCCTTGTTCTTTTATCAACCATTCGGCCACTTTCTCTTCACCTATCTCAGCACAAACGCAAAGCAATGTTTGGCCCTTGGAGCTCATTTCATTCGCAACTAAGCCTTGCGATTTTTTAAACCATTCAAACAATGCAGGTGAGTAAAAAGTTTCTTCGACTCGGCTATAAAATCGGTTAGAAAAATCATCTTGGTTAAAATGTTGAGGATTGTCGTAAAAAAATTGTTTAATCGCTTTGATTTTTTCAGTTGAATCTATCTCAGCAACCCAGCTTGATAAAAGATAATCGATGATTGCATTAATGACTTTCATGAGATTTCCCTGCGAAAAATATAGTGAATGCGCAAGGATAACTAATCATACATCAATTGATCAAGTGAAGTGAGCTGTCCACGTCCAGTGGATAAAGATAATTCGTGCAGCACGTCGGTCATGCAGAGTAAACGCAAAATATCTGGCGTGATTTCATCGAAAGAAACTTTTGTTCCTAACACGGCTTCTTTGGTTTCTTCAAAAGTTACCCCAATACCGTATCCTAAACACAAAGAACATAATTGATCTGCCCGTCTCGCAATTCCAGGCAAGAGCCCTGTGGGTGAAAAAACTTCATCTAAAGTGAGCGGACGCCCTTTTAAACTAAAATTAATATTCATTGCGCGCGCCACTTTTGTGAGTTGCTCAGAAATCGTCATGTTACCTTCTCCACCAAGGTTGAGCTATTTTGCGCGGACCCGCGAGATAAGAGCGCAGCCAACGCAAAAAGACTGTAGGCGTGAAACCATATCGCTCTAGTGTTGCAAAAAAAGCTGTCGTAATAATAGCTAGCATGAAAGTCCACAGGCGAATATGCAGTAATAAAATTAACAATGGGAAACAAGCCCTGAAATCGACCATCCAGAGTCGAACATTTCTTGAAGAATCGCGCCAATGTGCCATGGGTGCTCCTGAGTAGCTTGGTTTCATTTTGTCTGTTCATAAAGGCAAATAAAGCGCAGCGAGGAAAAACCGAGCGAGCCATTGTCGAAATGAACAGACAAAATGAAACAAACAATACACCTTAGTATATCTCATAAAACACACAAATAAAGTCTCATCTTGACAGGGTATTGTCGTTCCTGTTTCAATCTCTTTTCTCATGTCAAAAAGTTGGATATAGAATGCGTACAAGGATTGCTGTTTTTTTACTTTGTCCATTGGTCTTCATGCTCAGCGCTTGTGCATCTAAGCCCAATTTACCTGGGCCCCCTAGCGTCGCAGACTCATCCCTCTCTGAAGCATCTTATGCAGTCAGCCGTGGTATTTCATCCCTTTCTGAGACGGCACAAGCAGCACATCCTGAAGTACAGTTAGCCCCACCACCTGATCCGCGTGCATATGGGATGGGCAACTTAACCTCCATTGATTGGTCAGGCCCTGTTGAACCTGTTCTCAGTGAAATGGCACGCGCAACAGGCTATCGTTTACGCGTCCTTGGCAAAGCGCCGGCTATTCCATTAATGGTTTCTGTCTATGACAAGAACATGATGATGGGTGATATCCTACGTGATGTCGGCTATCAATGTGGTAGACGCGCCTCAGTTGTTGTCTTCCCTGAAACACGCGTCATTGAACTGCGATATGCGAAAAACTAATGAGACTATCCATGAATCTGAAAGACTTCGTGAAATATTTTTATGGTATCGCGCTGATATTGATTCTCCTACTCACAGGATGCGCGCATCAACAAAATGTTCGCGGAGATGATTTAGCTAGTTTGCAAAGTATGTCATCGGATGGCATAACACCTGCTGATGGTGACATCGCCACCTCAAGCAGCATTCGCACCAAAGCTTTGCAAGATATTGCCATGACATTAGGCGCGCAAGGTGGATTAGCGTGGTCCTCCGAACAAATCAACGCACGCTTACAAAAAGATCGCTGGCAACTTGAAACCGTTTATAATTTTAATGGCATGATGTTGAGTCATGGCGTATTACCACCCGTTTTACAAGAAGGTGATAACACGCTGAATTTAGCAGATCCCAATACCATTCGTATTGCAGATAAAACCTATAAAATTCTTCAACAAGCTCGTTTTGCAACAACACCGCCCAACTGGCGTGATTATCTTCTCATGCATTACACACAACCTGAATTACCCAATCGCATTTTATTGCCGCGTGATAAAACCGAACAAAAAATTTGGCGTGAATATGTCAAAAATGGTTGGGACAAAGGCATTGAGCAAGCGTACAGTATTTTTCAACAAAATCTTGCCCGACTCAAAAGAGATTATTACGGCATGATTTTATATCGCAAATTATTACTACATAAAATGGTGAGCCCGCCTTATGTTTCGCGCACAGAAATGGGCGTGACGGGCGATGGTTCAAATATGAATATCAACGACCAAGTCTTACGCATTACTGTGCTGCCAAGATTGCAAACTGACAGTGAACACTGGAAAGCCATTGCTGTCACAGAAAATGACACACAAAATAATTATCCTTATTCCACTGATGAAGTACAAACTCAGAGGGAATATAAGTCGACGATGTGATTAAATACATTGATTTTGCCTATTTGCTCACGGCAATGGCTCGCTCAGCTCCGCCTCACTGCGGTTTACTTGCCTTTGAGCAAATGAACAAAATCAGAAAACGCTAGTTGCAAATGAGGTCACAATGCCTACACCACCGCCTTCACATGAATTTTTATTTCCGCAAGAGCCGATTCGTTTATCCATCGAGGCGATGAATAATATTTTGATGCACAGCGTGAAACTTGGCGCATCGGATATTACCATTCAAACTGGCGAAGCAATTATTGCTGAAATTTATGGGCGATTACGTCGCGTCACCCGCCGTCGTTTATCGAATACAGAAGTCGGTGAAGTCATTAATGAAATGTACGGCCCCAACGGCATGGCACAAATCATGTCAGGCAAAGATATTGATACACATTATGAAATTCGTCCAAATCGTTCAGAGCGTTATCGCTTTCGTATCAATGCAACAGGCTGTCAAGTCGAAGGACATGATGGCTTACAAATTACAGCGCGTACGATTCCCGGTGATCCACCGAAACTTGAGACCATGAATTTACCTGATGAAATTCTCAAAGCGATCGCGCCTGAGCAAGGTGTTGTATACGTGACTGGCGCAACGGGCTCTGGTAAAAGTACATTGTTGGCTTCAATTATTCGTGACATCACTGAAAATGCTGACAGTCATCGTAAAATTTTAACTTACGAAGCCCCTATTGAATTTGTCTACGACAACATCGAAAAAATTTCGAGTGTCGTGAGCCAATCTGAAATTCCACGACACTTACCAAGTTTTGCGGCAGGTGTGCGCAATGCTTTACGTCGCAAACCGCGCTTGATTTTAGTGGGTGAAGCACGTGACGCTGAAACAATTTCTGCCGTTATGGAAGCTGCAATGACAGGCCATCCTGTTTACACGACATTGCACAGTAATGGTGTGGCAGAAACATTGCGCCGTCTTGTCACAACATTTCCAGCAGAAGAAAGGCATGGTCGCACGATTGATATCATTGAAACGATTCGTTTAGTGATTTCACAACGTCTTGTGCCAACAGTCGATGGTAAACGCGTTGCATTGCGAGAATATTTAGTGTTCGATGAAAAAGTTCGTGATTTACTTTTGGAGACCAATCCAGAAAATGTCACTGCTATGACACGTAAATTATTACGCGAACACGGACAAACCATGGAAAAAGATGCACGCGCAAAATTCGAAGCCGGCCTCATCACTGAACGTCAATATCAATTGATCGCTGAAGTTGAGAAAGGTGAAGATAAAGATTTTGAGGTGAAGTGATAAGCCCCCCTCCTAAGAGCGTTGTTGTTATTTCTCCGGATGCCCTGCTGCGTATTTATGCAAAATACTGGCAATCAGCGTCTGATATGGAATCCCTTCAAAAGCCGCTCTCTGTTTTAATCTCATCAAATCAACGCCTGAAAGCCGAATGTTGATTCTAGCATCCTTACGCAAGGTATTGGTTGCGGTTTTTTTGGCAGTAGAAACTTGTTTTTTGAAATTAGACACTCTTTTCCATTCACCACGATCAAATGAATCAGAGATTTTTTGCTCTTCATCATCAAGAAAAACTTTGCGTTTTTTATTCATCGTGATCACCTCTCTTTGAATATCTACTTGAAAGATATTTTTTGTTGGCCTTTCTATTCGGGATAATTGTTTTCAGAAAAATTCTGCCCTCATCTTCTACAAAGGGAATTAAGTATATATATCCATTTATCTCAACAATATAAATTTTTTGATGGCCATAATTTTTTTTGTTTGGATGATCAATGATATCGAGAATACCTTCAGCTTCCAGGACAGCCACTACCTCTTCAAAACTAACACCGCGCTGGTCTATCAGCAGATTATTCTTATCACTATCCCAATCGTATATCATACGCATTTCCTAATTTTATGACAATGTATGCCTATTGTCAACAGGCAGGTTTTTCATTTGTATTGTTACGTAGTCATCACTGATTAGAGCTCAGAAATAACTGATGGATAAACGGATAAACTGAGGGAGAAAAAGCCGCCATTCGAATTCACATGACAAATGTGACTAACCTGGAGCCTGGATAAAAACTTCGTGCCACCAACTCATTTCAGTCAAAATAAATAGACAAAATTTTTCCAGGACGAAGAGGAATAGCAACAGCCAATATAGTTATGTGGTAACAATACGTTATGAAAGTAACACTTAATGTGATCTTTTGTATAGATGTGATCAAAATAATATTATAAATAACCGTTAAATTTGCGGCAGGCAAAGACGCTTAATTAAAACTAAGTTTTCGCACCACCGGTGCTATCACTGCGCTCTCTTGTTCTTGAGGTTCTATCACATCTTCAATCGTCGAACTACGACGCAAAGAAAAGAATGAATGCGAATTTTCACGTTTTGGTTTTGGCTGAGACCAACCAAAACAACCTCCTAAACGTTCAAATAGACCGGTTGTTGTGGTTTTTTCGCTGCGGATCTCATCTCCATCATCTCTTAAGCTAGACAGGCGATGTCTACGAGCAGATTTTTTTGCAGCCTGACGATCATCATAATATTTTTTTCCCATAATGGCTGCACTAATAACGCCAGAGGCCACGCCTAAAACGCCTAACGCGGGCAATCCCATTAGCATCACCCCAACAAGGGCCGCCAATCCTAATCCGTTCAGCACTAAAGTAATCGCATTTATTTTCGCTTTGGCGCGATATGCTTTTTCTTTCACATAAGTTTGTGTAATTTTATTATTTAATACTTTACGTTTTTCATGATTCATTTCCCTATCACGCAAATCATGTAATAAACCACGCTCGGTTTTTTGACCTTCAGCTTTGTTGTGATAATCAATAGCGTTCAACCCTGAGACAACTACCCCCAAGAGACTCGCTCCAACAAAAATAAGGGGTGAAAGGGTTGCCGCCCAAAAAAAACCGCCAACGAATGCAACACCCATTGATGCGGTCATTACGGTATCAATCAACATGTGACCGAGTGCCTCATTACGCTCAAGATTATGCTCTTCAGTATCTGGGATATTCAGTGTAGCTCGCCAGCCTAAAACAACGCGGGCTAGTTCGCAGATAATTGAAAGTGGAAACAGCAAAAAGCGGCCAAGCGTAGCTAATAACGGACTCCCCGGCATAACCGCAGATAAACCAAAGAAAGTCGCTAAATCAATAGGCTCAACAACATTTATTACGCCATTCATATGGATTTCAGCTAGACTGGGCTCCTGCTCCCGAGCCTCAACCTGATCTATAACATCTTGTTTATATTCAAAAATATCCTGATTATCACGTATTTTATCTGAATCTTTCGCCATTTTGCACACCACCCCAGTAGGTAATATTTGACCATATTATAATGTGTTGTGCTTAAAAAATACTTAAGGGTTTTGATGTGCTTGTAAACTGACCATTAGCCAAATTTGGCTTTCAAAGACTAGCCAAATTTGGATAGTAATGCTATCCTATTGAATAAATGGAGGTATATCTTGATAAATCGCTATCTAAACCATAATCTGTTCCGCCAAAATGTTGATGATTTTTTGCGTAAAGATCCTCAATTAATGAGTCTGGCGGCACTAAAACACCAATACCAGGATCTTTGGTGGCAACAGCTTGATATGAGAGAGCCAGGCCTCTACATCCTGACAGGTGGCCGTCAGGTGGGAAAATCGACTTCCTGCAAATTACTCATGGCACATTGCCTGAGAGCTAAATTATTAAAACCTTCGCAAATGTTCTATCTGCCTTGCGATGAGATTTACGATGCCAAAGAGTTCAGTCAAATTTTGCGTTTAATTCTGGCTGACGATCTGCTCGAACCGTTTCTGTTGATTATTGATGAAGTCACATATGTTAAAGATTGGGATCGCGTTATTAAAGCCTTGGCTGATGAAGGCGCGTTTCAACATGGGATATGTCTATTAACAGGCTCTGACAATATCATTTTAAAAGATGCCGCACAGCGATTTCCGGGTCGACGTGGCAGAGCAAATCAATTCGATTTCCACATGTATCCCCTTAGTTTCCCCGAATTTGCCCATCTTGTTACTCCAGAAGCATCATCAAATAGCCAGAAATTAAGTGATTTATTCAATTCATACTTGCAGTGCGGGGGTTATCTAAAAGCAATTAATGAATACGCAGTATCAGGTAAAATATCAGAATCTACCTATCTCACATATGAACAATGGATACGTGGCGATTTCTTGAAGCAAGGTAAAAATGAAGACACATTACTTGCAGTGTTACGAGAATTAATGATCATTAGTGTGAGTCCGATTTCTTATACTAAACTTGCGCAAAAAATTGGTGTCATTAGCAAAGAAACCTGCATGGATTATATGCGCATGTTAAGTCGAATGGATATACTGCTCACATTGCAAGCTTATGATCAAAACAAAAAAATCGGATTCCCGAAAAAAGATCGAAAATTTCATATTGCTGATCCATTTATTTTTCGCACCATCTTGCATTGGCTGCATCGAGAAGGTTCTATCAGAAACAGTGCGCAAGAGAGCCATCTAGTCGAGGCTTGTGTTGCCAGCCACTGTAATCGTTTAGGTAAAATATTTTATTTTAAGGGTCAAGGTGAAGTCGACGTTATTTTATTACGCGATGAGCAAACCCTTGCTATCGAAGTGAAATGGGCGGAACAGATTCGTGCAAACGATTTGAAAACACTAAAACAATTTCACTCTGCGAACATCCTTACCAAGCATCGACATTCAGGACATATTGACGGTATTAACAATTTGCCGGTTTATCAATTCTTGATGGATTTGTTTTAGACCTTAACAATCCTCTATTTTTCATAATCTCAAATAAGCAAAAAAGTCACTGAGCGGAAGAATTTAAACTGTTATCAATGCAAATTTTTGCTTGATATCGCGAAGATGTGAGATGAGAAATGACTTGGAAAAATGGAGAAATTGAGTAAAAAATATTTTTCTATGGGATTAAGCGCAAAGAGGAAAAAGAATTATTTATCTTACTTTTTTTTACCCGGCGTTGCGGGGGGTTCAGTCGACGCGCCAGGTTCGGATTTTGGCTGCTTGTCGTGCCAATCTTTTAATGCTTTAGCGGTTCTTGTTTTTTCTATACCAGCAAGGCCAGCCTGACCTGCTTCACCGCCCGCTTTCGAAATACCGCCAGCAGCACTTTCCACAGCTTGTTTAGCGGATTGCAGCATTTCTTGTTCGCCATATTGAACAGCTGGGCCACCAATCCAAGTTAAGACTCTTTCAGGAATGACATAAATCAACGAAAAACTTTTACTGATAACCGTAATCACAATCGTACAATAAATTGCAATGAAAAAAGCAGATTCAAAAAGTCCCGGATCGCTATTAATAGAATACATAGCATTCAAAAACCCTGCATTCACCATGCTCATGATGGCAATCGAAACTAAAATACCTGCCATCAAACCAAACACCATCAAACTCGGACGGAGAAATAAGTTGAGCAATAACATCGCAGCTGGCTCACTACGCCCTAAAATATCGTGTTGCCCGCCTGGACTTAAAATCCCCAATGCAACAATTGGGGCAGCTACCATGGCTTCAACTGTTGCCAATATCCAACCCATACCACCCGCAATAAAAATCATATAAGGGATCAACGGGACATAAACCGACAAAACTGCACCAAAAGAAAAAATAGCCCCGAGCAATAAACTTAAAAGTGGCCCTAATATTCCAAAAAATAGCTTAACGACCTCCCCTAATACGTTAGACGTCATACCACTAGCAAAAAATGTAATATTAAAAGTCGACAATAGGGTAATGACTGCAGCAACAGCAAGCACTGTCCAAAAAAGCGTAGTGGCTGTCTCAATTAACTGTCTACCGAATTTAGTCATAGAAACCAGCGGATTAGTTGTCCCAGTATATTTACTATAACCCCCAGTTCCTTGAACTATGCCCGCAATTCCTCCTTCTACGGCACCGCCTGCAGCAGCGCCTATTAACCCTCCAGCCGCAGTCCCGGCCACAATGCCTCCAGCCGCTACTCCCGCACCCACACCAACCGCCGTAGCCATAATTGGGTTATAGACTGCACCGTATACTCCATTTGCATTAACGCCCGCACTACTATACCCAGATTGCCCACTCAGATTTTGTATAAAATCACTCACAATGGTTCCAGCACCTTTTGTGATAACAGAAGAAATATTTGACAGCCCTGGCACGCCTGTAGAGCCAGATCCAGCATTGTCTTGTGTTGCAGCCTGTGATCCACCCTCCGGAGAGTACTGGCCTGTATTCTGAATGTAATCGTAAATAATACTAATGAGATTATTAGCGGCAGAAAAATTATTACGATATGAAACAGTCGTCATTTCACCCGCAGGACTAGTAGCATCTACATTAAAATAAGTGGTACTAAAATAATCGTTAATGCTTTGAACACCCTTACCCGTTTGATTCGCGATTTGGAAAAGAAAACTACCCGCTTGAATCCAACCTACTTGAATAGCATCCTTTTGCCATTGGTCCAATTCACTTATATTTTTATTATTAATTTGATTTGCTAAATCTTGTACTTCCGCTGACAACATGGCAGAAGTATACTGACCGATTGCTGAACTAATAAAGTTTAAATTCTGATCGCCTAAATACTGACGCAATGCAGGAAAATAAAGTTTATTGACAACTTTCGTATTATCTGAAGAGCTTGAACTAGATGCTGCATCAGTAGATTTAATATCAGTACCAGTTGAATTATTCTCTCCCATTGTTATTCCCACAATTCCGCAAGGTGCACTCGTCGTATCTTTTAGCGAACCTTGAAGACAACAATTTTGAATATTATTTGTTGAACAATAATCTTGCAGCCATCCTGGAGAATCAATCAATAATTTTGGAGGAGTTGAAGTCGTATCATACGAATCCTTGCTATATAACTGCAAAGCACTGTAATCATTATCAGCAAATTGTTTTGCTATCGCACCTAAAACAGACATGAGCCCTGATAATGCTTGTTGTTGCGCCTTGCAATAGGTGTTTTTTTGATTATAGTCTGCAAGAGCAGCGATATAAGCAAGGTCTTGAGTCCCTTTTGGATATTTAGTGGAATCTGTTGGATTCGGAGCAGAAGACGGCAGCGAGCAAAACGTTACTTTACCGCATGCCCCTCCTGGCCCCAAGTAATAAGTAGAATTAGCAAGCGTTCCATTGACAGAAGACTTGATTCCACTCGGAAGATTCCCAGTGTTATTAATAGGGTCTAACATGAGCTCATCAGACTGACCGCAGAAGTTTGTATGTAGTGTTGAATCCGCCTGTGAATTTGGACTAGTACAATAAAATGGAGTCGTTGAAGGCGTAACCATCGATTGGCCATTCTTAATATCACCACGAGATTCTTTTGCTTCCGCTTGACATACGAGCGCTTGAAACAGTTTTTGCATATTAAAATTCACAGATGTTCCTGTTGGCACCGTCATAGATTGTGTGGGTGAACCCAACACAGCCGAAGCTTTAATTGCTGTCTGCCACAACGTATCCGCAGCCCCAATCCCTTGCACGATGACCCACATAAAAATCACTTGAATCGCGCAATAACCCGAACTCATCGGAAATAACGCAGCGATACCAAAAACGGTGCGCAGCGGCACCCACACAGAATTCCATTGTTTGCCGAGGAATTCACCTTCTTGTGCCGTTTTAATGAGCCCGACAATCGTCACATACACAACAATAAACGCACCAATTGTCAGCACAACCGTGTTTAATGTTTTAAACATGATGCCGAGTAATAACGTGGGACTACCTGAAGGTAATAAAGAACCAACCACACCAAACACTTTAGATAAATAATAAATCGACTGATCGTTGGGTGCGATTTGGAAAAGACTGATCATTGGGGTGTATTTCCTCTATCGTTAGACGAGAAAATACTTTCTGCCCATTCTTGGAAAGTACAACCTAGTTTACGTTTTTTAATTTGAAAAGCCCAAAAATGATAGCGAAACGCATTCACAAAAAATAAAGCCGCCGTCGGAATGGCTAACACAAACCCTGCAAATGTGCCGTGCTGAGATAACAAGCGAATGCCTTCAACAACTGTGACCAATGCCAACACTAAAAAAACAGCTGAGGTGATTAAATATCGTGTACGGGTTTTTTGGAGTGAATCTTCCGTGAGACCGAGACGCTGCATCGCTTGCTCGAAGGTTTCTATCCTGGCAGGTTCCGCAGGCGTGAAAATATTGGACACAAAGTCCCAAGTAGTTTGAATTTGAGTCTTCAGAAGACCGTAACCGATCCAACCCGATGGATTAAAGAATGTTTTGCGTGAAATTTTAATTGCATTTTTTGCGTCGTCTTTGATCGACATAGAGAATTCGCCTTACGCAATCTAGTTAAATTATCATTCACACCTATAAAAAACAACCGTTAACTTTACAAACTCAGGCCTTTGCTCTTACTATTAAAGGCTCACTTCAAGGATAACCTATGCCAGATTTTGCACTACAAGCTGCCAATGAATTTTGGAATGCGTATGATGATCCAATGATTTTTCGGGTGATCGCCTTCATGGAAACCGTCGAAGATTGGACGCTTGATGGCAATCCGGAACTCGAACAAGCCCTCAAAGAATTAGGTGATCAACTTGAAAAACTCAAACGTTTTGAATTAGGTCGTGAAGCGGAATTTGTCACACTTTGCGCACACATCAAAACATCTCGCATTTTACGCATTTTACAAGCCATTGATACTATCGAGCCAGGCTCCGCTTCCAAAGTATTAATGTATGCCGAAGAACATAACTCTCCCACAAATCCGCTTGCGGGTCTTTTCCTCAAACGCAATATTGTTTTCGAACGTTTACGCTTACTCTCGAGAGTTTTCGCCAAAGAACGTTTTGCACTTATCTTAAAAGCATTGGAGCAAACTAATGTCTAAAAATATTTTACGAATGATACTTGTCCTCAGCATTTTCTCCACAGCAACACTCTCTGCTCAACAGCTTTTTAATGCAGAACCGCAAGATAATAAACACCCTGAATCCGCACAACCACAAGCGATGTCACCTAGTGATTTCAAAAATAAAGTCAATGAACTCAGTCAAAAAAGCATGAAAGACACATTAAAACAATCGCAAACTGTTGTTCAACAAGAAATGAATGTCACACAAACACAACCGGCTACTTTGCCGCCACTCCCACCAAACCCTACCGCACAAGGCGCAACTTCAACTGAAGACCAAGCTGCAAAAGAAAAAGCAGAAAAAGAGAAAGCAGAAAAAGAAAAGCAAAAAGAAAAAGCACAAACTGCAACACCAACCACTTCTGGCAATGCCGCACCGGCTCAAAACACGACAAATACTGCGCCTTCTGAAGAACAAACATACACAGGTTTTCAAAGCAATTCCGGCACCAATACAACTGCACCGTCAAGCAATAGCGGCGGATTAAACGTGCAATACTAAACGCACACGCACAGGAGTGATGTTATGAAAATCACGAGAAACAAAGCGAAAATGGTTATTTCTGTCGCTACACTCTGCTTGTTTTCTTTGCTTGTCCCCACCAAATCAGTCGCCGATGAAATAGATCGGCCGTATCTCATATATCTAACCATCGTCAGCACAGAACTTTACAAGATGCTGGAAGGTGTGAATCAATATCTCTGGTGGTCACTCATCATGGGGAACAGTTGGACGCTCCCCGATAAATCCGATCAAACAGCTACTGTGCAAGGAAATTTTTATAATTACACATTAGCAGCACAACGAAATGACATGATACAACTCGATGTCGAAAGTAAATTAACCAACGATTTTTTCAATACAACTGAAACTTTAGAAGATACCTTTCCGAATGACATTACATTTTCAACATTACTCGGCAAACCACCCATTAATCCGGATCCACGCACAGTTGGCATAGGCGCACTTACCAACTTCGTTCAGCATGGAAAGCCCATCGACCCCGCTTACAATTACATCAAGAACATGTCTGGCATTAACATCAGACACATTGCACCCAATAGCAACTGGAAAGGTAGCGTACAGGATAAAATAAAATATAGTGATTTTTATAATACGATTTCAGCCATTCAAACATTTAACGCATACATTGCCAGCAAAGTGTATGCGGAATTTACTAGCGGCACTCGTGCACAAATGAATCTCATCGAGCAAGCGAATGATTCAAATTGGTTTGCTACAATTGCGAGTGAAAATGTTGGCTACGTGATTCGTCAACTATTAATGTATTCATCGCAACAATTAGTCATACAAAGTGAATTACTCAAAACACAACGAGAAGTTGCTGCGGCACAAGTGATGACAAATACATTACTCATTATGCAGAATGGATTCACTGAGCAAACATTACTGCGCAATGCGACCACATCACCAAGCGCAACACCCGGGACGTAATTGAGAAAATCTCATTTTTTTTCTCCCTTTGAAAAAGGGAGGTAGGAGGGATTTTTATAAAATTGTTTTTATTAAATCCCCCTCAATCCCCCTTTTTCAAAGGGGGAAGCTTACGTGTTTTCCCTTTTTCAAAGAGGAAGCTTACATGCCTTTGCTCTTTCAAAGAGAAAGCAAAAAACATCCTTCACGCCATAAACATCCAAATAGAAAGTAACAAAGCTACAACAAATCCCACTTGACTAACCCACATTGGGATAGGTTTACCATTCACTAATATTTCCGCTTTTTTTACCCAGCGGACTAAATGCAATATTGCCACTAATGCAAATACAATCCCTGCAACATATAAAGCACTCATAATACCTCCTTGTGAAAAATGTAACCGATAATGAGATCTCGTCATTGCGAGGTCACCCTTCGACTACGCTCAGGATAAACTCTGTGTTTAGCCGTGGCGATCCAGACGCATTGTAACAAAAAAATAGATTGCCACGCCAAAACGCTTACACTGGCTCACAATGACGGAGTAAAAGTTGAATTTACAGTCGACTTAATCCTTGACGATTACAGAGCAATTTATTTTCTGATGCTTCTGCTAATATCTCAGTCAAACCAGTTAATTGATTTTTTAATGAAGGATATTGGCCAATCAAATCACAAATTTGTTTTTTTTCTGCCTCATTAAATGGCTCAATTGTAATTTGGGCATCCCCAAATGCTTGACTAATTTGACGAGGAAGTGCTTTTGGATAATACAGTGGAAAACGAATCGTATCTAAATAGATGCCCAAAAAAGCATTGCGAGAAAATAATTTATCCGAGGAAAGCGCCTTTAAGAATGCCTTGTATGATTCAACATACGCTTCAGCAAATTTAAAATACGCAGGAAAACGCAATGCCAACCCTAACGTAAAATAAGGTTGCTGAGACATAATAAATTCCGATTTACTGCCAGCCATCTCAAATTTGAGAGCAGTTATTCTTGACGCATACTGCTTAGAAGGTGGAAAACCATGGCCTTCAAGGAGCAAAAAAATAATATCTAATGGGGTGTAATCATTTAAGACTTTTTCTGGGCCGCCCTGATAAAAAAGTACAGGCTTGGATTGATGGAAACGATTTTGCGTCATATGAATTCCTTATTCTATATTTTGAACTTGCTCACGCATTTGTTCGATTAATACTTTCATCTCAACTGATGCGCGCGTTGTTGTCAGGTTGACAGATTTAGAACCTAGTGTATTTGCTTCGCGATTAAATTCTTGCATGAGAAAATCAAGTCTACGCCCTGCGGCTTCGCCCGATTTTAAAACACGCTGTACTTCTGCAACATGCGATTCTAAACGATCCAACTCTTCAGCAACATCTATTCTTTGTGTGAATAAAATCATTTCTTGTTCAATGCGCGCTTGATCCAATTCTAATTTTACCTCATTAAAACGCTCAACCAATTTTGCGCGTTGCAATTGCTGTATTTCAGGCAAGTGTGCGCGCGCCTCAGTTAAATGGATTTTAATTTTTTCTAAACGTTCTGATAAAAGTTTCGCAAGGACTTCTCCCTCGCGTACTCGTGTATCCGTAAATTGAGTTAATGCCTTATCTAATAACGCCATCACAATGGGCTGCATCGCCTCTGAATCAATCTCAATAGATTTCAACATGCCTGGCCAATTTAATATCTCCAATGGATTGATCGGAGCAACACTGCCAAACGTTTTAGCGATTTGAAGTGTTGCATTTTGCAATGATGTCACTAATGGTTTATTTAGCTGCATCTCAACTGCAGATGGATCATCCGGTTGATAGCGCAAAATACACTCAACTTTACCGCGATGAATATCACGGCGAATACGCTCACGCAAAAGCATCTCTAAATCATAGAGTGCTTCAGGCACACGCAGTGTTAAATCAAGATAGCGATGATTCACAGAACGCAATTCGCAAACCAAGCTACCCCACGGACCTTGCTCGCTTACACGAGCAAATGCTGTCATACTTTTCATAGTCATCACATTCCAATAAAATACGGCACTTTCAAACGGGGAATCTTGCCATGCGTTCAGAGAATCGTTCAAGTGAAAAATTACGTACTATCCGTTTCACGCGTCATTATACACGTCACGCAGAAGGTTCCGTGCTCGTCGAATTTGGCGACACCCGCGTCATTTGCACGGCCAGCATTCAAAATGGTGTGCCGCCTTTTTTGAAAGATAAAGGGCAAGGTTGGATTACAGCAGAATACGGCATGTTACCCCGTGCAACACACGAGCGCGTGCCACGCGAAGCCGCGCGCGGCAAACAAACGGGACGAACACAAGAGATTCAGCGTTTAATTGGCCGCTCATTACGCACAGCAGTAGACTTAACCACTTTAGGGGAAAACACAATCACAATAGATTGCGATGTCATTCAAGCCGATGGCGGCACACGCACCGCTTCAATTACAGGCGGATGCATTGCTTTACACGATGCAATTCAAGCTTTCATCAAACAAGGAAAAATTAAAACTAATCCTTTTCGTCAATTAGTTGCTTCTGTCTCAGTTGGCATTTGCAATAACACACCCGTTCTTGACTTAGATTATGCTGAAGATTCCACAGCAGAGACAGACATGAATGTTGTCATGACGGAGCAAGGCGAATTCATTGAAATTCAAGGTACTGCAGAAAAAGGGACTTTTAAGGAAAATCAGTTAACACATCTTTTATCACTAGCGAAATCAGGGATTCAAACATTGATTGAAGAACAGCGACGAGTTCTAGCAAAGTAACTACATTACCAAACAACGAGATTTTTCAACGACAATGATTTCTTCATCGTCTTTGTTATCGTTATTTTCTTTTTCCAACAAAGGCACATTGAATGAATCATCGTCACTGAAAGTCTCTGGCGATGCATTGGATACTGGGAACTCTAATTGGCGACAAATAAACCCTGTTGAGCTGCCAGATAAATAAGTATTGAGTGCCTCTGTAGAACACCATTCCTTATCTTCCACCATAAGAGAATTGAGATCCAATAGTTGCAACGAAACATAACGTGAAAACGCCGATAAAAATTCTTCCCCCGCCCTTTTCGCCACTTCTTCGCCAACCTTTCCATGTCCATCATTCAGCATCGTCAGATATTTTTGCTCATTAATTTTTCGACAAAAAACTGACACGTTATCTTTCGAGCCACTACTCCAAGCTGCTGCGACACACTTTGCTGCGATTTTTTTGGCATTAAAATTCTGAAAATCTTCCTTTGAAAGAAATGATTTTATCCATTCAAATAATTTTTCTGCATATATTTTTCTGCCAGCCTCAGTGGATGAATCTGCTTTAATTTCTTTTAAAACTGTTTCCGAAAATCCATCACATGTTTGAATTAAATATGCCTGACGATTTCCAACATCAATCGTATAATGATGTAATTCTGGTTCTTGCAATAATCCACAATAGATAAATGAACCATCACCCACTGACCGTGTCACTTCTAATAAACCATCTTCGTAATTTTCCAAATAACCGTTTTGAAAACTGCCGCCCGCTTTTATGACGCGATTTTTTTCTATGCTATTGGCTGCTTGATGAAGTGCATTCAATAAAAGGAGTTCTTCAAGATGACCTTCAGCGTCACATAATAAAATTAATGCAAGACTATCGCCCATATTTGCAACATCAACTTGAAGAATATGATCGTTAGTTTTTTGTGACAAAGTCACTAACGAGGTAGAGCCTCCTTCTTGATATCTTTTTTGGAAATAGGGGATGAAAGTTGCAAAGGATTCAATGATCGCTTTATCGCATGCTTTTTCTTCGAGTGCATCAAAAGCTTCAGCTATAAAGAGGGCATCTTGCTGCAAATGACGTTTACCAATGATTTCTGCGGCACCAAATTCGATAAGCATGAGGTATACAATATGATCAATAACTTGATAACTGTACGCTAAATGTACTTATTAATCAAGCCGACCCGCCTATCACTTTGAATGAGGGGTTTTCTTGGAACCTGCCACTGGTGCTGGAGAAGCGCCCGGTGTTTCTGGTTTAACCTTGCCGAATATCCCCAATCTTTCAAGGAAAGATGGTTTCGTTGCAGGCACAGCAGCAACTGCTTGTGTTTGAGCGACTGTCAATGCATCAATACCAGCCTCATTGCGGGTTTGCGCTTGTTCGGCTGTAATAAATGTTTGGGTTAAAGCACCTAATTCTCGACCACCTTCGCGAAGTATTTTTTGGGAAGCAAGGCGTGACTCTTCGTTAGCATCGAATAAGGATGCATTCAATTGCTGGGCAAAGGCTTTAACTTGTGGAATGGCTGGCCCAGTAATATGACCTAGGGGACAATAAGCAGCAACACCGTGAGAAACATCTAAGCGAAAAGTTAAATTACCCACCTGATATAAACCCGATACCGTACCAGCTTGGTAGCGTTCGAGCAAAGTTTGGGTGAGTTTTTCAGGATCTTTAACAATATAAATATCTTCGGCTGCCATTGTGGTCAACTTCCTTGGGTTGAATGTTCATAGTTTACCCTTATAAGCTTAAGGAAAACTTAATCAACTCTTCAACATTCTCAATGATTTTGCTTGTTGATTGAGGACACGCCCTAGAACAACAAACAAAATTATATATCGTATTCAACCAAGAATGGCGCATGATCAGAAAAAAATGGCTCTGGGAAAATTTGTACGTGTTTGACCTTATCACGTAAGTCAGGCGTAATCACTTGATAATCTATCCGCCACCCAACATTCTTTGCCCGTGCTTGGCCTCGATGCGACCACCAAGTATAGCGGTCTGGTGCATTGTCTAATATCCGAAAGGCGTCAACAAATCCCATCTGTCCAAACAAAGCATCCATCCAAGCACGCTCTTCTGGTAAAAAACCTGAATTTTTTTGATTGCTACGCCAATTTTTGAGATCGATTTCGCGGTGAGCAATATTCCAATCACCGCAAATAATGAAGGATTGATTCGTTGCACGCTGTTGAGTTAAATGTTCCCGATAACGATTTAAAAAATCAAATTTGATAGTTTGTCTTTCGTCACCACTTGTGCCTGACGGCATATAGAGAGATGCAATAGTAAGCCCACCTAAATCGACTTCAACGTAGCGACCTTCGCCATCAGCTTCACGCCAACCTAAGCCAGTTTTCACGCTTAAAGGTTTATGTCGTGTATAAATACCAACGCCGCTGTAACCTTTTTTTTCCGCATAATGAAAATGCGCGTGATACCCTTCGGGCACAAAAATAGGATCAACTAAATCCGCTTCTTGTGCTTTGAGTTCTTGCAAGCAAATCACATCAGCATTTTGTGTTGGCAGCCAATCAAAAAATCCTTTGCGTGCTGCTGAGCGAATGCCATTTAAATTAAACGTGAGAACTCTCAACATCATTGACTCAATAAGTTATTTAATAAATCACTTGCCTTCGCTGGCAATTGATTTCCAAGTTCTTGTTGAATTTTCCCTTTTGCTTGCTCGGTCGTTTTTTCAATTTGACGTTTTGCAATCGCCTCAGTCAAACGCACTGTATCTAAACCTACACGCGGATGATTTAATGCACCTGTCACAACCACAGGAACTGGCATCCCAAATAAATTGGATAAATCATCTTTTTGGTTGGAGTCACGTTTTTTCGCGGTTAATTGCACGCCATAATTGATCGTCTGGGAAGTCAAATCAATCGCACCGCCGCCATTGACTGTAAAGCGTGGCGCATCGAGCATTAAGTCTTCATTTTTCACGATGCCATTTTGAATAATGGCAGAACCTGTTAATTGGCCAAACGGTGTGCGGCCTGTATTTTGCGGAGGCTGCATTTGTTTGTTCACAAAGGCATACGCGGTATCCAATAAATAACTTAAATCCATGCCTGTGATATATCCATTTGTTAAACTAAAATCCGCTTTCCCATTTAAATTTTGCATGAGAGCAGCTTGCTCAGTCCCTAAAGTTGCGAGAATCAACGAAACATTACCGCGTCCTGCAACTGAAACATCGTGTGCACCATTCGTTAAATCTTGAATGAGCGGTTCCGATTGAATATCTGTCAAAGTTAGTTGCAAATTAATTTGCGGCGTTGCTGTATTAAATTGAACGCGCGCTTGTGCTCTTGCTTGTCCTTGATATAAGTCAGCTGTTATAGGCATGAGATCCAACACTTTATCTTGCAAACGAAAACGTGCAGAAACATTTTGCAATTTTAAGTGTGAAACCTGCATCGCACTAGACTGCATCACGCCTTCCGCTGTCACAGCAGATTGGCTTGCTGTAAATGACATTTGCCCACGAACATTCTTTGCAAACTGTAACGGAGAATGCACAACACCCATTGATTGAAGAAGAGCAGCCAAGTCGAAAGGTTGGTACGCAAAATGCCCGCTCACTAAAGGCCGAGATAATAAATGCAAAACATTCATACCGCCTGTGATATGCGCATTGCCAAATTGGCCTTGGATTTTTTCCCAGGTGAATGTTTCTTTGTTGAGATCAGCAATCAAATTTCCGCTTAATGTAAAATGAATATGTTTTACTTGCTGTTGAATATCCCCTGAAAGCATTGCATTTTCAAAAGAATAAACGCCAGAAGCGGGATTCAATGAGGCTTGCGCGCTCCAATTAAAATGGCCTTTCATGGCTGGTTGCGTGGCAGAAACATCAAACGCAGCTTTCACAGTAAACGGATGAGAAAAACTAATGTTTCTTGCGCCCAAATTAAAATTTTTGAGATCGTAAGTTTGTTTTGATTTTAAATCTTCGAAATGAACATTCGCGTCTGTTAAATCTAAATCAGAAATCACCAGAGCAAATGCTTCACCATGCGACGATGAAGAAATCGTTTCTGAAGGATGCGCATTGATTTCACTTGGCTCAACTGACCAGGTGGTTTTGCCCCAGTTGGATTGCCCTTTTGCATTTTTAATTAAATTTAATTGCACACCATGTAATACAACGCGGCCCGCCTCCACACTACCATGCAACAAAGGCAATAATTGCACGCCTAATTCTGCACGCTTAACCTCAAGGAAAGTTTTTTGTTGAAATCCTGCTGGATTGCTTAAGGTAAGATGTCCCGTACTAATTCCCAGTGAAGGATAAAACGACCAAGATAGTGTGCCATCCAAAACCAAATCACGACCCGTTGCTTCTTTCACCTTTTGCACAATCAGCGGTTTGAGCTGATCTGGTTTCACAAAAATCACGAGCAATACAACAGCGAGAATAACAAGCAACACCAAGCCGAGAAGAATTTTGAAAAACGTCCTTGCGAAACGCATAAATCACCTCAAAATAATCATGGAGCGGGTGATGGGAATCGAACCCACGCTAAGAGCTTGGGAAGCTCCCGTTCTACCATTGAACTACACCCGCAAAACCGACGGTCAGTATATGCGATTTTTATGAACGGTCAATGGGAATGTTCCGCAAAATACCCTCTTTGTTGCATAATGCCACTTTGAAAAAGGAAACTAAACATGTATGCCCTTTCATTCTATGTTCCCCTCGAGCACGCAGAGGTAGTCAAAAATGCGCTCTTCAATGTAGGTGCTGGCAGAATTGGAGAATATTCCCATTGCGCTTGGCAAACACAGGGCGAAGGGCAATTCATGCCACACGATAGTGCAACGCCTTTTCTCGGCAAAGCCAACCAACTCGAAAAAATTCAAGAAATCAAAGTTGAAATGGTGTGTGATGCCATTTATATCCAAGCAGCCATTGCAGCGTTAAAAGCCTCTCATCCGTATGAAACACCGGCCTATCATGTCATTCGTCTTGAGCATTTTTAAATGAAAAAAACTTTTCTTTTTTACGATATTGAAACCACGGGCTTAAGCAAACCTTTCGATCAAATTTTACAATTCGCTGCAATTCGAACGGATCTCGCATTGAATGAAATCGAACGTCATGAGTGTCGTGTACGTTTGAACAAAGATATTTTTCCTGCACCTGGTGCATTATTAACGCATGGCCTCGGCATTCGAGAAATACAAGAAGGCATTTCAGAATATGAAGCCATTCAAAAAATCCATCAGTGGATGAATGTACCTGGCACCATCAGTTTAGGATACAACACGTTGGGATTTGATGATGAATTTTTACGATTTGGTTTTTATCGACATTTATTAAAACCATACACACATCAATATGCGAATGGTTGTGGCCGCATGGATTTGTATCCCATCACGCTGATGTTTTATTTATTTAAACCCGCTATTTTAAATTGGCGCGAAGTGAACGGCAGAAAATCTTTAAAACTCGAATACATTAATCAAGCAAATCAATTCGCAAAAGGTGCAGCGCATGACGCAATGGTGGATGTCGAAGTGACGCTCGCCCTCGCAAAACACCTCATGACTGAATCCACCATGTGGGAATATTTATGCGGATATTTCCAAAAGGAAATAGATCTCACACGCATGCAGCCGTTACAAAAAGACATGGCATTACTCATTCAAGGACGCATTGGAACAGAAGCAAACTATCAATGCCCTGTAATGTTTTTAGGACAACACAAACATTATCGCAATCAATTTGTTTGGCTACGTCTCGACAGTGAAACATTACAACAAACAACACTCGAAACTATCAACACCTGTACCTTCTCATTCAATAAAAAACCTGGCGAACCGAATTTTATTTTACCAATGACAGAACGTTTTTTAACGCAGATTGACTCTGCGCGCATCACACTTGCACAAAATAATCAACGCTGGCTCAAAGAAAATCCTAAAATATTTCAAGCAATCACTGATTGGCATTTGAATTTTACCTATCCAGTTTTTCCCAATGTCGATTATGATGCGCGTCTTTATTTAAATGGGTTTTTTTCACGTGACGAAGATTTTTTTTGCGAACGCTTTCAAAAAAGCACGCCCAAAGAAAAAGCGAAACTAGCTGAATCAGCACAGAGTGATCTTTTGCAAACGTTAACAACACGATTAATCGGACGACATTTTCCTGAAGCACTCACGTCGTCACTCGAAGATCGATTTGCTGAATATCTTGCTGCAGTTAAAACCCCTGAGGACAGCAAAATCCTCATTGATCATCAAGGCAGAAAGCGCCTCACCCCGCATCTTGCTTTGGCTGAAATAGCAACGTTGCGCGCAGAGCCTGAAAAAGAAAAGACGCAATTGAAGTTGTTGGAGGAATATGAAGCGTATCTGCAAAAATTGTCGTGAGGTTTTATAAAATCCCCCTCAATCCCCCTTTTTCAAAGGGCTTTGTTGCATAAATCATCAAATCCCACCTGTCATTCCCGCGCAGGCGGGAATCCATCATCATGCTCAAAAATAACTAATTAAAAAATACTCAACTAACACTCAATATGACTAATTAAAAACTTTATAAATTTGAAATAGATTCCCGCCTGCGCGGGAATGACAATTATGCAACAAAGCCTTTTCAAAGGGGGGAGCATTCTGTGCTCTCCCTTTGAAAAAGGGGGAGGTGCAGCATTTTCTCTTCCCCCTTTGAAAAAGGATCGCCTAAAACTTCCCCCCTTTGAAAATGGGATTGCCCAAAACTTCCCCCTTTGAAAAAGGGGGATTGAGGGGGATTTTAAATTCACAAACACGAGAGTTTTTTTTCTATTTATGCTATCTTCGTTCAGTCCCTAGACGAGGTGTATTAAAGAATGAAACGGGCCGGCTACGCACTCATTGCCTTGCTCTTTGCCTGCATGGTCAAAAGTGGCATTGCAATGGACACCTTGCAACCCACGGAAGCGACAAGCGTTCAATCCCCAGCGCCTGAGCATTCTCGTCTCTGGAATTTGCAAAATGCCGATATTCTCAGCATCATCAACCAAGTATCACTTGAAACAGGCAAAAATTTTGTTGTCGATCCGCGTGTCAGCGGCAAAATTTCCTTAATTTCCAGCAAACCCGTCAAACCAAGTGAAGTTTACGATATCTTTTTATCCGTCCTGGAGTTGCTCGGTTATTCTGCAATCAATTCAGGGCATGTCGTTAAAATCGTTCCCAACATGGAAAGCGGAGAATTTGCAACGCCTGTTGCAACTGCCAATAGACAAGGCCATCACGATGAAGTCATGGTGCGCATTTTACCACTCGAACGCGTTTCTGCAGCGCAATTGATTCCCGTGATCCGCCCATTCTTACCGCAATGGAGTAATATTTCTGCTTATACACCAGGCAATGTGATCATTTTACTCGGGCGCTCAGCGAACCTCGACCGCATCGTGAAAATTATTCATCAAATTGATCAAAATGCTTCTAGCGATGTGGATATTGTCCAACTTCGCGAAGCCTCAGCAGCACAGATGGTCACTGTTTTAACACGCTTACAAAATTCTACGCGCGCGGCAGGCGATGCTCCGCAAGTGTCTTTTGCGGCTGACGAACGCAGCAATAGCATTTTGCTCGCCGGCAATAAATCCGCACGCTTACATTTAAAATATTTAATCAGTAAATTAGACACTCCTGCTGGTAAAGCAGAAGGCAACACTGAAGTGATTTATTTACGTTATTTACAAGCAAAAACCTTTGCGCCTTTGCTCGGCAAAATTGCGCTCAATATGCAAGGCAAAAATAGCGGAGGCGATACTTCCAGCAGAACAGACAGCTCTGTGAACACCACGGGTCCAGCCGGCAAAAGCGCTGGAACACCAGAATTACAAACCAACGTTCAAGCTGAGTTATCCACGAATGCGATTATCATCACGGCACCACCCGATATGATGCGCGCACTCAAAGCCGTCGTAACAAAATTAGATATTCGCCCAGCAGAAGTATTAGTCGAGGGGATTATCGTTGAAGTGAACCAAGATGATTTACGCAGCCTAGGGATTCGCTGGGGCACATTAACCCAAACCACGAACACAAATACTAGTGATGTCACAACACCTGTTACCGTTTTAACGCCGGGGATAGTAGGCCTCATCCCCAACAGCAACATAGCTGCTATTCTCAATTTTCTTGAAACACGTAATGATGCGAATATTCTTTCAACGCCATCAGTTTCTGTATTAGACAATCACAAAGCAAAACTAGAAATTGGTCAAACCGTCCCTGAAGAAACAGGCAGTTATGCGACCACGGGCAGTGCAACCACTGCAACGCCGTTTAATACATTCCAAGATAAAAAAGTTGCCTTAACACTCGAAGTCGTACCACAAATTAATCTCAATACAGCGGTGCGCCTCGAAATTAAATTAAATAATGACTCACTTCAAAATCCAGAGGATCCGGGCGATCATCCGATTGTTAACACCAGTAGTATTCAAAATTCTGTCATCATCAATAGTGGTGATGTATTAGTGTTAGGCGGACTTATCAGCAATAGCTCGACTGTCGCAATTCATAAAGTACCTATCTTAGGTGATATCCCTATCGTTGGAAAACTGCTCTTCCAATCAAAAGGTCACAAAATTCAGAAAAAAAATCTGCTCGTGTTTATTAAACCCACTATCGTGCATACTTCCGAAGATGCAAACATACTGACGCGCACCAAATATCAATTCATTCGTGAGCGTCAAATTAAATGGCCAGAAGATATTGTTTCTAACACGCCCGAACATGCGCCGAATGTGTTACCGCTTTGGGAACATGATCCTCGTCTACCCACCCCATTCAACGTGACTGACAATCATTCGCCATGACAACATCACAGCCTGATCACATTCCATTTTCATTCGCACGCCGGCATGGCGTTTTATTTGATGGCATACACGAAGGTAAAGCAAAAATTATTTATCGTGGTCAACCGACGTTAACTGTTTTCAATGAGTTGCGACGTTTTTTTAATTTACCATTACATCTCGAAAATACCGACGATGAGCATTTCGAAAAATTATTGGTAAAACGTTACGAAACGGATAGCAACGTCGCAATGCAAATGGCAGAAGATCTTGGTGAGTCAATGGGCTTATCAGATCTCATTCACGATATGCCGAAAGCAGAAGACTTACTCGAGAGTCAAGATGATGCACCAATTATTCGTTTATTGAATGCACTACTCGGCGAAGCGATTCGCGAAGGTGCTTCTGATATTCACATTGAAACTTTTGAAGATCGCATTTCCATTCGTTTTCGCATTGATGGTCTTTTGCATGAAGTCCTCGAACCACAACGCGTCATTGCACCGTTGATTGTGTCACGCATTAAGGTCATGGCAAAACTCGACATTGCAGAAAAACGTTTGCCACAAGATGGTCGCATCACTTTGCGAATTGGGGGTCGCGCTGTCGACGTGCGCGTTTCCACATTGCCGACGAGCCATGGCGAACGTATCGTATTACGTTTACTTGATAAACAATCTGCTCATTTAGATTTAACAGATTTAGGTATGCCGTCACATACTTTGCAATTAATGGAAAAATTGATTGCTGCACCACATGGAATTATTCTTGTCACCGGCCCAACGGGCTCCGGTAAAACCACTACATTGTATGCTGCACTCACTGCATTAAATAATAAAACGCGCAATATTCTCACTGTTGAAGATCCCATCGAATATGACTTGCCAGGCGTAGGCCAAACACAAGTAAATCACAAAGTAGAAATGACATTCGCAAAAGGATTGCGTTCTATTTTGCGTCAAGATCCTGATGTTGTGATGGTCGGTGAAATCCGCGATGCTGAAACAGCTCAGATTGCGATTCAAGCTAGCTTAACTGGTCACTTAGTTTTATCCACACTACATACGAATAGCGCAATTGGTGCAATAACACGTTTAGATGATATGAACATCGAACTCTTTTTATTAGCGTCCAGTTTAATTGGCGTATTGGCACAACGTTTAGTACGTCGTTTATGCGATCATTGCAAAGAAGCTGTAACAGCCACACCAAAGGAATGTGAAAAGTTAAATATCGACCTCAGCAAACAAGCAGCTCCAACTATTTTTCATCCAAAAGGATGCGCGCGTTGTCGCAACATGGGTTACAGCGGTCGTACGGGTATTTATGAACTCATTTGCATTGATGACACATTACGTCAAATGATTCACGATCACGCTTCAGAAATGACAATGCGCGAATATGCTCGCACGTTATACCCCACTATTCGCGAAGATGGGAGTCGTCGTGTGTTAAGTGGCGAAACATCACTTGAAGAAATTTTACGCGTGACGGCGGATAGTGGCGGATAAATTGCAGGGGCGACCGCCGGTCGCCCGCCCGGAGGTAAAATGCCAGCCTTTCAATATCGTGCAGCAACTCATACAGGCAAAGAGCAGCAAGGTATCATCGAAGCAGATTCTGCACGCATCGCACGACAACAATTGCGCGAGCGCGGTTTAATTCCATTACATATCGCAGCGACACAAGAAAATAAAACGGGTAAAAATAATCAACCCGCCACTCAACGTCAACGTCTTGATGCAAAAGAATTAGCTTTAATGACGCGACAATTTGCTACTTTACTCTCTGCAGGATTACCCGTCGAAGAAGCGATCGGTGCTGTTGCTGAACAAACAGAAAAACAAACAACGCGCGCACTCATTTTATCTGTGCGCAGCAAAGTCGTTGAAGGTCATGCGCTTGCCAGTGCAATGCAAAATTTTCCCAATGCATTTTCAGATTTATATTGTTCGACAATTGCTGCGGGCGAGAAATCGGGTCATCTTGATATTGTATTGCAACGTCTTGCCGATTACACCGAACAACAATATGCGATGCGTCAAAAAATTGCGCATGCATTAATTTATCCTGCCATTATGATTTTAGTTGCAGTGGGGATTACAGGGTTTTTATTAGAATATGTTGTGCCTAAAATGATTGCTGTTTATAGCAACACCGGCAATGCACTACCCACGATGACAAACGTGTTAGTCCATATCAGCGATGGCATACGATCCTTTGGTTTATATTTTTTAATTCTGATGGTTGTTTTAATTTATTTACTCAGAAGACAAATGAAAGCAAACATTGCCTTTCGCACGCGCGTACATCGTTTTTTATTGAAATTACCGATAATGGGCCGCGCGATTTGCACAGTCAATACCGCCAGATTTTCGCGTACTTTTGCCATCTTGACCGGCGCAGGTGTCCCTGTGCTTGAAGCAATGAATATTTCAGCTGCACTCGCAACAAATTTACCGATTCGCAACAGCATTGAAAAAGCAGTGAAACATGTCCGTGAAGGGGCAAGCATTCATTTGGCTTTAAAACAAACAGGTTATTTTCAACCCATGAGTGTGCACATGATCGCAAGTGGTGAAGCCAGTGGGCAATTAGAAAATATGCTTGAACGTGTCGCTAGCAATCAAGAAACAGAAATTACGCGCCTCACTGAAACCTTACTTGCATTATTCGAACCCGCGATTATTTTGGTCATGGGTAGTGTTGTTTTATTTATCGTTCTGGCTGTTTTATTACCGATTTTCCAATTGGATCAGTTTACAGGCTAACTATTCCAGCAAATCCACACCTATTCCACCAAATACAGATTCGATGATTTGATCTGCTGCATCAGAAAGAGAATAACCCGTTTCACCAAACCAACGTTTGATCGCGACTAACTCTCTACCACGCAAATAAATATAAAATCCTAGAAAAATGACATCAGGATCTTCGACTTCATCGAGTAAAAAAGCATAACGCTCTGCGTACGGCAAACGTTTTTTAGATTCAGCTTGTGAATATTCTGCCAAATAACCAAACGCTTCTTCAGCTGTTTCAGCATTTTCGCAACGAGCCTGCATGGCATAATAATCATCTAAGCGTTGCTTCAAAATGGCTTCGAGTTCTTCTTCACTAAACATTTCAACAAAGCCATGCGTGATACGCTCATCTGTTCCAAAAACCTTATTGATAAAATCGGCATGATGCAGTTCTAAAATTTTGCGCTCGAAGTAACGATAAAAAAATGGCACGGCTAAACAAGCACGTTTAAACGAACGTAAATTAACATACAAATGATTTTTTTGTACTTGCAACGAGGCTAAACGAATGACGTTTTCACTCCTGCGGCGAAATGAATCTACTGATTCAAAATGCAAATCATCACACTCGTCACGCCAATACCATGTCCATGTTTGACTGACATTATCAAACTCAATACAACTCAATTGCTCAAGTGTTGCAATCAAAGCATCACGATCATGGATATCATAGGCCAAACGTACAGGTTGATATGCCTCACCTGTTTCAACCGTTAGAAAAGGTTTTTGTATCCTGTCAAACATCTTATACCTCTTGCTTTTGAGTGCCTGATGATATCACGCGTTCATTTCACTGACGTCGATCCTGGTTTTTTATTTTCTTGCAGTTCTCGTATTTTTTTCTGTGCATCATCTTTTTCTGTATACGCTTGCTCTTTCATAGCGAGATTCAATTCACAAAGATCTCCAACAAATTGATCCAGCATGTCTTTCATCTTGACGAATAACGAATGATAACTTTTAATCGGTTTAGATGCACTCAAGACTTCCTGAAGGACAATTCTGAGATACGTGATATTTTGTTCGCTCAATTGTTTGAGAGCAGAATCCAAAGCCTCTTTGACACGCTGTCCTTCAGGCCCTAATGATTCAGCTCCCATCGCAACCCAAAAAGTCATTAACTTAACGCGAAGTTCTGATAGTTTATTATTATCTGATTTCTTTTCCATAACACTGTCCCTCTTAGGCATTTACTTGAAGTATAATCCTGTTTTATCTAAATCAATATGACTTAGGAAATTCTTTATGAAAAATGCTTCTGGTTTCACCCTCATCGAAGTGATGGTCGTTGTCGTTATTCTCGGCATTCTGGCAGCTATGATTGTACCTAAAATCATGAGCCGACCGGAACAGGCGCGTATTGTCAAAGCGAAACAAGATATTTTGGCCATTCAAAGTGCACTCGATCTTTACCGTCTTGATAATGGCTATTATCCTTCAACAGATCAAGGACTTGCAGCATTAGTCACCAAGCCAGACAGCGAACCCACACCACGTAATTGGAAAGCCGATGGTTATTTACAACGTCTTCCAGAAGATCCTTGGGGTCACTCCTACCAATACATCAACAATGAAGGTAAAGTCCATATTTTCAGCTACGGCCCCAAAGGCACAGAAGAAGAAGGCCCGGGCAGCATTAGCAACGAAAGCGGCACAGCGGCAGCTTCAGCATCGTGAATCACTCAAAGTCAGGCTTCACCTTAATCGAATTGCTGGTGGTTCTTGTAATCATCAGCATTATCGCTGGCGTGGCTGTGATTTCGGTAAAAACCAATTCTCATCGCGATTCTGAATTATTTGCGCATCAACTCGTGAATGAAATAACACTCGCTGAACAAGAATCTCTTTTAAGACCTGCGACATTAGGTCTTTATATTTATCCAGATCACTGGGCGTTCAAACGATTCGTCGATGCTGACAAAAATCATCCGCCTAGTTGGCAACCTATTTTCAATGTTCGTTATTTGCCGAGCAAATTACAATTGACACTGAAAAACGATCAAACTGAAAATGAATCAGGTCCCGATATTGTCATTTCACCTGGCGGCGACTTAACACCGTTTCATATTTTTATTGGAAAAAAATCTCAATCTCCCGATTGGGAAATTATTGGAAAAGCGAATGGTGAAGTGAGCTACCATGAACTCAATCAAGAATGAAAAAGGATTAACCCTCATCGAGGTATTGATTGCGCTAGCGATTTTAGGCATTGCATTTACCGCAGTGATTCACACAACTGCAACAAATATTCGTCAAACAACTTACGTCAATAATCGTACGCTCGCGACTTGGGCAGGTCTTGAAATCATGCGCGAAGTACAATTGAAATTGCGAACCGTTCCCCTTGATGCCGCCACAACAGGCACGATCAACATGGGCGATCAACCTTGGCAATTTCAAATTGCTATGAGCAAAACACCTAATGCCGCCATTCAAAAAATTACAGTCAATGTTTTTTCCTCAGAAAACACAGCGAACTCTTACGCAACGTTAAATGGATTTTATGATGAAAAATGATGAGGTGCTTTTTAAAAATCCCCCTCAATCCCCCTTTTTCAAAGGGGGAAGTGACGATGCGTCTCCCTTTTTCACAGAGGGAAGTGATGATGCGTCTCCCTTTTTCAAAAGGGGAAGTAACGATGCGTCTCCCTTTTTCAAAGGGGGAAGTGATGATGCGCCTCCCTTTTTCAAAAGGGGAAGTGACGATGCGTCTCCCTTTTTCAAAGGGGGAAGTAACGCTACTTTAAAAAAATCTTCCCCCTTTGAAAAAGGGGGATTGAGGGGGATTTATTCAAAACATAATGGCTTCACACTCATTGAAATTTTAATCGCCTTATTTATTTTCAGCATTATCGCCATGATTGTCACTGGCGGGTTACATTCTGTTCTGGAAACTCAAAAACGGATTGAAAAAAAAGCCGCGCAACTCGCCGAGATACAATTCGCCTTATTATTATTTTCGCGTGACATTGAACAAACAGTGGATCGCCCAGTCATCAGCAAAACCAGTGATCTAACGGGTTTTGTTGGTACAACAACAAGCGTCGATTTCACGCATGCAGGATTAGCAAACCCGGATAACCAATTACGACGACCGACATTGCAACGCACTGAATACACTTTCACTGATCATCAATTCATTCGCACGACTTGGCCGCTCCCCGATCAAACTGCCCAATCCACCCCACAACAACGACTATTACTCAAAGATGTCGAAGATGTCACCTTTTCTTGGCTAGATCAACAAAATCATTTTCATAACAGTTGGCCGGTCACGAACCAACCAGACGGCCACCTACCACGTGCTGTACGCATTTCACTGACACTCAACAACTGGGGTAAAATCACTCAACTATATATCATTCCAGGACAGCCCTTTGCGAAAACTCACTAAACAAAACGGTACTGCAATCGTTGTCGCTCTTTTTGTCACAGCGCTTGTGGCGACAATTGCTGTCGCGATGATTACACGTTTACACACAGATACCCGTCGCACAGAATTATTACTGAATGACATTCAAGCCAATCTCAACGCCGAAGGTGAAATCGATTGGGCAATTGAACAACTCATACAAAATTGGAAATTTCACGCAACTGATAAAATCGTTGATGCCATTCCTATCACATCACCCGTGATTGCAGTCGATGGCACGCATTTAACAGCCGTCATTACAGATGAACAAGCTAAATTGAATCTCAATAACTTAACAGACCCGAAATATCAAAGTGTATTCTTACGTTTATTGCAAACTGTTTCGCCGGACACAAGCGCTGATCAAGCCAAAGCCATTCTTGCTGCAATCATCGATTGGATTACGCCTGGCGTTCGTAATAGCACATTTGATAATACTTACACAGGACTCAATCCACCCTATCGCGCTCCACATCAAATGATGACAAGCATCAGTGAATTACATTTAGTGAAAGGAGTGACACCCAAATTATTTGCAAAGCTTGCGCCTTACATCACCGCATTACCCGAACTAACGCAAATCAACATCAATACTGCAGAAATACCCATACTCATGAGTCTAGTGAGCGGCATGACTACCACGCAAGCCAAAGCAATTATCGCTGCACGCAAAGAAACACCTTTTGTTTCTGTAGATAGGCTGGCACAATTCCCAGGAGCGAGCTCAGTCGAAAAAAGTCTTTTGACAATCTTGAGCCAGTATTTTTTAACGCGAACTGATGTTGTTATGGATGATGATCAGCGCATGACAATCTATACTTTAATGCTGCGACGTCCGCAGCAAAGTACTGCGGTGATTAAAATACTCTGGCAAAGTAAAGGAACACTATGACACAAAAAATATTACTCTGGCCTGACATCACCTCTCCTGAACAATCCACCTGGGCACTGTTTATCGATGATGTTTTACAACAATCAGGCCAAGGATTTAATGAATTTCCTAACAATGATGACAATGATCTAGTGTTAATGATTCCTTCGGAAGAAGTTTTATTAACGCAAGTTCCTTTACCCAAAATGCGTCGCAAACAATTACAACTTGCCTTACCTTTTGCTCTCGAAGAACAACTCATCCCAGACGTTGATTTATTACACTTTGCCACAGGCGAAATGCAACCCGACAATATTTGGCCGGTTGCTATTATTGCAAAAGAAAAATTACAACAGTGGCTCGCATTCGCGACTTCTTTCAATTTAAAACCGACAGCAATCATACCCGATGTTTTGACTCTGCCTTTTACTGATAAACAATGGACCGTCTTAGTCAATGACACTCGGTGCATTGTGCGCACAGGAATATATAGCGGCTTCACAGCCGAACGTAACCAACTGAACACTTTGCTGAATGCTGCACGTCAAGGTGCGGTACAACCGCCAGAACGCATTCATTTTTTATCGACAACGCAAACCGAATTAACACACCCCAACGATGTTGCAGTAGATTCAACGGTATTACCAGAAAATGAATTACTCGCACGTTGCTACGAAACATTAGAAACACAACCCAGTATGAATTTATTGCAAGGCGAGTGGCAACAAAATCAATATGCCACAAGCTCACGTAAAATTTGGCAAATTGCTGGCGCGCTCGCTATCGCATGGCTGGTGATATTATTTTCGAGTCAAATCATTTCTCTCATCACCTTGCATAATAAATCCACCCAATTAAATCAATCCATTCATGCTATTTATCATCGCTATTTTCCCACTGCAACTTCCGTCGTTGCACCGAAAGAGCGACTACAACAAAAACTGAATGCAGTCCACGGCGACTCACAACAAAATGTGTTTTTACCTTTATTAGCTTCAACAGGTGAAGTACTTTTAAAAAATCCTGCCGCACAATTAAAACAACTCGAATTCAATCACCATATTTTACGCTTGGATATCGAAGCAAACACCTTCGATGCACTTGACGCGCTCGTCACACAACTGAAAACCACCGGATTACAAGTGAAACAGCAAAGTGCTGCGGTAAATGGTCGAAGCGTTAAAGCCAGCTTGTTAATTCAAAGAGGTCATGTATGAAATTACAATGGCAAACTTTATCATTGCGCGAAAAAAAAGCTGCAATCATCGGGGGGCTCGCTTTAGCATGTCTTATTCTTTTTGCTACCTGGGAAATGCTGGCAAATCAAATCAGCGATTTACAAGAAAATGTTGCACACAATAAAACATTACTCGCCTGGATGCAGCAAGCTGATGCTGAATTAAAAAAAACACATTTATCGACAGGCTCACATCCCGCCAATCCAATGACACTTGTACAAACAGCAATAAATCAATCTTCATTAGCTACACATGTGAACCAATTAAAACAAACAGACAACAATAGCATTCAACTTAATTTTAAAGACGCCAGTTTCGATGACATCATTCAATTGCTCACACATCTCTGGCAAGAAAGCCAACTTATTGTGACGCAAGCACAAATGGCTAACAATAAAGACCCTGGCATCGTGAATGCGTCAATTACTTTAGAACCAACCTAAATGACGGCACTTCTTACTACACAACAATTGAATCTACAAATCGCGCATCAATTAATTTGTCGCAATTTTGATTTCAATATGTATGCAGGTGAAACGATTGGTTTCCTAGGACCAAATGGTTTTGGTAAAACAACTTTATTACACACGTTAGCAGGTTTCATCAAACCCATCAGCGGTACCATTTTGATTGAAGGTAAAAATATTTTTAATCAATCTGCACGTGAACTGGCAAAAAAACGTGGCGTTTTATTTCAACAAACACACGCCGCTTTTCCGCGCACTGTCTATGAATATTGTATGAGCGGCCGCTACCCTCATCAAAAAGCTTTTTTTCATGCAAGTCGCCATGACGATGAAAAAGTACGTCATGCTTTGCAAGTGATGGAATTAGACAATCGATTACAACAAAATGTGCAGACGCTTTCAGGCGGAGAATTACGTCGACTAGCAATAGCAACGGTTTTAGCCCAAGCGCCGCATATTTATTTGTTGGATGAACCTTTAAATCATTTAGATCCGCGTCATCAAATGAATGTATTTACACATCTCAAAAAATTAGCGAAAGAAGAAGGCGCCAGCATTTTAATGACACTGCATGATCCTTACATGTTGCGTCATCATTGTTCGCATGTTTTGTTGCCAATGGAACATGGCACATTATTAAAAGATTCGCCTGCCAAAATTCTCACGGCAGAAAATCTTTCTTACGTATATAATATTCCACTGAAAGAAATGCGAGGATCCTTATGGCAATACGGGTATTAATTAATGGCGCTGATGGCAAAATGGGGCAAGCGGCTGTTCAAGCTATTTCAGCAGATAAACAATTTATTCTGGCCGCCAAAACAGGCCGTCAAAATCACCTTGCTGATGCCATCCAAAAAAATAAAATTGATGTTGCACTTGACTTAACCGAAGCCTCTGTCGCAAAAAAAAACCTATTGACCATTCTTGAGGCAGGCGCACGCCCTGTGATCGGAACGTCCGGCTTAACACAACTGGATGTTGACGACATTCGCAAACAATATGCCACACAAAAAATCGGCGGCATTATCGTCCCGAATTTTTCTTTGGGTGCCGTCCTCATGATGAAATGCGCTGAACTGATCGCGCCCTATTTTTCCGATGTCGAAATCATCGAGATGCATCATGCCGGCAAATTGGATAGCCCTTCAGGCACAGCGGTTCGCACTGCAGAAATTCTCAACGCTGGACGCCACCACAAACCTTCCACCCCCCCCAACGCACGCGAACTTCTCCCAGGTGCTCGCGGGGCAACACATCAAGCCATTCCCATTCACTCTATTCGCTTGCCAGGCTTGATCGCACATCAACGAATTATTTTTGGCGGCACAGGTGAAATCCTCTCCATTCAGCACGACACCACCGATCGGCAATGTTTTATGCCGGGTGTATTATTGGCCTGCAAAAAAGTGATGGATCTCGACCATATTCTCTACGGCCTTGAAAACATCCTTTAATTCCTCAATATATGGTATGATGCGAGCCGTTTTACCAATATAAAGAGGAGACCCTCACATGTTATACGGACTCTTAAATTTACCATGGTGGGGCGATTTAATTGCTCTATTAGTACTGACACAAATCACTATTTTTTCAGTCACTATTTATTTACATCGTTGCATGGCACACCGTGCGCTCGAGCTGCATCCTATTGTTAGCCATTTTTTCCGTTTATGGCTATGGATGACGACAGGCATGCTCACCAAAGAGTGGACCGCAGTACATCGCAAGCATCACGCCAAAGTCGAAACCGAAGATGACCCACATAGCCCGATCAAGCGCGGCATTTGGACGGTTTTATTCCAAGGCACTGAACTATACCGCAAAGAAACACGCAACAAAGAAACCCTTGAGCGTTACGGTCAAGGCACTCCTGACGATTGGGTCGAAAATAACGTATATTCACGTTACAGCGCCACCGGCATTTTAATTATGCTCGCGATTGACCTCCTCTTATTCGGCGTAATCGGTCTAAGCATCTGGGCTATTCAAATGGCTTGGATTCCTTTCTTTGCCGCCGGGGTTGTCAATGGGATTGGGCACTATGTCGGCTACCGTAATTTTGAGTGCGCTGATGCGTCACGTAATATTTTCCCCATTGGCTTTTTCATTGGCGGCGAAGAGTTACACAACAATCATCATACTTATGGCACTTCTGCACGTTTCTCAGTGAGATGGTGGGAAGTTGATGTGGGCTGGTTAGTGATTCGCTTGTTACAATTTTTGGGTTTAGCAAAACCCAAGCGCACACCGCCGAAAAAGGCTTTGCAAGCACCGGGTAAATTATCCGTTGATGCGGACACACTGAAGGCTGTTTTAGCGCACCGCTTTCAAGTGCTCGCACAATATAGCCGACGCGTGATTGTGCCCGTTCTGAAAGAAGAACGTCGCCGCGCAAGTGAGGCTAGCCAAAAATTATTACGCAAAGCACGCACCTTATTAATTCGCGAATCTTCGCTTGTTGCGCCTCAGGAACAACAGCAACTAACTCAAGTCCTCGAGAGTCATCGTTCTCTACAAACTGTGTATCAATTCCGCTTGAAGCTTCAAAATATTTGGGCGAAAAGTACTGCTACGCAAAGTGAACTGATTGAGTCGCTGCAAGAATGGTGTCGCCAGGCAGAAGAAGCCGGCATCACTGCACTGCGTGATTTCGTGAAACAACTGAAAGGTTATATGCCGAGAACAGTGTAACCCAGCTTTTCATTTTCCATGAAAATACGGCACTATAGTATCGTATTTTCATGGAGAAATTTTTTGGGCAACACATCAAAATGCAGAGTTAGACCTTCTTATTTTTCATGAAGGAAAACGAAAAGGTTTCGAATTTAAATATGTCGACGCACCCAAATTAACAAAATCAATGCAAATTACAAAAGACAATTTGCATTTGGATGAGCTCACTGCGATCTACCCGGGGAGAAAAAGTTACTATTTAACTGAAGGTATTCGAGCAACAGGACTAGAGAAATATATCTCTCACGCATGAATTTTAGGTTTTTTAGCACTCAATATGAGAGATACATCCAGGCTGCATCGTCTTGAACACCCTGGATGAAAGCAATATTTACAATTTCCCTTCTTCAAACATCACATGCATTCCAGTCTTTCCAGTTTCTGGATTATACGCACGTGGATCGTAATATTTTTTCTTAAACTTTTCAGTCATGGTGCGTTTGTTTTTGGTAGTCACACGAAAAGTACCGGTTTTTTGACCTGATTTCGTTGTTCCAGTTGAAGCCATTTTGATTTTATCGCGCATGGGTTATACCTCTTCAATATCTGCGTGCTTTTTCGCGCGAATATCAGCCAGCACTTTTTCAATGCTCAACTTATCAATCGTGCGCATCCCTCTTGCGCTGACACGCAAACGAATAAAGCGCTTTTCCCCTTCGAGCCAGAAACGGTGTTCTTGCAAGTTAGGTCTAAAAACTCTCTTGGTTTTATTATTAGCATGGGAAACATTTTGGCCTTTCATCGGCTTCTTTCCCGTCACCTGGCATACTCTAGACATGTTTAAAATCTCCAAAAAATCGTTTGCCGCTGTATTTCAAGGCAAGCCGCGTTTTATACCAGAAACCCAGACGAGACACAAGATCTGCTTTACACCCCTCTCCTTTTAAAATACCCCCACAAATGCTATCGTATCGCCCCATTTGATCGAGGTAACACACTAGTGCTTGAAGCTTTGCGCAGCAAAAACATCCTCCTTGGCGTCACTGGCGGTATTGCCGCTTATAAAAGCGTAGATTTGGTGCGTCGTTTACGGAAAGCAGGATGCTCAGTACGCGTCATGATGACTGAAAATGCAAAGGCTTTCGTTACCGCCCTGACCTTTCAAGCCGCCTCAGGCCACCCTGTCCATGATGATTTATTCGACCCAGCTGCTGAAGCGGCAATGGGTCATATCGAATTAGCACGCTGGGCAGATGCTATTTTAATAGCGCCAGCCACCGCAAATACAATCGCCAAACTCGCCACCGGCAAAGCCGATGATCTCTTAAGTACAACCTGCCTTGCGACTCATGCATCGATTGCGATTGCGCCCGCGATGAATCAGGCGATGTGGACCAATCCATCCACTCAATTACATTTAAAAGCCCTTTCACAACGTCACATCCATATTTTTGGGCCCGACGTAGGCTCACAAGCCTGCGGTGAAACAGGCCCTGGTCGAATGCTCGAGCCACAAGATTTGATTGTGCAGCTTGCGAATTTATTTTCTTATGAGATACTCGCTGGCAAACGGGTCATGATCACTGCCGGTCCAACACGCGAATACATTGACCCTGTGCGTTATCTCACGAATGCTAGCTCAGGCCGCATGGGATATGCCCTCGCTATAGCAGCCGCAGAAGCAGGCGCTGCAGTGACCTTAATCAGTGGCCCTGTTTCCCTCGAAAAACCCGCCCATATGGATGTAATTGATGTCGTCACCGCACAAGAGATGTACGATGCCGTCATGGCTCATCTTCTTGAATGCGATATTTTTATCGGTGTGGCTGCGGTCTCAGACTTCCGTCCTAGCGAACAATCTTCTCAAAAAATTCCTAAAAATAATGCGCCAGCAGTTTTGAACCTAACCCCAAACCCAGACATCATCGCAAGCGTTGCGGCGAGCACTTTTCGTCCATTTGTGGTAGGATTCGCGGCTGAAACAGACCAGATGAAAGACAAAGCATGCGCTAAACTTCTCAACAAACAACTCGACATGATTGTTGCAAATGAAGTGGGCACAAAAAAAGGCTTTGAGCAAAATGACAATGCTGCGATTGTTTTTATGGATGAGCGTCAAAAAGATTTTCCTCATCAACCGAAACAAAAACTCGCGCGCGAATTAATCACATTAATAGCAGAAGAGGTTTCATCCCATGGAAGAAAGAATCACGACACTCGACACACTCTCGCACAAGTCGCTGAAGACGCATCCTGTCCAAGTTAAAATTTTGGATGAGCGTATCGGAAATATTTTTCCGTTACCGGCTTATGAAACACCTGATGCTGCAGGATTAGATTTACGCGCCTGCATTAATGCACCTTTAGAGTTACACCCAGGTCAAACAACACTCATTCAAACTGGTATTTCAATTTATATCGCTAATCCACATCTTGCCGCCGTCATTTTGCCACGCTCAGGATTGGGTCATAAACATGGCATCGTACTCGGCAATTTAGTTGGATTAATTGACGCAGATTATCAAGGTCCGCTAATGGTGTCCGTTTGGAATCGCGGCGAAAATACTTTCACCATTCAACCTGGCGATCGCATTGCGCAATTGGTTTTTTTACCAATCACACGCATCACGTTTGAATGTGTCGATGAATTTGTCGAAACTTCTCGCGGCACCGGTGGATTCGGTTCTTCAGGAACAAACTAAAATGGAAATAAAAATGATCGATCGCTCTATCTTTCGTGCATACGATATTCGCGGCATTGTCGGCGTTTCACTTAACGAAACCATTTTAGAATTATTAGGCCGTGCACTCGGCTCAACAGTACTCGAACAAGGCGAACGCACTTTAGTCGTGGGCCGTGATGGTCGACTTTCAGGTCCCACATTAGTTAAAGCATTATGCAAAGGTATTTTAGCCAGTGGTTGCGACGTCATTGATATTGGTGTTGTGCCAACACCTGTGTTGTATTACTCAACATTTCAACTCGAAACGCGCTCAGGCATTATGTTGACAGGTAGTCATAACCCACCCGAATACAATGGCTTAAAAATGTTGATCGCGGGCAAAACACTCGCTGAAGAAAATATCACACAATTGTACGAACGCATTGTCGCAAATCATTTTCAAACCGGTGATGGCGAATATGTCGAATTAGACATGAACGAACGTTACATTCGTCACATTCAAAGAGCCATTCCATTAGCACGTCCGCTTAAAATTGTCGTGGATTGCGGCAATGGTGCAGCGGGACATATTGCACCCGCTTTGTATCGCGCGATGAATTGCGAAGTACACGCTCTATTTTCTGAGATCGATGGCCGTTTCCCTAATCATCATCCGGATCCCAGTGAAACTGAAAATTTATTTGATTTGATTCGCGCCGTGCGTGACACAAATGCAGATATTGGTTTTGCTTTTGATGGAGATGGTGATCGCCTAGGTGTTGTCACCTCTAACGGCGATATCATTTGGCCTGATCGTCAACTCATGTTATTTGCAAAATCTGTTCTGCAAAAACATCCTGGCGCCAGCATTATTTACGATGTCAAATGCAGCAACCATCTCGATGGTTTAATCCGCACGCATCGCGGTGTACCTATCATGTGGAAAACCGGCCACTCGTTAATTAAAGCAAAATTAGCTGAAACGCGCGCTCTGCTTGCTGGCGAAATGAGTGGACATATTTTCTTTAAAGATCGTTGGTTTGGCTTTGATGATGCGATTTATGCAGGCGCACGTTTACTCGAATTGTTATCACAAACACAAGAAAACAGTACCGCACTTTTTGCTGATATCCCTGACAGTGTGAATACACCCGAATTAAAAATCTTTGTCGATGAAGCAGAAAAATTTTCTTTGATGGCAAAATTAGCCGATCAAGCTGGCATGCGGTCAGGCGACGTTTCAACCATTGATGGATTGCGTGTCAATTTTCCCGATGGCTGGGGATTAGTCCGTCCTTCGAACACAACGCCGTGCTTGGTGTTGCGCTTCGAAGCCGAAAGCGAAAAAGTATTAGAGAAAATTCAAAATATCTTTCGTGAAAGTTTACTCGCAGTGAAACCAGATTTGGTGTTGCCATTTTGATACGCTTGATAAACACATAGACACACCTACTTGCGAATAAAATCAAATAATGGTTGATAGTCATGCTGATCTGCTGCTTTTAAAGCATTAATATATTGTTTCCTTACAAGCGTCGGTTCATATAAATCGCTTATGCTTTTCTGCCCCCACGAGAATCGACTTTGACCCAAAGAAAGCAACAAAACATCCGTGATGATTCTTGCATGTCGGCCATTCCCATTGGGAAAAATATGTATTGCAACGAGTCGATGATGAAATCTTGTTGCAATTTCATCAGCATGATATACAAAATGATTTACTTGATATTGCACATCATCTAATAATTTTTTTAAATTTTCTGAAATGATCGACCAATCATCGCCTATATTTTTATTGGTTCGCCTGAACTGTCCCGCCCATTTCCACGTTTGATTAAACATTTTTTGATGAAGCTTCTGCACAAAATCTATCGTTGTTATTTCCGAAAAATGATAATGATGTTTGCTAAGCCATAATTCAGCTTCGAGAATATTAGCTTGCTCCCATTCGTTCAACTGAGACAAAGTTACAATATGTTTAGGAATTAACCCTTCGCTTTCATTTGAATCAAGTGGAGTTGCATCAAAAGGGTAAACAAAACGCATTATTCATCTTCCCATATATTTTTCAATGAGGCAGATAGTAATTGATTAACTAGCGCCGTTAATTGTTCCTGCTGAGCATCCGATTCTACAGACTGATCTTCTAAGAGCATGGAATGAGAAACGCGACCTAAGCGTTGTATCGCAACTTTTTTAGCTTGCTCTTCAACCAACTCACGAAGCGGAATTTGAGGAACTAAGGCGTATACCAATCTACAGTTTAAACTCTGCGCCACCTCTTCTAACGTCCTAAGCGTCAAAGCACCCTCTGGTTCAGCTTGTTCTATTTTGACTACTCGAGAACGATTGACTTTCAGTCGTTTGGCTAATTGCTTAGTGGTCATACCAATACTTTTTCTGATTGTTCTTATCCAACCTTCAGCAGGAATCGAGTCATAAAAACCTCGCCAACCTTCAAGTTGACGATCTAATTGTTTTACAATAAGTAATCGCTTATTCATAAGCAATGCCTATAAAAATGTATTCTTTCGTCACTATATCAGGATATAGATATATATTCAATAATAAATATGTTAGAATATAAATTTGTAGTCATAATACAATACACTTGCTGATCAAATTTGCCATGTTTTCAACAACCAAAATGAGAATGACACAATTAATTGATTTTACTAGTTTTTTTAATAAAGTCTCAGAGCCCACTTTTTAGCTTTTCCATTACCCAAAACATCAGTATCATCCGCATATGCAAAAACATATCACTTTCATAGGCGCAGGCATCACCGGTCTCACGGCTGCACTTGCGATTGCGCAAAAAACGGATTTTGAAATTCTTACCCTGGATGCCACTAAAACTTTCCCTATCTGGGATCCGAATATCATTGATCATCGTGTCAGTGCCATTTCACCAGGCTCACAACGTATTTTTGAAAAACTCAAAGTCTGGAACACCATTGCAAGTAAACGCATCAGCCCGTATTTACACATGCATGTCTGGGATGAAAACAGTCAGGGTAAAATCGATTTTACCCATCGTGAATGTTTTGAAGAAACCTTAGGCCACATCATTGAAAATAGTGCGATTCATGCAAGTTTATTAGCACATGCGCAAAAAAATCCACAGATTAAAATCATTTCATCATGCGAAGTCACTACCTTCATAGAAAATCCAACACATATAGAAATTAAAACTCAATCACACGGAGATTTTTCAACGGAACTCCTCATTGCCGCCGATGGAGCCAATTCTTGGGCGCGCGCGCAATTTAACATTCCCATGACGCAACGCGATTATGGCCACACCGCAATTGTGGCAACTGTCACAACAGAACAGCCTCATGCACAAACCGCTTGGCAACGTTTTTTAACAACAGGACCTCTAGCATTTTTACCACTTAAAGATGCCTGCACATGCTCAATCGTTTGGTCAACGCAACATGATGCAGCGAGCACGCTCATGCAATTATCTGAATCAGATTTTATGTGCGCGCTCGAAACAGCTTTTGATAAAAAATTAGGTCGCATTGTTTCTGTGTCAAAACGTTATGCCTTTCCGCTCCGCATGCAACACGCTAAGCATTACATCAAAAATCGTTTTGCATTAATCGGCGATGCGGCACACACCATTCATCCGCTTTTAGGCCAGGGCATGAACCAAGGCATCCTCGATGCAACGACACTTGCAGAAGTTATTTCTGAGGCAGAAAATCATCGACGTGATTTTGCTGCACACTACACACTCAGAAAATACGAGCGTGCACGCAAAGCAGGCAATTCTACTTTACTAACTGCTGCAGATTTTTTTAAAAATATTTTTAGCCATCCCAATCCGATTTTAAAATCATCACGCGCCATGGGCATGAATACGCTCAATCGCATTTCACTGTTCAAAAAAATTCTAGCCGATTGCGCGCTCGGTAACCTGAAATAAAAAAACAAATCAAAAAATATTCTCTCGCAAAATATTTTTTTCACTTCATGAAAATCTCTCTAGCGTTTCCATTTTATTAGGCATATCTTTGCTGTGCTTTATGCTTCACTAACAAAATCAAATGGAGAATTTCATGAAGAAATATATTTTTGAAAATGGTGTTATGAAGTTGAACCCCGCATATAAAGAAGCAGGCCCCTCAACAATTGCAAATCCACAACAAGCGCTCGCTGTTGTCTCTTCAACAAACGATATTGCTGACGCGTCACAAACACAGATGAATGCGACTGGAAAGCCCATGCAACTTTCCGATGCGACACAAGCATCTATGGAAATCATGCAAGATCAAGAATACCTCGACAAATTTAAAGTTCAAGGCAATCTTGATGGCGGAGAATTATTAGATGGCTTATCTAATATTTTTGCAAAATACGAAGTACCGATTGGTTTAGTCAATAAACTATTAGCTTTGTCAGAATATGAATTGAATTTTATCGTGGATGACAGCAGCTCAATGGGCTGTGGATCTGACGCACCAAGAGATGGCGCTTCTGTGCAAATGAAACAAAAATTGGGCGCAAATAATAGCTTTTTCGGTAACAGCTTAACGCGCTGGGAAGAAGCTGAAGATAGATTGCACGTCATGATCGATATGTTGGCGTATATTCCTATCGATAAACTCACTATTTCTTTCCTAAATCGAAATGACAAATTAGTGCTTAACCATGCTGGTAAAACGCCACAGCAATATGCGGATGAAGCGCATCGCGCCATCAGTCAAGCTTTTTCAAGAGCAGCGAGTGGCGGCACACCCGCATATAGAAAACTCTCTGAAGCTTTCCAACATAGCCGCGTTAGCACCATGCACTATCTTTTAACGGATGGTGTCCCAAGTGATGCTTCTACTGACCAAATGAAACAGCTGGTTACAAATCGCAAAAACCCAGAAATGAATCCGCTCACTTTCATTAGCTGCACCAATGAAGATAGCGAAGCTAATTGGATGAAAGAAATTGAAGAAGAAGCTAAGTATTGTTCTGAATTAGATGATTTCAAGAGTGAACAAAAAGAAGTATTGCATGATCAAGGTCCCGCATTTCCATTCAGCAAAGGGTTTTGGTTATTGTGTCAGTTAGTGGCTTCGATCAATCCATACGATCTCGACAAGATGGATGAATCTATGCCATTCACGAGACAAACCATGAATAACTTACTCGGCAGAAAATTAACGGATCAAGAATACCAGCATTACTTCCGCAGCAATCCTAATGCAAAGAGATACTCGCATTTAGAAAGAGAATTTGCACGGGAAGATATTATGGCGCATCAAATTGCTGGCGTGAATCAAGTGCCTGCATCTAGCGGTAGTAGCTTCTTAAATAAATTTGGGTTTGGCAACAACAATCAGCAACCTAGTGAATATAAAGCTGATGTTCCACCACCTGCTTACACTCCGTACAACTAATTGCAAAAAACATTGCAATCCATCTTACGCGAGGCACTTTTTGTGTCTCGCGCAATTACCTAACAAAAATCGGAGATTTATTTTATGACAAAGAAATTTATTTTTGAAAATGGTGTTATGAAAAAAAATCCTGCTTATAACGAAGCAGGCCCTTCAACAGTTGCCAATCCAAAGCAAGCACTTGCCATTGTTTCTTCAGTCAACGACATTAATGACGCGACTCAAACACAATATCAAGCAACTGGCAAACCGATGCAAATGTCAGAAGCGACACAAGCTTCGATAGAAATCATGCAAGATCGTTCCTACCTCGATCAATTTGAAGCAAAAGGTGAACTCGACGGTGGAGATTTATTAGAAGGTTTATCTAATATTTTTGCAAAATATGAAGTGCCAATTGGTTTGGTCAACAAGTTATTAGCGCTTTCTGAATATGAATTGAATTTTCTCATTGACGACAGCGGTTCCATGACTGAGCCATCTGATGCGCTCATCAAAGAAGCTAGCCCACAAATGAGAGAAAAATTTCGCAATAAACAAGATAATTATGTCAATACAATGACCCGCTGGGAAGAAGCAGAAGATCGCTTACACGTGATGTTTGATATGTTGGCTTACATCCCAATTAACAAAATAACGTTTCGCTTTCTTAATCGCAATAATGATTTAGTATTGACGCACGCAGGTAAAACGCCCGACCAATTTGCACAAGAGGCACATCAAAAAATCAGTGCTATCTTCAAGAAACAACCTGGAGGTCAAACACCTGCTTATCAAAAATTATCGCAAGCCTTTCAACAAGCGCGCTCAAATACCATGCATTACTTCTTCACTGATGGTGAGCCTTCTGACGCTTCAACAGATCAGATGAAACAACTCGTCATGCAACGTCAAAATCCTGCCATGAATCCATTAACGTTTATCAGCTGCACAAATAATGATGAACAATCCAACTGGATGAAAGAAATTGAAGAAGCCGCACCTTTTTGCTCTGAATTAGATGACTTCAACAGTGAACGCAAAGAAGTACTCAACGATCAAGGCCCTGCGTTTCCATTCAGCAAAGGTTTTTGGTTAATTCGTCAATTAGTAGATGCGATCAATCCATTGGATCTCGATAAAATGGATGAATCTGTTCCTTACACGAAACAAACTATGAATAATTTATTGGGCAGACGATTAACGGATCAAGACTATCATCATTATTTTAGTAACAATCCAAATGCACAAAAAAAATATCGTCATCTGGAAAGAGAATTTGCACGCGAAGACATCATGGCGCATCAAATTGCTGGGGTGAATCAAGCATCTAATAATTCATCCAATAGTGGTTTCTTAGCTCAGTTTGGATTTAACAGAAACAACCAACAGCAACAACAGCAGCAGCAATACTACTCAAACCAATCGGATATTCCACCTCCACCCTATTCGTACAATTAAGCTGCAATACCTCACTTTTGCGCGAGACATTTTCCCTGTCTCGCGCAAAATCAAATTGTAACCCTTGAAAAAATCGTTTATATTTCCGCGATGAGTTCGTATTAAAAAAGGATTATTTGCATGTTCAGAAAGCCGCGCCTCGCCGTGAATCATGTTGTGAGCTTAAATGCTTTATTTGTAAAACCCTGCACCAAATCTTTTGATTCAAATTTATTACGCACTTTTTCAACAAAATTAGATCAAAATCTAAACCGAATCTACAATCCACCCGAGTATGTCTTTGGCGATATTCTTCATAGAGATGCTAATGTACGTAATGCAGCCATCAAAGACCTTCATGATAAAATTGCTAATATGCCTGAAGCAGAATGTGAAGTATTCGTCCAACAAATTAACTCTCTGAGAAATGCCCAATACTCTATTTCCCCAACGTGTCAATTTTTTCCTTTAAAACAAGACATTCTCAATAAATCACATATCGATAAGAGTTTTCTCAGGAACAATGAAACTATCATACAAATCCAAGAAATGGCCGAAGAAAGATTGCGTGGATTTAAGATCCATTTTCAGTGAATAACATATTATGCATCTCACAATCCACATGCAAAATGGCTTAAGCGAAAAGTTAATCACGCCACAGGATTTTAAAAAAAACTCCTGCACTCGCTACCTTTTTACAAAATACAGCCTCATGGCACTCCGCGAAGGATTTGTAACTGTTCCGATACTCCGTGACCTTCCCCACAAAGACAAGAAAAACTTAGGGGCTTTATTTTCAAACAAAGGGCTCACTTTATTACGCACTGGCAAAATAACTTTTGAGTCCTATTTAATTTACCCCCCCAGAAATGCGCCGCCCACTCATTAATGACTTGTACAATGGAAAAATACCCACCAGACAATACAACCTCCCAGAGGAACCCAAAGAAAATTTCAATGACATACACAGTAGCCTCTTAGAAGAACCTTCTCAAGAAGACATCAACTGGGCGAACAATGTCATTGAATGTGGCAGCATTCCAACGAATATTTACAATCCCAATACGAATCCATATTTGATGTTTAACAAGAAACATATCCAAGAAGTTGTGATTCCCGCCGCCGTTTACTCCCGCATGTTTTAAGCGGGGGCGGGAATGATAAACCTCTACGCCGTCGTCCCGAACAAACGCCGTCCAAAAACTCTCTCAGAGTCACCCCCTTGCACAGCGTGCGATTCGAGATCCAGGTTTTTAGCAGTCTATCCAAAAAATAATGAAACTGAAAACGACAACACCAAAGATATGCCTGATGAGACTAAGCTCCTCTGCTCCTATTTTGATAGCATGCAAACGAAAGCAATTAGTTATTAATAATCACTGGCACTATTGTCGGTTGAGGAGTGAGCTGATAAAGGCTTGACCCTACTTTCGATACTTTTTGCCCACTTGCAGTTGCCCATACGCGCATGTGCGCACCTCGCGGCTGACCAATAAATTTGTAGTCCATACCAGGTTTTAAGGTAGCGTATACTTCAGTCAAGCTAGAATAAGGTCCATCGCCTAACCCTCTATTAAACTGTGAACCAATCACAAATAAATGTTGACCAGGCTTAACATTGATTTTAGATTTTTCAGACCAAACCATACCAACGTGTTTATTATCGATGGAATTTACCATAAATGAACTCCAGTCGAAGACGCCCTCACGAGTCGATGAACCACTCACAGTCGCTAAAGGCTCACTACCGCTCTTAGGTTCAACATAGCTATTGACCGATGCACAACCAACAAGTGACATCAGAGAAATCAAAGTGAATATCTTTAGTCGCATGACAACCTCGATTTTAAAAAAGTTTTACGAACAACACTAGGGCGTGTCCTCAATTACTTCGTTGGCTGCAAAATGAGGGGAATCGGCTAAAATTTCCGCAAATTTTCGTCAAATATAACCGGATATTCTCCTCAAATTTGCGAAAATTTTATCTCAATTCTCTCATTTTTCGCTTCAACGAAGTAATTGAGGACACGCCCTAAACAACAGTTAATGAATATTAGAAGTGAACCAAGCGATGGTTACGGAGACCTTCTACTTATAGCCTCTGTAGACTCATATGATTTTTCTTCTTCTTGTAATTTTATTAAAGAATTTTTATGGACATAAACACACCACGCTGCTTGCTGCAAAGCATAGGAAGCTTCATGCGACATACCAGGCTTAGTGAGCTTATTGCAAACATCGTCAATAAAAATAGCGCGCACAGTCATTTTTTCCCAACGCTCTGCTAAAGGTTGAAACTCTCTTATTTCAGCATAATTCATCTCTGCCAAATGAGGCTCTAGCCCAAGCTTGACTGCCCAGAATGTTGCTTCAGCTATAAGCTCTAATGAGTGCCGATCAGAATAAGACGCAATAAATTCTGGGCTATTAACATATTTATCTAACCAATCCACCATTTCCGCATGGGTTAAATTTTTTGCCATATTGACTTTATTTAAACTTGTCGTTTCTGAATTAAAAAGGGCGTGTGAAGCTTCTAAACGAGACGCGAGCTGTTTCTTTAACAACTCAAGGTCTTTTCTATCTTCATGAATAGCTTTGAAATATCTTGCCATATTAAAGCCTAAATATCCTATTGGAATACCCAATAAACTAGTCATGACACAAGCTGTTGTACTTATATTGCGAATCGGCAATTTCTTTATTTGAGCAATCATGCAACCCTCTACTGATAAACTATTTCTTAATCATCTTTGAAAAAATTCTTATGATGATGTATTTGAAGATCGCGAATTATATTGTTTAAATCTAAAAAAAAACAGGGATAAATTCCCCCTACAATCATGACGCCTGTTCGAGACAACAGTGCTCCACTTACTCTGACAAGCGTACGCAACAGGAACCTTCAATTTTACCCTCTAAACAGCTATACTCGCCGTCTCCCAATGATTTAATGGCGGCATCAAAATGATTAAAAAGACACCGTTACACGCCTGTCATATCGCAGCCTCTGCTCGCATGGTCAACTTTTCTGGCTGGGACATGCCGTTACATTATGGCTCACAAATTAAAGAGCACTTGGCCGTGCGCCAAGATGCAGGAATGTTTGATGTTTCGCACATGGCAACCGTCGATATTACGGGACCAGATGCTGCACCCTATTTACGTCATTTATTGGCAAATAACATTGACCGCCTGACCGATGGCAAAGGATTGTATTCTTGTTTACTTAATCATGAAGGTGGCATCATTGATGATTTAATCACCTATCGTCTCAGCGAACATTTTTACCGCATCGTCGTCAATGCTGGCACACGCGAAAAAGATTTAGCCTGGTTTCGTGAGCAAGCGAAAAATTTTAACGTAGAAATTCGCGAGCGCACCGATCTCGCGATGATTGCGGTCCAAGGTCCACGTGCACACGAGCGTCTCGATGCTCTTTTCCCTTACGATTTAAACGAAAAAGTGAAACAACTCGCGCCCTTTCACGTCACATCAACCGATGATTGGTGTGTAGCTCGTACAGGATACACAGGCGAAGATGGTGTCGAAATTATTTTACCGAATGAAGCGGCTGCATCCTTTTGGGATCAACTCCTCGCAGCTGGTATTGCGCCATGCGGGCTCGGTGCGCGTGACACCTTACGACTCGAAGCTGGGCTCAATTTATACGGCTCAGACATGAATGAAAATGTCACACCGCTCGAATCAAATTTAGCGTGGACAGTTGCATTCACACCCGAAGATCGTCAATTCATCGGGCGTGACGCACTTCTAAAACAACGCGCACAAGGGGTCGCACACAAATTAGTCGGATTAGTAAACTCAAATTCAGGTATTTTACGCGCACATCAAATTGTGAAAACTGGATCAAATCAAACCGGCGAAATCACCAGCGGCAGTTTTTCTCCCACACTCAACATCAGTATTGCGCTTGCGCGCGTGCCCGCAAATGTTCAGGAAAATTGCACCGTCGAAATTCGCGACAAAGCCATCCCAGTCAAAATTGTCAAACCCCCTTTCGTCCGCAAAGGCCAACCAAATTTTTAAAACCGGAGTTATGAGAATGAGCAGTATTCCAAACGCATTGAAATATTCCAGAACCCACGAATGGGTTCGTGAAGATGAAGATTTAATTACCGTCGGCATTACTGATCATGCGCAAGTTATGTTGGGTGATTTAGTCTACGTTGAATTACCTGAAATTGAATCCAACATCGAAGAAGGTCAAGAATGCGCTGTGATTGAATCTGTTAAAGCAGCCGCTGATGTGTATTGTCCTATCTCTGGTGAGGTTGTAGAAATTAATATTTCACTGCTAGATCATCCGCAATTAGTGAATGAAGATCCGTATGGTAAAGGATGGTTATTTCGTTTACGTCCTTTTGATAATAAAAAACCAGTTTTATTATCCGCTGACGAATATAGCAAACAAGTTGCATCAGAGGCGCATTAATTTTCAAACTAGGATTGCAAAAAATCAGTTTCACGGCTCGTCATTGCGAGGCCGCGAAGCGCCTGGCCGTGGCAATCCAGTTTTTTGTTGCGATACTCATGGATCGCCACGGCTAAACACTTCGTAGCCTCGCGATGACGTACGGCCACGAATGCTTACTTAATTTGATAAGGTAAAGAAACCAACATGCCGTTCATTCCACACACGCAGTCTGATATCGACATTATGCTGAATGAAATTGGTGTTAAACACATCAATGATTTATTCGATGAAATTCCTAAAAATTTACGCGTCGAAACATTACCCGACATTCCTCCTGCACTCAATGAAATGGCGCTCGCACGTTTAATGCGTGAACGCGCCAAACAAGATACAGCTGGCGCATGCTATATCGGTGCAGGTGCTTATGAGCATCACATTCCTGCTGCTGTCTGGGAAATTACTTCACGCGGTGAATTCATGACAGCGTATACACCTTATCAAGCAGAAGCCAGTCAAGGCACACTGCAAGTGTTATATGAATATCAAACCATGATAGCAAGCCTGATGGCACTCGATGCATCCAATGCTTCATTATATGATGGCGCTTCGGCGTTAGCTGAAGCCATTTTAATGGCAGCACGTCTTGATAAAAAAAATAAAACGCATCGCATATTATTACCAAAAACCATTCATCCATTTTATCGTCAAACAGCGCGCACGATTGCCAGTCAACGCAATATTGAATTAATTGATTTACCATTTGATATCGAAACAGGTCGCTTGAATCTTTCGACAATCAAATCATTAATCAATGAAAATTTTACAGCGCTCGTGATTCCACAACCGAATTTTTTTGGCACACTCGAAGAAGTGGATGCACTCACTGATTGGGCGCATGCGCACAATGCTTTAGTCATTGGATTAGTCAATCCGATGGCCATGGCCTGGATTAAACCGCCTGGGGAATGGGGCGAAAAAGGTGCTGACATTGCATGCGGCGAAGGTCAACCGCTCGGCGTACCCCTTGCTTCAGGTGGACCGTATTATGGATTTCTCTGTTGCCGCGAAAGTCATTTGCGTCAATTACCAGGTCGCATTGTTGGTCGCACACTCGACAAAAATGGTCGCCCTGGTTTTGTGTTAACGCTTCAAGCTCGCGAACAACACATTCGTCGCGCGCGCGCCACATCAAACATTTGCACCAACCAAGGATTGCTTGTCACTGCAAGCACAATTTACATGAGTCTGATGGGACCGATGGGTTTAAAAAATACTGCGCAAGCGTCTTACCAAAACGCACACACACTTTGTGAATTATTATCTGATTTACCCGGCGTGAAGAAAATATTTTCAGCAAAGTTCTTCCATGAATTTTTATTACAATTTGATAAACCTGTGCATCACATTCAAACTGAATTAAATCATCGAGGCATTCAAGCAGGATTTCCTTTAAAAACTTTCTATCCTGAACTCGGTGACACGTTATTAGTTTGCGTCACTGAAACAAAAACAGTCGATGATCTCAAATACTACGCTGATGCACTCAAATCAGCGCTCACCACAAAATCAGAGGGCCGCGCACATGCCTGAACTCATTTTTGATCTTGGTTGCCCATTCAGACGCGCACATGCGCAACAACCGATTCTGACTGAACATCCAGATTTACCACAAAATTTTTTACGAAAAAGCGCCGCATGTTTACCCGAAGTTTCTGAATTAGAAGTCGTTCGACATTTTACGCGTTTATCACAACTCAATTTTTCCATCGACACACATTTTTACCCACTGGGTTCTTGCACAATGAAATATAACCCGCGCGGCGTACATCGATTAGCCATGCTCGACGGATTTTTAAATCGTCATCCGCTTGCAATCGATACGAACAGCCAAGGATACTTAGCGTGCGCATATGAATTACAAGAAATTTTAAAAAATATTACGGGCATGCACGCAGTCTCACTCACCCCAATGGCAGGTGCTCAAGGTGAATTCACCGGCGTTGCAATGATTCGTGCGTGGCATCAATCACGCAATGATCATGCTCGCACAGAAATTCTCGTCCCAGATGCAGCACACGGCACCAATCCCGCTACAGCTGCACAATGTGGTTTTACAGTTAGAGAAATTCCAACAGATGCCGATGGCAACGTGAATATTGAAGCTTTACGCCAAGCCGTCGGTCCGCAAACTGCAGGAATCATGTTAACGAATCCTTCCACCCTCGGTGTCTTCGAACAAAAAATTGAAGAAATGGCAGCGATCATTCATAAAGCAGGTGGATTACTGTATTACGATGGCGCAAATCTTAATGCCATTCTCGGCAAAGTCAAACCCGGCGACATGGGTTTTGATGTCATGCATATTAATTTGCATAAAACATTTGCTACGCCTCACGGTGGTGGTGGCCCAGGTGGCGGCCCTGTTGCGGTGAGTGAACGTCTCGCGCCTTTTTTACCCATTCCTATCGTTGAAAAATCGGGTAATACATTTCACTGGCTCACGGAAAAAGATCGCCCGCAAACCATCGGTCGTTTATCCACATTCATGGGTAATGCTGGAATTCTGTTGCGTGCTTACATGTATGCACGTTTACTAGGCCCAGAAGGCATGCATCGTGTTGCAGAATTCGCCACACTCAATGCAAATTATTTATTAGCACGATTGAAAAAAGCAGGATTCACTCCTGCGTATAATCGTCGCGCCAGTCACGAATTTATTATTACTTTAAAAAATGAGGCAAAAATATTATCGATCACTGCGCTCGATGTCGCGAAGAGATTATTGGATTACAATTTTCACGCACCGACAATGTATTTCCCGCTGATGGTGCCAGAGTGCTTATTGATTGAGCCAACAGAAACAGAAACACTCGCTACACTCGACGCTTTTGCCGATGCACTCATTCAAATTTTAGATGAAGCAAAAACAAATGCAGAACTCGTTCGTACAGCACCGCACAACCTTCCTGTCACACGTTTAGATGAAGTCAAAGCTGCACGTGAACCGGATGTAGTGTACCGGAAATAATTTTTACTGCTAAAGCAGTAAAAATTATTTATTTCCATGCTTTTATATTTCTTTTGGCTAGTAAAAGATATAAATTTACTGTTATAGCGGTATTATTAAGCTAATTTAATAAAAATAAAACTAAAATGACTGTATTTTCTCCATTTTTACTGCTATAACAGTAAAATGAATACAACAGACATTGGCCAAACGATTCGTGAATGCCGCAAAAAAAGCGGTCTCTCTCAACTAGAACTTGCGCAATTAGCAGGGGTTGGGAAGACTGCCATCTTTGATATCGAAAAAGGTAAACCCACAGTGCAGCTTGATACGCTCATGAAAGTTTTAGAGACGCTCAACATCCAACTACAACTACTCACGCCATTTAATCAATCCACGGATCAAATAACATGATAAAAAAAGCACGCGTCAAAGTTTCAGGCATTGAAGCAGGTATTCTAGAAAAATCTGATCACACTTATCGTTTTATTTACGATCCAGATTATGCTGGGTCGCCAGTTTCCCTGACCATGCCACTTTCCAAAAAAATCTATGAGTTCGATCAATTCCCTTCTTTTTTTGAAGGACTGCTGCCTGAAGGCGTTATGCTTGAAGCACTTCTCAAAAAATATAAATTAGATAAAAATGATTTTTTGGGACAACTCTTAGCTGTCGGCCATGATGTTGTTGGGAATGTCACCATTGAGGCAGCAGAATGAAATATTGTCCAATCACATTTGACATCATTCGTGACAATGAAAATTATTCACGACGCGGTCTGCACCTTTTATCACCTCAGTTGAATCATCTTGCCCCGCTACAATTAAGCGCAAGCGATCAACGCATGGAAGCCATCACACGCGTAGGAAAAATGTCGATTCAAGGCATACAGCCAAAACTTTCCGCTCAATTAAAAGTTAAAGAAGGTTATTTTGAAATCGTCGACCAAAACGGCCGTTATATTTTAAAACCACAAAATGAATACTATCCTGAACTACCTGAAAATGAAGCACTCACCATGTCGCTCGCAGCGTGCATCGATATAGAAACTCCTATACATGGACTTTTATATTCAATAGATGGCAGCATGACATATTTTGTCAAACGATTTGATAGAGCAGGGCACAATAAAAAAATTGCACTGGAAGATTTCGCGCAATTATCTGGCATGGATCGTCAGACAAAATATGACAGCTCAATGGAAAAAGTGATCAAGGTGATCTCGGAACATTGCACATTTCCAAAAATTGAATTCGTCAAATTTTTCCGTCTCACAATATTCAATTTCTTAATTGGGAATGAAGATATGCATCTCAAAAATTTTTCTCTGATCAGTCGAGACCAAAAAATCACGCTCTCCCCCAGCTATGATCTTTTAAATTCAACTATTGCTATGACAAATGCCCGAGAAGAAATGGCATTGTCTCTAAATGGCAAAAAAAATAATCTCAAAAAAAATGATATTATAGATTATCTAGGCAAAGAACGGCTTGGGTTAAACGAAAATATCATCAACTCAGTGTTGCAGGAATTTACAAAGGCAATTCCCTATTGGAATAAATTGATCGGAAGAAGCTGGCTGTCGCATCACATGCAAGAAAAATATCTAGCGCTATTGAATGAAAGATACAATAAGATTTTATTTTGAACTAAATTGAACCTGCGCTTTATTCGGATCAGCATACGTACTCACCCACACCGCCGTCGCTTCGCTGGTAAGTCGATTTCATCATCAGAGGAATCTTGTGTTTCGAGTGAAGACATTTCATCTCGAGATCTTTTCGGAAAAAATGGCAGCGCCAATCCTGCAGCGCGAATATTTTCTTCGCTTTCACAGCGAAAAGTAGAGGCAACACGCTTTGATTCCTCACTGTGTAACATCGCTGCTACTTTTTTTAATTGAAATGCTGCAACATCAAACGTATTCTGATTGATCTTGTTGCACCCCACGCTGAGCACAGCCAGTAAATTAGAAAAATCAAATATCATTTGACTCAATGCAGATACATCGCTCAATGTGCCGAGATTGTCTTGAATAAATTGAATACCCTCTACAATTTCAGCGAATATAATTTTCTCAGCTTCAGCAGGATGACTAGCGTCACGTTTCGATTTAAAGACCGTATATTGATTGGTGAGACTTTCTGCCTCCTCGAGTATCGAAATGAGCACAGGATTAGTTGTCAGATTTTTTGCTTTTTTTCCTTCATTATTGACAACATTCACATTAGCACCTTTATGAATGAGCCACATTGCTGCGCCAAAATGATTGCGCTTGAGTGCTGCCATTAAAGCTGAATTCCCCGCTTGATCAACGAAATTCAGCGAAATTTTTCTCGCTAAAAAAATATCTAAAATATTAATGTGATTAAATCGTGCTGCTTCGATGACAGGATTTTTGTGCTGAACGTTGTCACTGATTGTGGCACCAGCATCAAGTAATTTAATCACTTTTTCCCCTTGACCCCAAGCTGCAGCACGAGACAAAGCTGATTCACCCGATTGATTGGTATTGTCAATATCATCACCCTCAATCGATTCAAGCAAGAGATCCGTGTAGATAACGCTTGATTCAATTAACGGCGTACTCAGGAATTGATCTCTATGATTGACATTTGCACCGTGCAAAATCAAAGCGCGCGCGGCAAGCACTTCTCCTGATAATCTTTCAAAGGTAGCAAACATCAAAGGCGTGTAACCATCGATATCCTCATGATTCACATCAGCGTCAGCTTGAATGAGTGCATTCACAATCTCAAGCCGTGTACTTTCTTCGCGCGGCACATCTTCTTCTTCGAAGACATAAAAAAGTGGCGTTTGGCCGTCATCATTCTCATCATTAACATCAGCTCCGGCATCTATTAAGGCACGCACTTTATGGATGTCTTCTTTCACGGCAAAATGTAAGGCCGTTTCTCCTTTCATATTCGTGAGTCGGATATTCGCCTTGTGGTTAATCAAAGCTTGGACCATTCCCAATGATCCATTCAGCACTGCGTACATTAAAGGCGTTTCACCATCAATGTCTCGATGGTCAATATTAGCGCCGGCTTCCAATAAAATCCGCACCACCTCAGGATAATTTCCAGCTGCAGCACATAATAAAGCTTCATTGAGAATGTCGAGAGCAAGTGAAAAAGAATAACTATTTTGACGAATGTATTCTTTTACCACACTGACGCTGCCATATCGTGCAGCATCATATAATTGTTGTTCAGTTATTGGAGAATGTTGATTAGGTAAAATCCATGAAAACATTTAAATATCCTTTTTTTATTAATTTAGGCATTGACTGGCGTATACTCCGCTAAATTGATCACACGATCATGATAAGCTTCTAAGCTCGGTCGATGGCCGACACTCACGAGACTACAATTCGGTAAACGTTCATGCAATAAATCGTAGAGATGTTTTTCATGCGATAAATCTAACGCCGAAGTACTCTCATCTAAGAAAACCCAGTCTGGTTTATGCAATAAAACACGTACAAAAGCAATCCGTTGAAGCTCTCCCGGTGATAAATGTTCCGACCAAATAATTGTATGATCCAACTCATCGAGCAAACGTGGCAAATCACAATCACGTAATAATTGAATCAGTTCTTCGCGGGAAACAGGAAACACTTCATCGGGAAATAATAAGGCTTCTTGTAAAGTGCCGAGCGGCATATAAGAACGCTGTGGAATATACATAATATTTTTATCTTTCGGCAGAAAAAATTCGCCATCCCCATACGGCCAAATCCCTGCCAGCGAACGGACAAAAGTACTTTTTCCCAATCCTGAATCACCACGTATCCAATAATGATGACCGTGTATCAATTCTTCATTGATATCTTTTAACATTATTTCGCCGTGTGGTGTTTTGAGATTAACATGCTTTGCAATAATTTTGTCTTCAGAAATTTCATGATACTTAAAGTGATTGCGGGTTGTTGTATCTTGCCCGAGTTCATTCATATGATTAATAAATGTCGTTAGACGTCGTACGACAGCGCGCCATTCAGCAATCGTCGTGTAAGAATTGACAATAAAAGCCAACGAATCCTGCACTAAACCAAACGCACGTAGCGCCTGCATGAACCCACCCAAACGAAACACTTTACTAAAATAATTTGGCATCACAACAAGTAGTGGCAACATCACAGATGTTTGATTAAAGCCTGCTGTAAACCATAATAATTTTTTTTGCCGTAAAATAATTTGATACCAATTATCAAAAACACGCATAAACATTTTTAACAAACTACTTCTTTGTTGTTCCTCACCTCTGTACAAAGCAACATGCTCTGCATGGACACGCAAATCGATGGCAGCAAAACGAAAATTGGCTTCTTTACGTTGTTGTTGAAAATTTAACTCTGTTAATGGACGCCCAATTTTGAGCGTAATAATGGTGCCAATAATGGTATAAATCACGACAACCCAAACAAGATAACCGTGAATTTGTATAGTACCAAAGTGGCCCAGTGGAATTTTTAAAACACCGGACAATGACCAGAGAATATAAATAAAAGTAAAAAATGTGACAACAGAACCCAAAATACCGATCAATAAAAGCAATGTCATATTCACAAAACTATTGATGTCTTCTTGAATACGTTGATCAGGGTTATCGGTTTGATCGCCAATTTCTTCGAGTAAATAGTAACTTCTTTTCGACAGCCAACGCGAAATAATCCCATCCGTTAACCAACGACGCCAACGTAGACCTAAGAAATTTTGCAAATAATAACGATAAACCGCCAAGATAATATTGATTGTCGCAAGCCCTGCGAACACTGCAATCAAATCATACGCTGCACGCATATTATAACTTTGCAGTGCATCGTAAAATAAGTTGTACCAATTATTAAATAAGACATCCATGACAACTAAAATAATTGTCATGAGGGAAACCGCAGATAGAAACATTAAAGCCACATTTTTTTCATTAGAACGCCAATACAACATTAACAAACGCCATGTTGTCATCTTTTCTGAAAAAATTTTAGTGTTTGCATCCTGCATATGAGACTCCCTCAGGCTCCGCCGTCATCGCGAGGCTACAGAGTGCTTAGCCGCGGCAATCTAGTTTTTAAAAGCTTAGATTGCCACGACCAAACGCTTCGCGGTCTCGCAATGACGGACCGGGTGATGCCGTGAACTTACCATTATTCTGCTGTTAACTGCTTATACTTCTCCAACAATTGTGCTTCTGTTTCAACATGGGTAGGATCTTTGGGAATACAATCCACGGGACACACTGTAACACATTGCGGTTCAGCGAAATGCCCGACACACTCTGTACAACGCATCGGATCAATTTCATAAATCATCTCTCCCTGATAAATCGCTTGATTCGGACAAGCGGGTTCACACACATCACAGTTGATGCATTCATCAGTGATCATTAATGCCATAAATCACCAGGTGTTTTTTGCAGCCTTGTTGCAAGTCGTGCCGCTACAGATTGGGGCACAAAACGTTTCACATCTCCACCAAGCTGTGCGATTTCACGCACAAAACTCGAGGATACATAAGTATAATTTTCAGCAGGCATTAAAAATAAACTTTCGATTTCCGGATCAAGTTGACGATTCATGCCGGCGAGTTGAAATTCATAATCAAAGTCAGAGACAACACGTAAACCGCGTAAAATAATATGGCAATGATGCTCATGCATAAAATCGAGCAGCAATGAAGAAAACCCAAATACTTCGACTTTTTTCTGTTTCGCAAAGGCTTCGCGCGCCATCTCAACCCGCTCATCGACAGAAAAAAACGGCGTTTTATGATGCCCAGCCGCGATCGCCACAATCACATGATCAAAGATGCGCGATGCCCGCTCAACAAGATCAATATGACCGAAAGTGATAGGATCGAAGGTGCCTGGATAGACAACAGTCTTTTGCATCATGTATTCTCCTCGTTAACAGTTGCATCATGATACTAAATTTATGCCCTATTCTAATTTTAAAGCACTGAAAACGCTAGGCATCGAAACTTGGCAGTTACGCACCCCCTATTCGCCCGCTTCGATCTGTCAACCCAAGAATGATTGGGAGCACCTACGCTCAGCCATTCAAAGCTGCACGGCGTGCGGATTGAGCCGCACACGCACTCAAACCGTCTTTGGTGTCGGGTCAGAGCAAGCCTCCTTAATGATTGTAGGAGAGGCCCCAGGCTTCTATGAAGACCAACAAGGCGAGCCCTTCGTCGGTCGGGCTGGCAAATTGCTCGACGCGATGCTCAATGCTATTGGATTATCCCGGGAAGCTGTCTTCATCGCAAATATTTTAAAATGTCGCCCACCCAATAATCGCGATCCGCTTCCCGAGGAAGTCAACTTGTGTACCCCCTTTCTCGAGCAACAAATTCGATTCATCAATCCGAAATTACTCGTTGCAGTCGGGCGTATTGCGGCACATTTTTTATTAAATGTAAAATCACCCCTGGGATCTTTGCGTCAAAAAATGCATCAATATGCTCCAACGAATACACCCTTATTAGTGACTTACCATCCTGCATATCTCCTACGCAACCCAGCCGATAAACGTCGCGCATGGACAGACTTACAATTAATCCAGAGGACTTTACTGTCGATTCAATAGAGGAAAAGAACATGGACGATTTTCCTGTTTTACCACCCAAAAGTTACACAGAATTACGCCGCGAAATTCGTTCTGGCGACATCTTATTATGTTCAGGCAGCGGCGTCTTTTCGAATCTCATTCAAAATGCGACAAATAGCGTCTGGAGTCATGTCGGATTTGTTTTACGATTGGATGTCATCGAGCGCATCATGATTTTAGAAAGCGTTGAAAATATCGGTGTGCGCACGGTGCCGCTCAGCAGTTACGTATATGACTACAACGCGACAGGCAAAGGCTATCCTGGTCGCTTGATGATTGCTCGTCATCGCGATTTACGCGAAGACAATATCGTTAAGCTCTCAAAATTTGCGACCAGTCTTTTAGGTTATCCTTACAATTCCCAAGAAATTATTCGTATCGCGATGCGCATTGGATTAGGCACTGTCGGATTACAACCCCAAGCACCTGATGACATTACGCAACGCGCTTTTATTTGCTCCGAATATGCCTATCTGTGTTTTAAATCAGTTGGCATCACGATTGATTACGATCCACTTGGATTTATTTCACCCGCAGATTTTGTTCGTTGCAAAAAAGTGCAGCCGTTGGGATATATTGATCCAGACAAAGTTGCGCAACTCCAAACATCCAGGAAAAAATTGACGCAGAAAGTGACTGAAACAGTATAAAATCTTAAAAATCACCTTAAAGGCAGGATGCCAAGCATGAAAAATACTTCAGCAACACCCAAATTCTTCGCACATTTAATGCGAAACATTTTTTTTGGATTATTGTTTATTGTTATAGCGCAATATATCGGAATGTTGGGTTACCACTTTCTTGAACACATGTCTTGGATTGATGCATTCGTGAATGCTGCCATGATTCTTTCAGGGATGGGCCCCTTAACGCAACTCCATACCTATGCTGGAAAAGTATTTGCAGGTTTTTATGCACTTTTCAGTGGCCTAGCATTTATCGCTGTCATCGCATTAATTTTTGCGCCTGTTGTGCATCGTTTTTTCCGTAAAATTCATTTGGACAGCGATAAAACATAACTGTAGCGCGACTATTTAAAGAAAAATTTTCGCTTCTATCATCGCCACTTGTCTTTGCAGTGCACCGCGATTTTTTTCGACGACTTGAAATGCTTTTTCGCCAACGTCATGACGCAAAATCTCATCAGAAAAAAGTTGCATGAGCTTATGGCTTAATGCTTCTGCATCTTGCACTTGAAACATTCCACCGGCTGCAACCATTTCCTGAGACATCGAAGCGAAATTAAACATCACAGGCCCCGTGATAACCGGTTTATGTAACGCTGCAGGCTCAATAATATTGTGACCGCCCACTTGAACAAAGCTTCCCGCTACACACGCAACATCACATGCAGCAAACATTAACATCATTTCACCTACACTGTCTGCTAAATAGATTGTTGTATTTTGATCACAAATAGCGTCTTCACTGCGTCGCACATAGGAAAAAGATTGTGCATGCAGCAGTGCAGCTACGGCGTCAAATCGTTCGGGATGACGTGGCACAAGAACAAGAAGTGCGTCAGGAAATTTTGCACGCAATAGACTATGTGCGCGCAACATGATTTCATCTTCGCCAGGGTGTGTACTAGCAGCCACCCAAATGAGACGCTGGCCACCCAGTGTTGTACGAAAAGTAGCGCCTTTTGCCATTAAATCATTTGGAACTTCTAAATCGAATTTTAAATTACCTGTTACTTGAATGCGTTCTTTTGGCATACCTAATTGAATAAATCGTTCAGCATCAGGCTCGGCTTGTGCGGCTAATGCAGAAATGGCACTCAACATTTCACGTGTTAACGTTCCGATGCGTTGATAACCGCGCGCAGATTTTTCAGAGAGACGTGCATTCGCTAACACAATAGGAATTTTTCTTTTCTGACATGCTGCAAAAAGATTGGGCCACAATTCAGTTTCCATCACAATTAAAATGCGCGGTTTGACACGATCTAAAAATCTATTGATCATACGAGGTAAATCATACGGAAATGCACATTGCTCCACTTGATCTTGAAAAACAGCAAGCGTGCGCGCTCTGCCCGTGGCAGTCGTATTGGTAATTAAAATAGTTTCGTGCGGATATTTTGCCCGCAATGCGCGAATCAATGGCGTCGCGGCTATCGTTTCACCCAATGAGACAGCATGCACCCAAATACAATGATCAAATTGCTTGGGAGAAAAGCCGCATCGTTCACGAAAACAATAAGGATATTGCTGGGAGAAACCTGCACGCCATAATAAACGCAGCATCATCCAGGGCAATGCCAGCCAAAACAAGATTGTATAGATAAAACGCAAAATGAATTCTCCATAGAAAGTCGCGAAATTATAATGAATTTGGATAGAATCAGACACTGATTTCTGTCAAGATGCGGAACTGATTCGGAGGAATTATGACTGATTTTCAAATCCTACCTTCCCTGTTATCAGCCAACTTTGCGAAGCTTGGGGAAGATGCGACTGCAGTGATTGCCGCAGGAGCAGATGCCTTGCATCTCGATGTCATGGATAATCATTACGTCCCAAATCTCACTGTCGGCCCCATGGTATGCAGCGCACTACGTCGCCATGGCATTCAATGCCCGATTGATGTGCATCTCATGACGCGCCCTGTCGATTCACTTATCATCGAATTTGCCAAAGCAGGTGCCACAAATATAAGTTTTCATCCGGAAGCATCAGATCATGTCGATCGCAGTCTTGCGCTCGTTCGTTCTCATGGTTGCAAAGCAGGGCTCGCACTCAATCCTGCGACATCCATCTACCACCTTGAGCACGTCATGCATCATTTAGACTTTATTTTAGTCATGTCAGTCAATCCAGGTTTTGGCGGACAAGCCTTTATCCCATCCTCTCTCGACAAAATTAAAAAAATTCGAGCGCTCATTCAAACATCCGGACTCAATATTCGTTTAGCGGTGGATGGCGGGATTGGCGTTCAGAATATTGCTGCCATTGCTGAAGCAGGCGCCGACACTTTCATCGCCGGCTCAGCGATTTTTAACCAACCCAACTATACCGCCACAATTCAACAAATGCGGTCGGCACTCGCACAGGTGAAGCATGCATAAACCCGCCCCTCATGCTGGATTACGTCATGTGGCTTTATACGTTAAAAATTTAGAAACATGCGTCGATTTTTACACGCGCTTACTGGGTATGACAATTGATTGGCAACCTGACCCAGACAATGTCTACTTAACTTCAGGATGTGACAATTTCGCCTTGCATCGCGCCCCGAAAAATTTTACCGTGTCTGGCGACCAACATCTTGACCACATTGGTTTCTTTTTGACCAACCGACGAGAGGTGGACGACTGGTACCACTGGCTCGATGCCGCCAAAGTAGAAATGAAAGCTGCCCCGCGCGATCACCGCGACGGCACGCGAAGTTTTTACTGTGCAGACCCTGATGGGAACATCATTCAAATGATATATGTGCCCAATCAACCCAAAATAACATCAAAATAGGGCTTTGTGTATAAGATGTGGTCAAATTTCACTGCTCCTAAGGAGGTATAATATAAGGGTTCATCATAAAGAAACGGACTTCCAACCCTTTGAAGGAGATATACAATGAAACCAGAAGACCAAAGCAAAATGACAAAACCACAACAACCTGGTCAACCAGGACAACCTGGTGGCTATGATAAAAGCAAACAGCAACAACCAGGTGCTGGTAAACCTAATGTTGGCAACCAAGGCCAAGCTGGGGCTCCTTACAACAAACCAGGCGCGGGCGCAGGTCAGCAAAGACCAGGTGCACAACAAAATCCAGGACAGAAGAAAGACGATTTCAATAGAAATTAATCTGTTCAGTAGTTGAAAAACTCAAACCGGCAACTTGAAGTTGCCGGTTTTTTATATGGTGTTTGGAGGTTCAATGCTGCCGCTCCCAAAAACGTGCAAGACAACACTTCCTGAAGAAGAAAAAAAAGAAACGCCTTCATTTCTCAGCCAACTTTCAAGCACTTTTGCTTTTCCAGACTACCGTACAGAAGTTAGCACAATCGCCAAACAATCTCTCCCCAAGCGCTACAGTCGATATTTTGAATTTCTCAATGATAACCATTACAAGCATAACGAATGGAGAACAATTTTACATCGTGCTCAAGAGCTCTCTAAGATATTTCCAGGCAATCCACACTTAAAAAAAATAATGATGGGTATTAGTCATGCCGATGACAAAGATTTCTTTAATTATTTACATCGAACAGACGCGCTATTATTCACGAAACGCATTGTGCTTACAGCATTATATAATGCTACTATAGATTATTTTCGCTGCATTCTTGCAGAAACAGATAATCAACCGCCTCTGTCACGTCAATCCAAAATCAATGAACTTAACACCTACTTGGGTATTATTTTCACAGTAAATGCAGAAGGAAAAGTCTGTCCACCCACCTGTCGATGTCCGCCAACGTGTGGTTGCAACTGTCATACACTCTCTGAAACAGACTCTCTCGAAAAATTTGAGCGTGTGATTAATCAAACACTCAAAAAAATTATCAATGCGACGCCATTTTACTCACGCTCATCAAAATTAGAGTTTTTATCAAATCGGCTCCAAAGAGCAAGTCAAATAATTCAAGACGCATTACGTGAACATTTTTCCGAAAAAGAAATATTAGATTTATATGATGACAAAAATGAAATACCTATTTATTTCACTCATAATCTGTTTCACTGGAATATCTCACAACTCGAAAAACACCCACCACAAACCAGACCTCTCATCATGCTTAGTGCTCCAAAGATAATAGAAGAGCTCAACGATCTACTGACAGAAACAGCCTACTTTGCAACCAGGATCAATGAGCCGGCACTTAAAAAAATTGAGACGTGTATCATGAAATTTTCACTGGATGAAAGATTTCATGAGCTCAGAAAAAGAATTCACGCTGCGATAGACTTAGCTATGCTCGTTAAAAATATTAAAACATGGGAGTTAGATGAAATCACTGTAACGACATTACAAATTGACTGCATAGAAGTCACTTGTTATTTAAAATCAGAAGTTCATAAAACACAGCACACCATTCATTCTAATAGTACAAATTGTTTTATCCTAATTGAAAATAAAATAAAATCATTTATCATTAATATGAAAAATAAAATTCAAGAAATTGATATAATCAATAAAACGCTAAACAATGAAAAGACATTACTTGAATATTTTCCCGATGAATACAAAATACATTCACAAGCACTGAACGAAGAAAAACTAGGATTACAATCTCTGCTAAACAAAGCCCCAATAATAGATCGAAAAAATGAAGGAAATCCAGAATATATTGCCAATTTAATTTCACAATATGAAGCATTACTAAATAAAAAATTATCTATTCAAGATTCCGTACAACCTTCTAAGCGCATGCTAGATAGCTATTACGACTTTATGGAAAACTATCAAAAACGACACTGTATGTTGCATTCTTCCATTTCATCACAATTCAGAGACGACATACAAAATGATATTAAATTGCGCTCATTGTCCTTAAAGGATGCCGCAAAAAACACAGATAAAATATTCCAACATTATTTGAATAACGTACACCCTCTTATTCCTGCTGATATAATCATAGAACAAAATGAAAATCCAGAAAGTCAATTTTTAATACGAACATATCAACGATGCATGCTCTACAAAAATGAATTAAAACGAAATAATGATTATCAGAGAATTGAAGAAGAAAGCAAAAGTATTCAACTGACATATGCCCCGAACAAAATACAGTTAAAACATAAATTCAAAGCGATTACAAATCTTGAAGAAACAGCAGCATCTGCCATTCAGAACGGTTCTTCACAAGAATGCGTTCATCAAGCCTTCACCGCTATTCAAAAAATGGTTTTTGATGGTATCGAAAGTGAGGTTTTATCCTCACATCGAGATTATTTACCGAATTTATTTTCTTGCTGCCTGCCCACCACTTTTTTTGCGCCCAAAAGCGATCGCACGCTTTTGCAACCCATCAAAGAAGATTTACAGAAAACGTTGCTCTGCCATCCTGCGCTAAAAGATGCGCAGGGATGACAAGCATTCGCGCTATTTATGTGCGCGCGTCATAACAACTGTAATATGCGATGGATACCTCGTCATTGCGCCAGTCACAGCATCAACAATAAAGCCTGGCCAGAAAATCACATTACCAATTGCCCATGCATTAAATGAATCGCCTGATGCTGTTCTCGTTTGGATGTAGCCTTTTTTAGTACATGCCACTGTCAAAGCACCGCCACCATTGGAAACAGACACTGTCCCTGGGTTGCCGCTCACATAAGACATTTGGCTTTTTGCATTACTCACTTGGCAGACTGCCCCTTGAATAGGCTGACCTGAGTCATTATCGACCGCTTGTACATTAATGGTTTGGGTAGATCCACCACTCATGATCGTTGCACAGCCACTCAGGGTTAATGTTGCTAAGCCTAAGACAGCTACTTTTTTCTTAAGATTTAAACGCATAATTTCCTCGTTAAGCATCATAAAACGAGGCGCAGTATGGGCAAATGAAAGAGTATTGTCAACTGATTGTGTATTTTTTGACCAATCCCTGGCGACAAAGGAAGCGCCTCCCGCTATACATCAGGAGATCCTTCGGGGCAAAACCCCTCAGGATGACGCAGAAAACGCGTCAGTTCGGATTTTCTAAACTTAACACGCCCGCATTGTAATCATATGCAAATAATTCTGCATAACGCCCCCACTCAATGACAGTACTCAAAACACGGGTGGCTTCTTTTTCCGTTAAATAATCTTCTAACATGGACAGAAAATTTTCTTCGAGAGCACGATGACGTGGATGGCGCGTCAGTTGATCGTAAATATATCGCGCGAGCGGCACATATTTTTTTAAATGCTGTAAAAAGATTTTTTTACGATCAAGAATACTCGCTTCGACAAAAGCTTTGCCTTCATCGGTAATCGTAATATCCCCTTTCGAAACTTTTGCAAAATGCAGAATTTCTAAAAGTTCAGTCAGCGGAAATAATTCATCGATATCGAGCATGAGCGTTTCTGCAACGACAGGCAAATCCATGCGACCGTCATTTTCAGGCGCATTTAATGTTTCCAATAATCCCGTGATTTCTGCAATACTCGCTTCAGGCAAACGATATCCAATATCAATTGTTGGAGCAGTTGAGGTTTGCTGATCTTGTGTTTCAGTTTTAATTTGTGTTGTCATCAACATATATACACGATCCACCTGATGACGAAAACGCGGATCTATTTCATTACGCGGACGCGGCAGTGTAACAGCTAATTCACCCCGCACCGAACCCGGATTACTGTTAAAAACCAAAATGCGATCCGCTAATAAGATCGCTTCCTCAATATTATGCGTGACAAAAACAATACCGCGAATACCCGTTTTTTTAGATTGCCAAAGATCAAGCAAATCGCTTTTCAAATTATCTGCTGTTAAAACATCTAATGCGGAAAATGGTTCATCCATCAACAAAATATCTGGATTGACTACCAAGGCGCGCGCAAAACCAACACGTTGGCGCATGCCACCAGATAATTCTTTTGGAACAGCAGATTCGAATCCATCTAAACCAATCGTATCAATTGCTTTAAGTGCACGCTCGCGCCGCTCTTGACGCGGAACCCCCAAAGCTTCGAGACCTAATTCAACATTTTGCAAAACCGTTAACCACGGCAATAAAGCAAAATTTTGGAATACCATTGCAATACCGCGCGCAGGTCCATGCACAGGTCTACCACTGTAATTGACTTTGCCTTCAGTTGGCCGAATTAAGCCTGCCATGATACGCAATAGCGTAGATTTACCCGAGCCTGATTTACCGAGAATTGCGACAATTTCTCCGACAGACATATTAAAATTAACATTTTGCAACACTTGCAATTCTTGACGATCACCTGTGCGAAAATTTTTACAGACGTTAATCACTTCGATTAAAGGGGAATTTTTTTGTGTGTACATACTGAACTCCTCGCTTTATAAACTGGATCCCGTATAAATGCTACGCATTCTACGAGATAACTTGAGCATGACATTATGCCCTGCAAAATCCCTTTATAATTCTGGATCCCGTATAAATGCTACGCATTTTACGAGATAACTTGAGCATGACATTATGCCTTGCAAAATTCCTTTATAATTCTGGATCCCGTATAAATGCTACGCATTTTACGGGATAACTTGAGCATGACATTATGTCTTGCAAAATTCCTTTATAATTCTGGATCCCGTATAAATGCTACGCATTTTACGGGATAACTTGAGCATGACATTATGTCATGCTCAAGTTATCTGGAAACGTCGTTCTGCATAAACATAAAGTGGACGCCAAAGTAAACGGTTAAACAATAAAACCAAAACGCACATCATGCCAATGCCAATTGCCATATGTAAAAAATCACCGCGATTAGTGGATTGCGCGATATAAGCACCCAACCCCGTCGCAACAAGTTTTTTATTGCCCCAACTAATCACTTCCGCAACGATGCTCGCATTCCATGCGCCGCCTGCTGCTGTAATAGCACCGGTCACAAAGTATGGAAAAATTCCTGGCAATAATAATGTGCGCCAACGCAACCAACCTGTCACTGCAAAATTATCTGTCGCTTGCAATAAATCTTTTGGAATAACAGATGCACCGGCAATCACATTAAATAAAATATACCATTGCACACCAATCATCATCAAAAGCGTGACCCATAATTCAACATTTAAGTGAAATGTCACAATCAAAATCACTAGCACAGGATATAAAAAATTCGCTGGGAACGCCGCAAGAAATTGGGCAACCGGACGTACAATAGCGGCGACATTACGATGCAACCCTACCCAAACACCAATTGGCACCCAAATAATGGAGCTAATAATAATGGCAAAAATGACGCGCAATGTGGTGACACATCCAAAACAAAAAACACGCCACACAGAAACCCAAGGTAAATGTTTTTCGATGTAAAACAGCGAACAAATTGCCAATCCTGCCGCAAGCAATGCTAAAGCAACATTCCAAAGTTGTGTCACGATGGCTCTCTGAAGTTCTGCAGTAGGCTCCATATTTTTGGGACGCGAACGAAATATTCTGATGTTGATAAAACCATCCATCATATATTTCAATTGCACACCTAATTTTCGAAACAAACGAGTACGATGAAAAAGATCAATCACCCAAGATTTAGCTTCTTGATCAAGAGAGACTTGTTCGGCGCGAAATTTTTCTGCCCAAGCAACTAATGGGCGAAATAATAATTGATCGTAAACAAGTATCACGACTAACATCGTAATAATTGCATAACCAATTGCGCTCATGTTTGCACGCTGAATCGCCAATGCAATATAAGAACCCATTCCTGGCAACATAATATTTTGGTTTGCAACAGAGACCGCTTCGGAAGCCACCACGAAAAACCAGCCTGCTGACATCGACAACATGGTATTCCACAAAAGACCTGGCATTGAAAAAGGGACATCAATACGCCAGAAACGCTGCCACGCTGATAAATGAAACATGTCAGCGGCTTCACGCAATTCAGCGGGCACAGAACGGACTGTCTGATAAAATCCTAGCGCCATATTCCAAGCTTGCGATGTAAAAATAGCTAAAATTGCTGCACACTCAGGTCCCAACAAGCTCCCAGGAAACAGCGCAATGAATCCCACAATCGCTGCAGATAAAAATCCTAAGACAGGAATGGATTGGCAAATATCAATGAGTGGAATAATAAGTAAACGCGCGCGCTCACTTTTTGCAGCCCATGTGCCAAAAGTGAATGTAAATAATAGCGAAAAAAACAAAGCAATAAACATGCGTGTGACTGTACGCAATGCATAACCTGGCAAATGATGAGGATCTAGTGAGATAGAAATTTTCTCGCCAAGCTCATATGGAACTGCCATTTGGCGTGCATTCCAAGCCAATACCGCAATGACGCCTAACATCAAGACGAGCGCAATCATATCCCAGTAATTGGGATACAATCTGTTGCGATACGCTTGCATGATAGGATTGCGGGGTAGGCTCATGCCGGCATTGTCTTATCTTCGTAACCTGTGGTCAAGAAAAAGACCAGATATGAAACGCCCAGCGCATTCACTGGGCGTTAATAGAAAATAGAAAGGTCACGTCTTTGACGCATTATCTGGATTGAGTCCTGCTTTAGATAGCTGAATAGCTTGCACCTTCCAAGCGCTACCTTCTTTCACCAATTGAAACTCTATCTTCATCTGACTACCATCTGCACCTTCAATTGTACCATTGAGGTACCCAGCGCCATTTTCAACTTTTCTTTCGCTAAAAGTGACGTCTTTGTAATTGGAGAGAACAGGATAAGAATCAACGAATTTTTTAAAGTCATCCATTGAAGTAGCTTGCTTGAAGGCTGCAGAAGTCATGTTATAAGCGCTTGTCACATCACCAGATTTAATTGCACTTAATTGTTCCCGCGCAGCATCTGCTAACCCTCTAGTAAAATACAGCGCCAAAACTATCGCAACTACAATCACCGCTAAAATGCCGAGAATAATATTACGGGCCCTGCCTTGTACTGATAAAAACTTAAAAGAATTACCACTGATAGCATTCATAGAATCATCCTTGAAATAAAAATCAGTAGTAGCATACATTGTTATATATCCAGCAAGCAATCCACCCCTATGCCTCAAAGCTTAAAATGATTTGCGACCTTGCTGAATGCTCGCTACTATTTATAAGACATCTTTGCTAGATATTTCACTGATGAAGCCTTTTAAATTTCATTTTCTTATTGCAGGACTTTGCATTGCTGCCGGCCTAATAGCTAGCTATTATTTTTTTTCGCCACAACAAGCACAGCAAGTCATCCTTGGAAATGGCAAAAACGGTCCCGACGGCATGGTATTCATTCCTGGCGGTACATTCATGATGGGCAGCAACACACGTCTTGCCAAACCTAATGAAAAACCTGCGCACATAGTCTATGTAGATTCTTTCTGGATAGACCAAACTGATGTTACCAATGCGCAGTTTGCCGCGTTTGTTAAAGCAACAGGTTATGTCACAACAGCAGAAAAAATCCCCGATTGGGAAACTATTAAGGTGCAACTTTTTCCTGGCGTACCTAAGCCCTCTAAAAATAAATTAGTCCCGGGGGCCATGGTATTTGTAGGAACAAAACAGAGTGTGCCATTAGATGACGCCACACAATGGTGGCGATTTATTCCAGGTGCAAATTGGCGACATCCTAATGGACCCAATAGCAGCATTCAAGGGAAAGAAAATTATCCTGTTGTACAAGTTTCTTATTATGATGCTCTTGCCTATGCAAAATGGATTGGGAAACGCCTTCCGACCGAAGCAGAATGGGAATATGCAGCAAGAGGCGGCATAGAACAGGCAAATTATACGTGGGGTGATGAATTTAAACCGCAGGGTAAACGTATGGCAAATACTTTCAATGGCACAGAATTCCCAGTCGTTACCCCAACTAATAAAATGAATATCACGACATCAGCTGTCAAAAGTTATCCACCCAACAATTATAAACTTTATGATATGTCAGGGAATGTTTGGCAATGGGTTGCGGATTGGTATCGTGCAGATGCTTTTGTCAAAGAAGCACAATCTTCTCAAACGATGAACCCCAAAGGCCCTGCAGACAGCTTTGATCCTTCCGACAGATCCAAACCGGCGAATGCTCCCGAACGTGTTATTCGCGGTGGATCTTTTTTATGTGACGAAAATTTTTGCATGGGATATCGCACAAGCTCAAGACGTGGCAATGATCCTTACAATCCTATGTCGCATATTGGTTTTCGATTGGTAAAAAGCGTTAAATCAATTAAAAAATAAATCCAATCCCTAAAAGTGGTCCGTATAGTTTCATATCCCAATCATAGAAGCTTCTTCCTGAACCTGTTTGGTAATGCTGCCCCAAAATTCGATAGCCCAAATACAACTTCACATGCTGCCAACTGAGAGATTGATATCCGAGAAATGCGCCAGCACTATAACTGTAATGTGTTGATGCATTTGTGCCGCCGATATCGCCTATGAGTAACGCTGTCCATTTTTTATTAAATGCATAATCAAATCTGAGACCAATAACAGGATCTGTCCAGTTCACATTTTTACTAAATGATGAGTTGTTAAGTTTTAAAGTGGAGTTATTTAATGTGTAACGAACACCTGCATAAGGTTCTAATGAGACCGCGCGCTCATTGGAAAGCTGTCGTTGAAAAGCGATGTATGATATCCCACCACCGAACACTCCAAATTGATTATCCGCATGCACCTTTACATCATAAAAGTGCCCATTGTCAGATAAAGAAGAATACATCCCATTGAAATAAAAACCTAATTGATCTTTATGCGCTGTCGCATACAACATCGCCGCAACATCAAGATGTTTAAGTAAATCTGTGAAGCTTTGGTTGACATCAAATGTTGCTGGGCCAATAGAAGTTCGCCCGCGCATATTCATTCCCCAAATATAAGGCGCGATTTCAAATTGCCATGGGGCAGCAAATGCATTCGTTGAAAATAAAAAAGAGGATAACAAAAGTAAACAAAGAAATTTTATTCCAATACGCAGTGTCATTGATGCTTCCATACCATTCATTGAATACCTTACAATCTCATGAATCCGCTATAAAATCAAATTACCCACACTTCGAAATAGCTTTAATTTCTTCAACCAAAAAATATTTTGATCATTTTTGGCTTACCAAACACGCGCGTGAGTTCAGAGAAAATAATAAATATTAAAAAATACAGCATGACGTATATTTGTATTCCCCAAAATACTGGCTGAACAAGCATAGTTTGGAGATGCGTATAAGCAATGGCCCAACTCTTGGTATGGTAATATTGCTCAATCGTATGATCCATCACTTGTATCAACAGAACAAAAAATCCATAGATCACAAACTTCCAACTGATGTTATACATGATTGGTTTACGAGGAAAAGCATTAATAAAAGGAAGATTCTCGACAACCAGAATGACTTTTCCCGCAAGAATAGCGCCGAGTGTCGCACCGATATAGCCAGTATATCGGATATCCTGCGGTTGCATCATAAGGCCTTGCGTGAAGTGGAACAAATTAAAAACAATCAGAAAATAAATAACCGGCGGAATCAAGCTTCTGATTTCATTTCTTAACCAACGTATCATCGACATTTTATATTCCTTCATTTATCACTTAACAAGGTTTCATTTGATCGTTCGCTAATTGAATTCTGTTGGCCACCCAAGGAGCAACGCTTTGTTCTCTCGGTTTATTTGTAAAAAATAAATAATTTCGCGGCATGAAACTAAAGGGTAAGGTTTTATGCAACATCATTTTAACCGCCAAGGATAACGTTTTATAATGTGTCCAACGGACACTCACATAACTTTCATCCTCATTAAGACGAACAACATTGTAAGGAATATTATTGAGCTCTAACTTCGAACATATCTTTTCATCATGTGGTAATTGCAAATCATAATTTTCGAAATTTTTATCCCCAGAATCAAGGTTTTTAAATAAATGAAATGGTTTTATTTTGCTATCACCTATGTTCCGCTCAAAGAAAAAAGATAATTCTTGCGATGTAACAACATCACACTGAAACTCACGCGGATTAAGCCGATAAAGCAGCTCAGTGATTGCCCCAATAAATTCTGGATTGAAATAAGGAGAATTCAAACCCTTTGCATGCTTTTCAACAAGGTTAAGGAAATTTTCATAATTTTTAATCGTGAGTTCATATCCATCTTCCCAAATAAAATAATGGCTGCAAAAATTAATAAACTCAAAAATATTATCTAGCGTAAGTCTGCCTTCAGAGAGGCGAGATGGACGATTCAAAATTCTCGATTGAAATAAAGGAGCGTTTACATGAATACGTAGATCTGCCAGTATCTTTTTGGTTAAACAAATAAAAAACCCCGAAGGATAACGCACTGTAATATTTTCTTCTTCCAATGAAAGATTTTCTTTTTTATCCATTTCTGGAAAAATCTCATCGCACAAGAGATGATTCATCATCGGCGCATCATGTTGAATCAAATTCTGGTCAGAAAATGGGTCTGGATAACCATTCTTCGCATTTCTGTTAGACAGCAATAAATGCGCACCGTATATAGATGAGGCCCCGAGCAAGTATCGATAAGTTGATTTGAAGATTTTTGTCCGTGCTTGCATAACATTTTCTCCTTAGCTTTAATCTAATGATCTACCGCCATCAACTGCTATAATTTGACCCGTCACATACGTTGCACTTTGTACCAGAAATAAAACGCTGTTTGCAATCTCTTTGGCTGAACCGTGACGCGCTAATGGAATTTTACTTAGGATTGATTTTTTCTGTGATGCAGTGAGCATGCTCTTCCCTTCCGGCCATAAAATGGCACCGGGAGAAACTGCATTCACACGAACATGCGGCGCGAACTCTTTGGCTAATGCTTTTGTTAACATCACTAATCCCGCTTTTGCACAACAATACACGCTATAATCACGCATGGGTTTGTCCGCATGAATGTCGCATATATTAATGATGGATCCTTTCGATTTTTTTAAATAAGCGTGCGCTGCTTGCGATAAAAAAAAAGGCGCCTTTAAATTACTCGCAAATAAATCTTCCCAAGCAGATTCTTTTACGCGACCTAATTTCGTTGGATAAAATGTGGATGCATTATTCACTAACACATCTAATCGGCCCCAATATTGTGCGGCTTCTTTAATAAACACGTTGAGTTGATCAACGGATGTTGTTAAATGTTGTGATAGAGCATAGACCGAACCCGGCCTCCGCGTATTGAGTTTTTTACAAAGTTGCTCGGCTTCGCGCTTTGATCGATGGTAATGAACAATGACATTCATCCCTGCACCATGAAGCGTTTCAGCGATTTCTGCGCCGATCCGTCTCGCGGCCCCTGTCACCAATGCAACCGCTGGTATTTTTTTCATAAGCTATCCATAATGGCAATAATTCATCTATTATACTTGAATTTATGACCTCAACACACATACCTACACCTATTGAGCGCGGCCGTAGCGAGCTATTAGCACAAAAAATCCGCACTGACATCGAAAATCATGGCGGGCAAATCTCGTTTGCACGCTACATGGCCATGGCACTCTATACCCCCGAGCTTGGATATTACAATAGCGATCAAATGATTTTTGGTCGTTCGGGTGATTTTATGACAGCCCCCGAATATTCTTCTTTATTTGCTACTTGCATCGCTGAGACCTGGAAAACATTTTGCGATGCCACTTCTCACAAGCAATTCGTTGAAATGGGTGCAGGCTCAGGGAAGTTTGCTTATGATTTTTTACTACAACTACAACAAACGGATTACCTCCCTGAACGTTACATTATTATTGAAGTCAGCAATGCATTACGTAAACGCCAGCAAGCACTCTTACAAGAAAATTTCCCTGAAATTTTTTCCAGAATCGAATGGCACAACACCTTACCCCCCTCATTTTCTGGCATGATTTTTGCAAATGAAGTATTGGATGCATTACCGGTGCATTGTTTTCGTTGGCAAAATAATCTTTTACTTGAGCGTTGTGTAGGCTTAGCAAATCAACAATTCATTTGGACACTACGTCCAGCGAGCGATGCATTGCGTCAACAATGCATGCCTATCATTGAACAATGTGCGTTATCGCCAGGGTATCAATCAGAAATTCGTTTAGTGTTACACGACTGGATCCATCAACTTGCAGAAAACATACGCTCTGCTGCATTGCTCATGATTGATTATGGTTATGGACGAAATGAATATTATCATCCAGCCAGAACAAATGGCACCCTCACTTGTTTTTATCAACATCAACAACTTGATAATCCTTTTCATTTACCCGGCTTAACAGACATCACCGCTCACGTCGATTTCACAGCGACCGCAGAGGCGTTCAGCGCCAATCAATTACACTTGAATGGATTCACCACACAAGCTGCCTTTTTATTAGAAACAGGTATTTTGCAGCACGCAGAAATACGCACACTTTCGCCGCAAGCGCTCTTCGAACAATCCCAGGCCATTAAACGACTCACCATGCCTTCAGAAATGGGTGAAACTGTGAAAGTCATCTTGGCAACCACCGATTCTGAATTGAAATTGCCGGGCTTCAGTTTACAAGATAAAAGGCATACGCTTTAAAATTTCTGAGCACTCTTTAGTGGCTATTTAGTTATTAAATTTATTTGCGTATACTCCACAATAAAGAAACTACCTCAGTTTATAAGGATATAGCATGCAAGAATCTTCAAAAAAAAATTCATTAATCACAAATGTGACACCTCCCTTTGACAGCTCAAAAACTGCAAAACCCGTTCTTGCAATTAAGACAGCGACAAAAGAACCTTCATTTTGGTTAAAAATAGGCCGAGGCTCAAGAACAACGCCACTGACAAAAGGTGATTATGCAAAAATCTTTTTGACAGATGACACAATACAAAAAGTATATGAAAGAAAAGATCTTGATAAAATACTTGCCGGCGCTATACGTGAAAGATGGATTAATAAACTTTACCAAAAATGCATAAAAGAAGACGATTATAAGCAAATTATTATTTTAGGAAGTGGATTTGATATTAAACCATTCAAGAAAAACTCATTAAATCAATTTGGAAAGACAAATGCATCTCTATATTCAACAGTTAGATTCTGGGAAATAGATAGAGCCGTTATTTTAGATGAAAAAGAAAGAATTTTTAAAGAAAATAATCTTGATAAAAATGCTAGCTATATTAAAGCAGACTATGTAAAGGACGATATAATTGAAATGCTTCACAATGAAGGCGTTAATTTTTCTGCTCCGACGCTCATTATTTGGGAAGGCAATTGGATGTATCTTGAAAATGAAGAAGTAGACAAGACATTTAAAACTTTAAAAGATTCGTTTGATCATTTTATTATTACTTTTGATTACTGCTCTCAATCTCTTGTTGATAATACAAACACTGTGAGACCACTTTGGCAAGGACATAAATTAGGTATTGATGATATTTGTCACTTCGCTGAGCAACATGGATTAACTGTCGTCGCTAACCAGACTACCGATAATTTAGCCAAAGAATATGACGTTGATAATAGCCCGCCAGAAGAGTTCTCTCAATATTCAGTTTGTAGTTTACAAAAATGTTAATATCTTAATGTCGCCCCCATCACGCCGTCTCGCACCCGGCATTGTTGCATAAATCATAAAATCTCACCTGTCATTCCCGCGAAGGCGGGAATCCATCATCATATTCAAAAACAGCTAACTAAAAAATACTCGGCTCATGTTCAAGTATGACTAATTAAAAACTTTATAAATTTGAAATAGATTCCCGCCTTCGCGGGAATGACAATTATGCATCAACGCCCCTGCAGCCACGGCTCGACGTGATGGGCATGAATCGAGGCACGCTTCAGCTTACAAGATAAAAGGCATACGCTTTAAAATTTTTCACTATACAAAAACCTCATTTACCAAGAAAATTCAACGAAACCCTTGAAGATTTCAAACAAATCCTGCATAACTCTAAAATACATTACAAAAAAATGAGGAGCCGGCATCATGTTGCGTTTTGATCTGAAACAACGTCAATCTAATACCGTAGCGATGATTACTTTTTGGAGTCAGTTTGCTGTCTACACGATTAATACGGTATTTATCTTGTACCTGACACGCCCCATTTGGAAATATGGTTTAGGTTATTCTGAAACTAAAGCGTATGCGTTCATGGGCGTGACGCAAGCAATGGGATATCTCATGCCAATGTTGGGCGGATACATGGCTGATCATGTATTAGGAATAAGACGCTCTATTCTTTATGGCACGGTTTTATTAGCAGTCGCTTATTTATTTGTGATGCTAAGCAATTTTACAGTCACACAGCATGGTGATTTTTGGTTTATCGCAGCATACGCATTGGTACCAGTAACAAATTCATTATTGATGGGAACTTCTTCAGCATTAGTTTCACGGATTTTCTGTGATGACCCTGCACGCTCTAAAGCAGGCATGACAATTTATTACATGTCAATTAATGTCGGTGGATTATTAGCAGCAATTCTTGCGCCGCAGTTGATGGAAACTCATTACGGACCCTTAACCATATTTGCCATTGTCTTCGCCGGCAAAGCACTGGCTGCACTGAATTTCATTTGGCGCTATGAATTATTTGATAATGTCATCGACAGCTTAGATCGTAAATCCATGTCAAAAAAACAATATACAAAACTTTTCTCTTATCTCATTGTGATTTATGTTGCCACTACGTTGCTCTATTATTTCCCCTATGGTTCGAGCTACGTGTTAGCCATCAGTTGCGCCTTAGGTATTTTCTGGTTCTTATTACGCACATTAAATTTGCCCGCAAAATCACGATTCAAACAATTCATTGCTATAGCATTAATTGTCGAAGCGATCATATTTTTCATCGTGTATAACCAAATGAATACCACCTTAATTTTATTTGCCGCGAATAATTCTGATTTAAATTTTTTTGGTTTAAAAGTGGCGCCTGCAAATTATCAAATGGTAAATCCGTTAACTATCATTTTACTGAGTCTTTTGTTACCCAGTTTTTATAAAAAATTTCACGGCTTCAAAATTCCCTATCAATTTGCTGCAGGGGTTGCTTTAGCAGGAGTCGGACTCCTAGTCATGTGGTTTGCTTGTCTTTACGCAACACATGGATTGATCAATGGGAATTATTTAGTTTTGTCATATTTTATTATTACTATCTCTGAACTTTGGGTGAGCGCCATCGGCCTCAGCATGATTGGGCTTTATTGCGAAGAACATTTATTATCTTTCGCGATGGGCGCGTGGTATTTGGCTGTTTCATTATCGAATGTATTATCTGGACGTCTCGCTGCTTTTGTAGCGTTACCAGAAAAAGGCATTGGCGTGTTGCAAAGTTTACATATCTACCAATCCTACTATCTCAGCATGGGATTAGTTACACTGCTGATTGGCATGCTAATGGGCTTGATTGCGGTGCCTATGTTACGCTGGGCAAGATCACATGAAGTGGCGCTCCAATGAGGGTTCTCAGTGCACGAAATCATGAATTTTATATTATATTCAATAAGTTATTTAAATAAAATGTGTGCGCCCGCATAACGCGTATCAGCTTGCTCATTTTGGGCGACCGCCAGTCGCCCCTACATAAGAAAATTCATGTATAATCCCCACCCTTTAACCTTGCGGAGCAGGCCGTGAAACGCTTTGCCACGATTGAATTACATAAAGAAGAGCTCAAATTTTCAGCCGGACATTTGATGACATTGTCGTCGAGTGTACGCGAAAGTTTGCATGGTCACGACTATCAAATTGGTGTCGTCTTTCAGACGCGTGTCGGTGAAAATGGTTTAGCGTTCGACTTAAGAGAATATCGAGAACATTTACAAAAACTATGCCATGAACTCGACTATCACTTTATTTTACCGGGTCGCTCGGCCTATCTTCACCTAGAAGAAAATAATGAACATTATATTGTGCATTTTGCAAATGAAACATTTTCATTCTTGAAAAAAGATACCGTTGTGTTACCAATCGTCAATGTGACACTTGAAGAATTATCTTGGTGGATTTTGCAGCAACTCACGAAACAGCCCGCAGCATTAAAAGAACGTGGCATTGTTGCGATGACTGTCAAAGTTTTCAACGGACGCAATGAATCGGGCGCGTGTCATTGGGAAGAAACCACTTTATTTTCGAACGAGGAAACAGCATGAAGAAGTTGTCATTGTTATTATTACCAATGATGTTAGCTGGCTGTGCACATCATTTAAGTCAAGATGAATGTCTTGCAACAAATTGGTTTGCCGTCGGCCAAGCGGATGGCATCGCTGGGCATACACCGCAAGATTTAAAGCCCGCCATCGAAGATTGTGCGAAATTCAAAATTGCTGTTGACACAAATAAATACATGTCTGGCTGGCACAATGGCATGAAACCATACTGCGCACCCAGTGCCAACTCAGGATATTCTGATGCTGTCGCAGGCACACCGATTAATTCAATCATGCAGCGCGCACAATTATGCGCACAGGCAGGACTTAAATTAAATGTTAATTATTATCGTGCAGGATGGCGCAAAGGTATTCCTTTGTATTGCACTTTTGAAAATGGCATGCATTATTCGCAAGAAGGGCAACCATTACCAGCTGTGTGCCCGCCCAATTTGCAAAAACGTTTTGAAGACGGCTGGCGTAGAGGACAAGATCAATTCTGTAATCAACCGCCGAATGCTTACGCAATGGGACGTGATGGCAAAGATTTCCCAGAAATTTGTAACTCAAATTTATTTGCTGCATTTCGAGGAGAATACGAACGCGGTTTAAACACTAAACATACGATTGATGATTTAAACAGTAAAATCTCTAACCTCAAATCTCAAATTGACTCAGATGTGTTCCATTATTCTTTCAAAGAAACATCTTTTGGTTACTATGAAATGGACGATACTTCAATTCAAAATGATGAAGGTAAAGCAGCTCTTGTTCACGTTAACCAAATGGTGCAAGAGAAAAAATACACGGAAGCACAAGTCACCAATTTGCAGTTGATGCATTAAGAACGGATGTCATTCCCACGAAATGATCAAATGTCATCCCCCTGAAAAAAATGTCATTCCCGCGAAGGCGGGAATCTATTTATCCTTAACACTATAGTTACAATTAGCAGAATAGATTCCCGCCTTCGCGGGAATGACATTTTTTCATGTTACAGGAATGACATTTTTTCAGTGGAATGACATTTGCTCATGTAGCAGGAATGACATTTGCTCATTTCGCGGGAGCGACGCTTCGCTTTATGATAAAACCAAATGTGAATTCTCAAGAACCTCAGCTTCTTTTTCCTCTGGCACATTGACTTCAAGCTGATACATTTTCTCAATAAAGCGCACTGTTTCAAACATCTCATGCTTCATGGATTCAACTTCTTCATGCGAAGCTTTCATATCTTTGGTCGCATTTTCGCGATAATCGCTAATATCTTCTTCAAGATTATCGATTCGAAGAATCACCGTATCTAATCGAGATTTTATTTTTTCTGGCAACGACTGAAAAGTGTCTAACTGCATCGCATTGCCGTTATTGACCTGAATAGCCATAAAGTTCTCTTTACATTTTTCAGCATTTAATTTGATCGTTTGACAAAGAACGCTTAATGCGAGAAAAATTTCGCGAAAATGATTTGGATTTTTAACATACACCTCGCCAAGTTGTTTTATACTTCTTATTAATCGCATTGAAAGATATTGCAGAGAAATCATTTGATGTATCAATAATACAAAATGGTATAATATTTTTGAACGCTCAATAATTTCTCCTCCGTCTGATACCGGCACCAATTTTCCTTCCACTATTTTTGACGAAATGAAATTATGGCATTTTAAAAAAAGATTATGTACCTTTTTTATTTGCTGAAATTTTTTATTTGACTCCCAAAAATTGTTTCTGACATCAGCTTTTTCTTCAAACATATCAGTAGATAATTGAATATTTCTTTCATTAATTTTGGCATCTACATTGATTGAAGCAAGATAGTATTGACTTAGAGATTTAATCCAATCTTTATAAAGTGAATCAGGTACATCTATTTGATGATCTCTTTCCAAAACAATACCACTATAAGCACTGCGAATATATTCTTCTCGCAAGATGCCGTTAGCGAGCTCCTCAATTGTTACTGTTTCTGCAAATTCTAAATTGTCATCTTCACTGACCATTGACACAAAATCACGCAACAATTTATCACTTTGAAATAAACAAAAATCTTTTAATTGAAACAACATTTCCTCAAGAGACAATAATTCTTTATGTTTTTCTAGAGATTGTTTAGCCGTTAACAAATACCGATAGACTGCATTAAAACGACTAAAGTGCTGGGTTTTCTTGGTATGTTTCAATGAAGCATACCCATTGATAAAATGAATCAATGCAGTTAAGTACGCAATATCGTAATCGTATCCTTGAAAGTTGAGACATTTTTCTTCGAGCATGTGTAGCAAATAACAAATCACGCCTGATGTGACACTGTCCTTATTTTTTTGAATAAAATAATATTCTTGCAATTTAAGAATAGCGCTCAAAATATGTTGACGGTACACAGCCAGCGCCACATCATCACAACGTCGCGTTGATTGACCGATCTCTTTCACTTGATCATCAGTCAAATGCATGGACTCAACCGTATTTGCTTTATCGCCCACACCCCAACGAAAAATTGCAGGAAACCCTTGGATTTCTGCTTCATTCGGAATCATAATTTTCGCCAAATACTTTTGATGTAACATATTCACATCATCGATTTGTTTTTTATATTTTGCTTCTTCGTAAGCTTTATATTCGTGATAAACAAATTGTGCTGCAGCAACCGTCAATGCAACACCGGCTGCTGTGACAATGACGGGTAATGCTAAAGGGTCCGCTGCTAATCCTAAAGCTACAGCACTTCCAGATGGACGAGAAAAACTCATAGCAAGCCCTCCCTAGCTCCATCCTTTTATTTTCCTCCTCTAAGATTAAATAAAGCTTATGAAAAAGTTGGAATATATTGATACCCCACTCTATAATCATCTACTAATCTTGAGCTTGGGTTTGCGTGCATGCACTCGATCACTAAACGATATGCTCTCTTAATTGCCACAAATATCCTTTTTGCGGGCTGTTCTTACAATCCATTCACAACAAATAACCATTTAACCGGCAATGTTGCGGGGACAACAGTAGGTGCAGTGGCTGGCGCTGGCACAGCTGCCATCTTTACCAGTCAAAAAGCAGTCATTGGTTTAGCAGGTCTCGCGGGCGGCCTTGTGGGCTACTACATGACTACACTGGATTTTGCTTCGGGTGGCATCAAAAGAGCAGGCGGAGATGTCTATACGCAAGGCCAATTAGTCACGATCAATTTATCAGCAGATTATCTTTTCGACAGTAATTCCGCAGACTTATTACCTGAAGCAGGGCCCGCCCTCAACAGCGCCATAAAAGTGCTCGCTTATTTTCCTGACGACAATATTATCGTGTCCGGTAACAGTGCTGGTTTTGGCACGTCTAAACGCGACCAACAACTCAGTGAACGGCGCGCACGTGTGATCGCTCAATATCTCACATTACATGGCGTCGATGCTTTTCAAGCCAGCAATACACGTGTACGCAAACTCACTTATGTGGGATATGGAAATTATTTTCCTATTTCGAATGATACGACAGCAGTGGGCCTCAACCAAAATAGCCGCATTCAAATTACAGGCTATCTCTCAAACAGCCAATTAAAATTAAGCGGCAAAGAAAAATTCTTCGCAAACATCGGTAAAGATGAAGAACCACTTCACATGTATACTCCGGCGGAACCCAATGTAGATTATGCGTTTCAAGAAGATCACATGCCAGAATCCTTTCCTAACAGAAACAGAGAACCTGTTTGGAAAAAGTAATTACCTTAAACTTTCCCACACTTTTTCCGGCGTCAACGATCCCATGCAAGCGGGCTGCATTTTTTCACCCTGAAAAATAGGTGCTTCCCCCTGCCAATGACAAACGCGTGAAAAGCACGGAGAACACGGAGGAAATGTGGCTGATAAATGTTGTTGCGATTCGCCTAATGCTCCCGTCAAATCAGCGCCGGTCGGACCATACAATGAAACTGTCGGCACAGAAAGCGCGGCTGCTAAATGCCCCAATCCTGTATCGAGAGCCACGACTGCTTTTGCCCCTGCTAAAACTTGCGCCATTTCAAGCAACGATTGCGAAGGCAACACTTCAACATGCGAAAGATGCGCTGCAATTTTTTCGGCGCGCGCTCGTTCGACAGAGCTCCCCCATGATAAAAGCACTTTCATGTTATTTTCACCAGCTTTTTTTGCAAGCGCTATCCAATATGCTTCTGGCCAATGTTTTGTGGCCCATGTTGTTCCGTGCAGAAATACTAAATAATTTTTCTCAGCGGATGTTTTGATTAATTTTGCACGATCAATCGCATAATCAGGCATTGTTGTTGGGAGAGGATAATTTAACACTTCTGCAAATAATTTTCGCAACCGTAAAATCGCGTGTTGATTTCTTTCTATCGGAATTTTTTTTTGATAAAAAAAGGCAGCGAAAGATTCTCTCGCAGATTTTTTATCTAACCCATAATGTAATCCACGCGCCATGCGCGCAATCAAAGCACTTTTTACTAATCCTTGCGCATCAATAACGATATCATATTTTTCTTTTTTTACTGCACGCAAAAATGTCATGAAAGCGCGCCATGTTGAGCGTGAAAAAATATTTTTACGCCACTGACGAATCGCAACAGGAATCACACGATCGATCGCAGGATGCCACTCAGGAATTTCAGAAAATTTTTCCTCGACAACCCAATCAAAACGAATACCAGGAATTGCTTGCATCGCATCTGTCAAAGCAGGTAATGCGTGAATGACATCACCCATCGAAGAAGTTTTAATAATTAACACACGCTTATGATTCATCTGTCAATGCACTCAAAATCTTTTGCGGCAATAATTGTTCCATACAGTGATGATGTTTTAACGGACATACGCGCTCAAAGCAAGGCTGACACGGTAAAGATAATTGCAATACTTTCGAGCCGAGATGTAATGGCGGCGTAAAATGCGGGCTTGTTGGACCGTATACTGCCACAATAGGTTTATCTAACGCCGCCGCAATGTGCATTAATCCAGAATCATTGGTCAACACTTTTGTCGCAAATGAAATTAAATCAATCGCTTCTTCAAGTGTTGTTTGTCCGGCTAAATTCACACACGACACATTGGATAATTTTTCAATCATCTCTGTCACCGCACGATCACTTGTCGAACCTAGAAGCCACACCTGCCATCCTGCTGTAACAAATCTTTCAGCGACTGTCGCAAAATAGCGCTCAGGCCAACGTTTTGCTGGACCAAATTCTGCGCCAGGACACATCACTAAAACGGGCTGAGACATGTTGAGATGAAATTTTTGAATCACTTTTTCGCGCGCATCATTTGATATTTGCAATGCAGGCCAAGGATATGTTTTTGGTAAAGTTTCACCACATGATAATCCTAATGCGACAAAACGCTCAATCATTAACGGATAACGTTTTGCATCGAGAAGACGTAAATCATTTAATAGCCCGTAGCGCATTTCACCACGATAACCCGTACGCTTTGGAATTTTCGCCCAAAAAGGAATGAGAGCTGATTTGAAGGAGTTCGGCAACGCTATCGCTTGCGTATATTTTTTTTCGCGTAATTGTTTGGCCATTTGATAGCGTTTTCTTAAAGCCAGTTCACCGTGTGAAATTGGCATAACAATAGCTTGATTGACTTCAGGCATGCGTGCCAACAAAGGCAAGCTCCACGCAGGAGCTAACACATCGATTGTTACATCCTCATGGTGTTGATGCAGGAAACGAAACAATCCTTGCGCCATCACCATGTCGCCCACCCAAGCGGGGCCTACAATCAAGAGTCGTTCAGTCATTTTTCAATACGAACTCTGCGCTGCAATACGGGCATATTGCCCAGCCTGTCTCTTTAATCGGAAGATATACACGTGGATGAGCATCCCACACGCGTTGATCTGGCATTGGGCAAGATAAGGGTAAGTCACACTCTGACACTTCATAGCGACGTTTCAGGCAAGCTTGTTTAAGAGTATCTTCGGTCATCATTCTCTTGTCTACCGAGAAAAGGGATTGATTTTCCCTTATCCACTACTGAAGTGTCAATCAATCACCGACAATGGTACCCAAGTGCGGTAGAGGCTGATACCAACATATAAAAGCAAATAACCCACAGACAAAAACACCAATAGTGGATGGGCATTTGGCCAAGTCCAGAGCAATCCTGTTGTGGCGACGCCCCACAAAATCGTCAAGACTAACATCGCAATGCGCAAAAAAGCACTCTGTGTTAAATAGTCTAGACGAGAAGGATACACATATTTCACTGGCACAAAACTAAGACCCGCCAGCAAGAATAAAATGGCTGCGTTTAACCAAGGATTCATTTGCCAGAAAAAGAGATAAAAAATAGCAATATTCCAATAACTCGGGAACCCTAAGAAAAAATGGTCGTGTGTTTTCGCATTGACTTGCGTGAACTGGTACGCGGACGCAAGCGTTATCACAAAAGCACACGGAAATTTTAAGATCTCTGGCACCATTGGCACGACTAAAATAAAAAAGGCTGGCACCAAAGCATATGTAAAAAAATCGATGATATTGTCGAGTAAAGCGCCATCGATTTGTGGAATAATTTCTCGCACACGGAGCAAACGCGCAAAACAGCCATCTACAGCGTCGATGACAATAGCAAGACCCATCAACCAAAAGGCAACCAATAGTTTATTTTGATGAATCGCCAAAAGGGCAAGCAATCCAACAAATGCGCCTGAAGCTGTAAACGCATGGACCCACCACGCCATGAGTCGTTGTCGAGCTAACTGAATTGTGTCGCGCACGTCACTTACCTTTCTTGATCAATAAAATAAAACTACCTACTAAGCCTGATGCCATAGAACCAACTAATACTGCCAATCGAACGCTATCAGACCCCGCTGGAAATGCAAGCGTACCAAGAAAGAGGCTCATCGTAAAACCAATTCCGCACAAAAAAGCAACACCTACAAATAAGTGCCACGAAGTATGGGCAGGCAACTTGGCCCATCGCGCACGTATGCAGAGGAATGAAGTGAGCAAAACCCCGAGCGGCTTACCAAGCAATAATCCTGCGACAACTCCCAAAACAACTGCATGATCTAGTCCATTCCATCCTAAATGCACCCCAGCATTCATCAACGCAAATAACGGCATAATCACAAATACGACCCAAGGATGGAGTATTTTTTCAAATCGTGTTTCTGAATCTGCAGGCATAATTAACCCCAATAAAACACCCGCAACGACAGGATGCACACCGAGATAGAAAAAAGCGCCCCATAAAAGAAGCCCTGCTGTACTCCACAACCAAAGCGATCGCACAGAGCGTCGCGCCATCTCGCATAACATCAATATAACAACAGCCGTCAAACCGCACGCGATCGGTGAAATAGTGCCAGAAAAAAAGATAGCGATAATAATCACCGCGCCCAAATCATCAAAAATCGCCAGTAACATTAAAAAAAGTTTAAGTCCAAGTGGAATCTTGCGGCCGAAAAGTGATAAAACGCCCAATGCAAAAGCAATATCTGTAGCAACAGGAATCGGCCAACCTGCCAGAGCGTGAGGCTGGTGACGATTCAATAAAAAATAAATCAGTGCAGGAACAAGCATCCCGCCAAGCGCCGCGAGCGCTGGCAATAAAACTTTTTTGCGATCCGATAACTCACCGTAAGCCCATTCACGTTTTAATTCGAGACCGATGAGCAAGAAAAAAATTGTCATCAATCCATCATTCACGATACCCATTGTCGACAAGCGTAAAGAAAAAAATCCAAACGGAATATGAAGTGCCGCGGCACGAAAATGATCATAATAAGGAGCAGAAACAGAGTTATCTAAAACTAAAGCAATCATGGCTGACAATAGCAAAACAATGCCGCCGGCAGATTCGAGCTGAAGAAATTTACGGAGTGTTGGCAGTGGCATATGATAAAAAGTCCTACAATAAAATATCATTCCCGCCCCTACTTAAAGCACACAGGAGTAAACTCCGGCGGGAATCCAGACCGCTAGTATACCGATCTTTTACCTATCATTTACCGAACTATTTGCAAAATGGATCCTTACCTGCGCGGGAATGACACACATCCTGGGTACCATTATAAAATTCCCCCTTGTGTTTCCAAGCATTATGCAATAAATTCACAGCACTTTACTTAGACAGGAGCAGCCCCCCCAATGCCGATTACACGCATGACGGATTTGTCATTGAAAAACAAACGTGTCTTGATTCGCGAAGATTTGAATGTTCCCATCAAAAACGGCGTTATTACCAGTGATACACGCATCCAAGCGGCTATCCCCACAATTCGCCAAGCCCTCAAAGCAGGCGCAAAAGTCATGGTCATGTCGCATCTGGGTCGTCCTGAGGAAGGTGTACGTGATCCGCAGTTTTCACTCGCTCCTGTTGCAGCCTATCTTTCTAAAGAATTTCGCGAAGTACCATTGATCGAAAACTGGGTAAATGGCTTTTCCATGAACAGCCATGATTTAGTATTACTCGAAAATGTCCGTTTTAACCACGGCGAAATAGATAATAGCCGTGATCTCGCCCAAAAAATGGCGAAATTATGCGACATTTTTGTGATGGATGCTTTTGCCACGTCACACCGCGCTGAAGCTTCTACTTTCGGCATCATTGAAACTGCACCCATTGCTTGCGCAGGACCTTTATTGATCAAAGAACTCGAAGCCTTAACTAAAATCATGGAAAAACCCGCGAAACCTGTGGTTGCAATTGTCGGCGGCTCAAAAGTATCGACAAAACTCAGCTTACTTGAAGCTTTAGTTAAAAAAGTGGATTTCCTGATTGTCGGCGGCGGTATCGCGAATACTTTTATTGCTGCAGAAGGTTACACGGTTGGGAAATCGCTACACGAACCCGACTTAATTGATGAGGCTGAACGTTTAACGACGCTTGCCAAAAGTCGCGGCGCTGAAATTATTGTCCCGACAGATGTCGTTGTCGGTGAAAAACTCTCTGACGATGCAGACAGTGCTGTCAGATTGGTTTCTCAAATTGACGACCTCGAAAAAATTTATGACATTGGGCCTGACACCACGAAACATCTCATTAGCATCATTAAAAAAGCAAAAACCATTCTTTGGAATGGCCCTGTCGGCGCCTTTGAAATTGAGCAGTTTTCAGAAGGCACACGCGCCATTGCAAAAGCGATCGCAGACAGCAATGGCTTTTCAGTTGCGGGTGGCGGCGACACACTTGCAGCCATTCAAGCCTATGGTGTCGGCAAAGACATCGACTACATTTCAACAGGCGGCGGTGCATTTCTTTCCTTCCTCGAAGGTGTTCCCTTACCCGCCATTGTTGCGCTCGAAACACGCGCTGCGCATGAGATGAGTGCATCGCATGAGTAATTCTTTGCGTCGCACGAAAATCATCGCCACTTTAGGGCCTGCGCTAGATGATCCGGAAGTTCTTCGACGGGTTATTCTCGCAGGCGCTGATGTTTTTCGTGCAAATTTTTCTCATGGCTCACACGAAACACATGCTGCGCGTATTAGCATGGTACGAAAAATTGCGGCAGAGCAAGATCGCACTGTTGCAATTTTAGCAGACCTACAAGGTCCCAAAATTCGCATCGCGCGTTTCAAAAATAAAAAAATTCTACTTAAAGAAGGGCAAACTTTTGTCCTTGACCCCACTCTCGGCAACGATGAAGGCACAGAAGAGACTGTCAGTCTTGATTATAAAAATTTACCGAATGATGTGCACGCGAATGATTTATTGTTATTAGATGATGGACGTATTGTTTTACGAGTCGATAAAATTGCTCAGCAAAAAATTATTTGTACGGTGCTTGTTGAAGGTGAGCTCTCCAACAATAAAGGCATCAATCGTTTAGGTGGTGGATTATCTGCTGAAGCACTCACAGAAAAAGATCGCATTGATCTAATCGAAGCAGTACGACTCGAAGCAGATTTTATTGCAATTTCATTTCCACGTGATGCAGACGATATCAAAGCAGCACGCGTTTTATTACGCGTGGCAGGCGGTAATGCCAATATCATTGCTAAAATTGAACGCACAGAAGCCGTTAAAAATATCGAAGAAATCATTCATGCTTCTGATGCTGTCATGGTTGCTCGCGGCGATTTAGGTGTCGAATTAGGCGATGCAGAATTGCCTGGGGTACAAAAACTCATTATCAATTTAGCGCGCACGTTAAAAAAACCCGTCATCACGGCAACACAAATGCTCGACTCAATGACAAATAACACCATCCCTACACGCGCCGAAGTGTCTGACGTTGCAAACGCTGTTCTCGACGGTACAGACGCAGTGATGTTGTCGCAAGAAACAGCGGTAGGGAAATATCCTGACAAAGCAGTTGCCGCGATGCATCGTATTTGTGTTGGTGCTGAAAAAAATCCTCTCGCCAAATCTTCTCCGCAGCGTTTAGATTTTCCTTTCACGTTTGTGGATGAAGCCATTGCAATGGCGACCATGTACACCGCAACCCACTTAGATATTCGTGCGATTATTGCATTGACCGAATCAGGCACAACACCACTATGGATGTCGCGCATCAATTCCGAAATTCCGATTTATGGTTTGAGTCGTCATGCCGCCACGCTGAGACGCATGACATTATATCGCGGTGTTTTTCCAATTCCTTTTGATGCAACACACGTTGATCGGCGCATTGTCAACGCTGCTTCTGCTGCTGAATTACAAAAGCGCGGTATTTTGAATCAAGGTGATTTGGTCATTATCACCAAAGGCGATTTAATGGGCGTACACGGTAAAACCAATGCGATGAAAATTTTTACCGTCGGTAATTTATTAGCGGAGAACTTTCCTAAGTAGCACATATTCGTATTTCAAGGAGGAAATACATGTCAATTAAAATCCAAGTTGTTTTTTATAGTATGTTCGGCCACATTTATCAAATGGCCGAAGCAGTTGCAAAAGGCGCACGCGAAGCAGGTGACATTGAAGTCGAATTATTTCGCGTGCCTGAATTAGTCCCCGAAGAAATTTTAGAAAAAAGCGGCGCAAAAGCAGCACAAAAAGCATTTGCACATATTCCATTGATTCAAACAAATCATTTAGTCGAAGCTGATGCCATTATTTTTGGCACACCAACACGCTTCGGCAATATGTGTTCACAAATGCGCAATTTTCTCGATCAAACAGGCGGATTGTGGATGCAAGATCGTCTCGTCGGAAAAGTCGGTAGTGTTTTTGCAAGCACCGGCACACAACACGGCGGCCAAGAAACAACCATCACCAGTTTTCATACAACACTTTTGCATTTAGGCATGATTCTCGTTGGCGTGCCTTACGCCAATAAAAATTTAACAAACATGAATGAAATCACTGGCGGCACACCTTATGGCGCAACGACGTTGGCCGGTGGAGATAATAAACGCACGCCTTCTGAAAATGAATTATCGATTGCAGAATATCAAGGCAAACATGTTGCACAAATTACGCAAGCGTTAGTGAAAGGACGCAACTAATCGAGAACGTTTACTGAATCGTGTCATTCTCCTGGCTCTGTCATTCCCGCGAAGGCGGGAATCCATTTATACTAAACACCCAAGGTGCTATTAGCAGAATGGATTCCCGCCTTCGCGGGAATGACAGAATCACGGGAATGACAAAGTCACGGGAACTAAACAAGCTAAAAGGAGTTTTTATGCGAAAATATTTTTTATTTTTCCTCACCGCTATTTTTTGCTTTTTGAATTTCACAACAGCTAACGCTGACGTTCGCAAAGTGGCTCTACCCGGCACAGTTGCATTGACATTTGATGATGGTCCTTCACCTATTTTTACACCACAAATTCTTGCGATTTTAAAAAAATATCATATTCATGCAACCTTTTTTATGGTCGGAGAAAATGCAAAAGAATACCCTGACATTGTAAAAATGGTTTTAGCAGATGGTCATGTGATCGCTAGTCACTCGCTCACGCATCCAATGTTGACAAAAATTTCTGATGCGCAATTACATAAAGAAGTTTTACTCACGCAATCTATTTTGTCTGGGATCACAGGCAAGAAACCACTTTGTTTGCGATACCCTTTCGGCGCTTCCAATGAACATGTGCGTGATTATATTCGTTCACAAGGCATTACACCTGTTTCAATGGGCTGGAATTCTTTCGACTATGAAAAGCCCGGCGTTGATAAGATTGTCTCTCAGGTGTTAAATAATGTTCACTCAGGCCAAGTGTTTTTATTACATGATGGCTACAAAGACCGCGCAGAAACTGTCGCTGCCCTTCCTCGCATCATCGAAGGCATCCAACGCAAAGGATTAGGCTTTAGTACAATTTGTAGTGGCTAAGCCTATTTATGGCTGTACAGCTATAAATTAGTTTTATGGTTGTACAGCTATAATTCAAACTCTACCTGCTATAACAGGTAACCTTGATTTTACCTGCTGCAACGGGTAAACTTGATTTTACCTGCTATAACAGGTAAACCAGGAGCTGCCGTGATGTTAATTCACTCGCCTAAAGAACTCGCCTTACTCGTGACCAATCAAAGGAAAAAACTTAAATTAAGCCAAACAGAAGTCAGCAAACGTATTGGGATTAGACAACAAACCGTTTCAGAGTTTGAAAACAATCCTGAAAATAGTCAATTAACCACAGTCTTTGATATCCTTTCTGCCGTTAATCTAAGCGTACAAATTGAAGCAAAAGATAAAATATTATCCGCGAAAAGCACATGGAAAGAAGAATGGTAAAACACACCCGAACACTTGATATACGCATGAACGGCATCCTAATCGGTAAATTAGAAAAAACCGATAAAGGTGCTCTCATCTTCACCTATGATCAACAATGGCTAAAAACTCCAGGCGCTCGACCAATTTCTTTATCATTACCATTAGCAGGAAAATCTTTCTCAGGAGATGTGGTTTATAATTTTTTTGATAATTTGCTACCTGATAACGCAGAAATCAGAGCAAGAATTCAAACTAAATTCCATGTGCCTACTAACCATCCTTTTGATTTACTCGCCAGCATCGGTAAAGATTGTGTTGGCGCAATACAAATGATAAATGAAACTTCACCAACCTCAATCAAAGAAATTAAATTTGAAACGCTCAATGAAAAAGAAATTGCTTCGATTATGCGCGACTACCCACACTATCCACTTGGCATGACGAATAATAATGATACATTTCGTATCTCCATTGCTGGCGCACAAGAAAAATCCGCTTTTTTATGGCACAAAAATAAATGGTGTCGACCCATTGGCGAGACACCAACTACACATATTTTCAAATTACCGATTGGATTTATTCAGCATCAACAAATGGATTTACGCGATAGCTGTGAAAACGAATGGTTATGTGCACAAATTGCTGAAGCTTTCGGATTACCAACTGCTCCTTGCGAAATACTTCACTTTGAAGATGTCAAAGTTTTATCTGTAGAAAGATTTGATCGCAGATTATCAAGAGATAAAACATGGATGATGCGATTACCGCAAGAAGATATGTGCCAAGCACTTAGCACTTCTCCTAATTTAAAATATCAAGCAGACGGCGGGCCTGGGATCAATAATATTATGCAATTATTACTAGCCGCCGAAAATCCTCTTAAAGATCGAGATATTTTCTTTCAATCACAAGTACTGTTCTGGCTATTAGCCGCTATTGATGGGCATGCAAAAAATTTTAGCGTATTTATTTTACCTGAAGGAAAATTTCAACTCACACCTTTGTATGACATAATCTCAGCGTATCCGCTCATCGCAAAAAAACAATTACAAAAACAAAAAATCAAAATGGCCATGGCACTCAGAGGAGAAAACAATCATTACATATGGCACAATATTCAGCGTAGACATTTCATCGGATCAGCAAAGTACGCGCGTTATTCCACTGAAAAAGCAGAAACTATTCTCTCTGAAATGCTGGAAAAAGTAGAAACTGTTATTGAGCAAGTTTCTGCCAAGCTACCCAAGGAATTTCCAAAACACATGTCTCAGTCCATCTTTGATGGCATGCATTCGATGAAACAACGACTGACCTAACCCCACGATTCCTGGCAGTTTGAGGGGCTAGATGCTAACATGTTTGACCTTGGAAACGGAGGTTGGGCATGCTTAACAAACAAGAATTTGCAGCGCGCAGAGCGCAACTCATGAAGCATATTGGCAAGACCAGCATTGCGATCGTCAAGGCTGCACCAATCATGTATCGCAATCATTACCATGAACATGCTTACCGCCAAGACAGCGACTTCCACTACTTAACTGGTTTCGACGAACCTGAAGCTATTGCTGTTTTTGCGCCTGGCCGCGGCGATGGCGAATACATTTTGTTTTCACGCCGCAAAGATCCGGATAAAGAAGTTTGGGATGGTTATCGTGCCGGACAAGAAGGCGCTAAAAAAATATACGGTGCCGATGAAGCATGGCCGACCGAAACCTTCGCCGAAAAACTCCCAGGCTTGCTTGAAAATCGCGATCAAATTTATTACGCAACTGGTATGGATGCCAACTTTGATACAGTGATATTTGAAGCCATTAATACTTTACGCAGCAAAGTCCGCAGCGGTGTCAATTGGCCTGATACCTTTATGGATATTCAACCGATCTTGCACGAAATGCGCGTCATCAAATCTCCTGCTGAAATCGAACTCATGCAAAAAGCATGCGACATTTCTATCGAGGGACATATTCGCGCAATGCGTGCGTGCAAACCTGGCATGTACGAATATCAACTCGAAGCCGAGCTGACTTACGCTTATTTATCGAATGGTTCGCATGCACATGCTTACACGCCGATTGTTGGTAGCGGCGAAAACGCGTGTATTTTGCATTATGTAACGAACAACAAAAAAATCGAAAATGGCGATATGATTCTGATCGATTCTGGTTGCGAATATGATTATTACGCTTCCGATATTACTCGCACTTTTCCTGCTAACGGTAAATTTTCCGCAGAACAACGCGCCATTTACGAAGTTGTTTTAGCAGCACAGCGTGTTGGTATCGAAGCACTGCATCCAGGTAATCACTGGGATAAAATTGAGGAAACAGTTTTACGCGTTATCGTTGAGGGTCTCAGAGAATTAAAATTATTAAAAGGCAGCGTCGATGAAATCATTGAAAAACGCACGTATGTTCCATTTTATATGCATCGTTGTGGTCACTGGCTAGGCCTCGATGTGCACGATGCAGGACGCTACAAAATCAAAGAAGCTTGGCGCACCTTAAAACCAGGCATGGTGAGAACCATGGAACCCGGCGTTTATATCTCCAGCAACATTCCAAATGTACCTAAACAATGGCACAACATTGGTGTTCGCATCGAAGATGATGTTTTAATCACAGAAAATGGGAATCGCGTTTTGAGTGAGAAATTGCCAAAAGAAATCAGCGATATTGAAAATATTATGGCAGGAGTCAATGATGTTGTGGTGTGACGTGACACCAATCCGTCATCGCGAGGCTACGAAGTACTTAGCCGTGGCGATCCATACGTATCGCAGAAAAAAACTGGATTGCCACGCCCAAACGCTTCGCGGGCTCGCAATGACGAAGTTATATGAACACATTTGACATCACAATCCTAGGCGGCGGGATGGTTGGCGCATCACTCGCCGCAGGTTTAATCGATTCTTCGCACACAATTGAACTCATCGATAAAAATCCTTTACCGCCGCAAAAAGATCATCGGCTCATTGCGCTAACAAAATCAAGCTGCGATTTTTTTAAATCGATTTCTATTTGGGAAAATCTGCTTCCATTTGCAACTGCCATCAAAACGGTTCACGTTTCACAACGCGGACATTTTGGTAGCACTCGATTATCTGCAAAAGAAATTGGCGCCTCTGAGTTAGGTTTTGTGATTCCAGCAGAACATATTAATCGAGTGTTGTATGAGAAAATTTCTCAAGCAAAAAATATTACCCTGAAGCCTAACACCACAATTTCGAATATGTCGCTGCGGGACTTAGCTATTTCACCATCGTCCCACCCATCCACTTCTCCGTCTTCCGGTTTGTCCACTTCTCCGTCTTCCCGCTTGTCCATATCGCCGTCGTCCCCGGGCGTGTACGGGGGCACCCGAGAAGTAAAACGGGTTACCCCCGCCAAGACGCGGGCC
>JANRLY010000012.1:0-41843 GCA_033762075.1 Gammaproteobacteria bacterium
GTTTTAATTTCTTCAGGTTTAAATATTTCATTCAAGATCTTTTGCTTGGCACCTTGAGGATTTAGCAAAATCGCTACACCATACCCAACAAAAATAGCACGTGACCCAGTTCCGCCATGAACATTCAATTCTTTCGTTAACACATTTCTCATTGCAAGAGTTAGACGATTCCACACTTTTTTCAACATTTTTCCTTGCTCAGGGGTTGCAAGGCGAGCCATACCAGCGATTCGAATTAATGCGGTTGCTTCTTCAGAATTATTTTCAATGCCAATGCACGTGCCTCGATAGTTTAAATAGTTTAGATAAGCAGTTTCAATTGAAACGTTAGCTAATTCACCAAGACATTTTTGAGTTGCATTAAAAAAATCCCAAGTCTGTTGGTGCATCGTCAATGAACCATTAGATTTAAAATGGGCAGCAGCACCTGACACATCAAAAATGCTATGTAATATATACATATCTAAAGATTGCTTATCTAAAATTTTTAATGCTTCTAGTGAAACAATCGGTAATTCTAATTGCTCAAATTGAGAAATATCGCAACCAGATGCATAGCCTGCTATAATTTTTCGACGTTGTTCAGCAGGCAATGCAGCAAAAGCGGGAAATAACTCCGGTTTTTCATTTAATAACTTAGCTAAAATGGCATCATGCCCCATACTGCTGTCCGGATATAATGCTTTGTATGCATAAACGATTTCATGCACTTTTCCAAGATCATTACAAAGCACAGACCAGATTGCAGCAGCGCAATCTTCAGGAGTAGTTAGTTTATCTCTGACATATTGCCCCATCTCTTGGAAAGATTGATAAGAAAGCACCGGACGTGGCGGACGCGCATCTTTTTGGCACTCAATGAAATTTTGATAAGAAACCTCATCGCCTTTAATGACATCTTTAAAACGTAATAAGCCTGAAAACGCTCTCATTTCTTCATCGGCCATTTTGAAGCCATGCAATTCTTTTGCCGCATTTTCCGCTATCCCTTCAGCAGAAACCGTTGCTGTTCCTTTAAGATATTGCGCCTCTGGAATGACTCGCTGAATTTGTTCGATAAAATTAGAATACTTTAATTGGAATAAATCTGATTTTAAGCCATTACTAATTAATTTGATTAACTTTGACATATTAAGTTTTCCTAATAGTTTTAACTGATGACGTATACTCATATTCAGCTGTTGGGTTTTCCATCAGACAAGCAGCATACGATTGGATAAATTTTTTGACTAATCTGACTGCCTTCTGAGCTTTCTCTATATCGGCGTCAATTTGCTCCCATTCTTCATGAGATCTGTTGAGTTTTTCTTGCATATCCCCATTGAGCCTGTAGTTTTTATATTGAGTGCTGACAAGTCCAATAGTAAATTCATCTTCAAGCAAATCATCAAGCAATTGCATAGCGTCTAAAGTATTAGTTATTTTATCTCTTGTTTTTTCAAGGAACTTACCACATTCTTTAAGTGATGGCGGACTTACAATCTTATCTTCTAATTCAGGCGCAATATCTTGTATATTTAATAGTAAAGTAACATGCTCTGACATTTCATCTAATATTTTCATTGCTGCATCAGATTGAGTGAGATTCATAAATTGATCGCTTGAGCTTGAAAGAAGAAATTTTTTAATTTGCTCAAGTTCGTTTAATTTTGGTATCAGTATCCGGTTATATTTTTCTTCATCGTATACAACAACGTACCCAATACTTGGAAAATATATGACTGATGAATATTCTTTAGAGGCATTTATAATTTTTTCGCGAAAATCACGCAACTTGTTTTTTTTGGCTTCATCAATTGTTGTATTGTTAGCAGAATCGGCCAATGCGTTAAACAGATGCATATAATTATATCCATCTTTACTACATCCATACTCGTAATCCCAATGAAAGATGGGCGCAAGATTTTGATTGTTATGCTGTGCCAAATCAATAGCGGTTGGCTTTGAGGGTGGAATAGTTTTCCGGCTCGCGTACATACCATAAGCAGCAAGCGCGCTAAAACCACCTAGGGTAGCCCAGATTTTTTTCATATTGAACACCTCGTTCGATGAGTAATATTGATCAGGATTTATTGACAGACAAACCTACATTTTGAAAAATATTGATCTGCGCCTTCTCGTAATTCGTTTATTGCTTGCTCTTCACAAACGCCAATTAAAGATTGATATCTATGTTCAATCCATTTCTCATGCAACAGTGCAGCATTATCCATAATGACCTTAGTCATGAGATTAGCGACTGAACATACAACATCCATGTCATCAGCACTCTCAGCATGCCAAGTAGTATGCACACTGTTACCAATTGGGCCCACAAATTCTCCTGCACCCTTTTGATTGGCAATGACAATATCTGCCATTGCAGTCTCTTTAAAGTATTGCTCGCAAATCTGTTGAAATTCTTCTGGGCTTCTTGATGTCAGTATTATGATATTTAAATGCTTTTCTTCAAATGGTGTTGTATGTGGCTTAGCATTATCAACGGTTGTCCAAAAAAATTTTCTTACATTGTTAGTCATTTTTTTATTAATGTTATTTGATTCTTGTCTCTGCCTATGAAAAATCCCTGTTCTGTTTTGTTCATACTGAATATCTAATTCAAGGTTAAATTCTAGTATATCCGTGGCAAGCCTAGTGTAAACACAATAATATTGATCACCGTTTATCTTAGTATATCCCTTACCAAGCAAGTCACTCAGCTCACTTTTTAGTGGTCCAAAAAGTGAGATATTTGCAGTCATCAAAAAAGTGGTTTCTGCCTTTTCATTGGGATGGTATTGCTTTATGGTATGCTTTGTATATTTTGTCATAATACTATCAAATATTTTAAAGAGGAGGATTATATTTTTAAATCATGAAGAAAAATAGGGGATAAATCACCCTATCTCGTACTCATTATTTCGCGAGTAAAACATCAATAATAAAGTGCTCCATCACGCGCTTTACTTAATGAGAACACATTAGTCAGTTTTTTATAGGATTTAAAAATATATACGAAACTTCCTCATGAAGCTTACCTCCGATCTCCACCATTTTTTTTCTAAACTCCTCCCCTCCTTCTTTTTCATAAAATTTTCGCGCCTCAAGATTTTCAGATAATACCCATGCTAAAAATGGTACAAGCTTGTTTTTCACAAGATGTTTTTTGGCACTATTAAACAACTTATCTCCCACTCCAATTCTCTTGAAATTCTGAAGTAAATAAATTGCGAAAACCTCTCCAGGCGCATCCAATTTATTACCAGGGCCGGCATCACAAAACCCAACAATACTATTTCCACAAACAGCAACAAGATTAATATTTTCACCCTGATTCCCTGCAATGATTTGTTTTCTATGAAGCAACTTGCTTTGATAATCTATGTTTTGCAGGTAGTCATCTACAACAATACCGGCGTAGCTTTCTTTCCATGCCTGTATATGGACGCTTGCAATCTCTTCTGCGTCAGATAGTTCCGCTTTTCTAATATAAATCTCTTTCATTATTGAAGTTTTCCTAACTTTTAATAAGACAACTTGTTAAAATCTGATAAGATGAAAATAAGCTGAGTTTGCTAGCAGATCAAGTCATTTTTTATGAATCAATTCAAATGGAGTTTGTATAGCAATGATAACCGACATATTAAAAATTAAACATCCCATTATTCAAGCACCCATGGCACTTTCAGATAGTCCAGCATTGGCAGCAGCCGTTTCTAATCAAGGTGGATTAGGCTCTTTTGGTGCAGGCACGCTTTCTCCTCAACAAATACGGGACAAAATAAAAGAAATTCGCGCATTAACTAACAACCCTTTCGCAATTAATTTATTTTCTCCTATCGATACTAAAAAATATACTGAAAATGAAATTCAACAAGCCGTTAAATCCTTAAATTATTTTCGACAAAAATTAGGCCTAAAAGATGTCGATCATGTTGAACTGCAATCGCCTTCATCATTCGATGAAAGATTAGCCGTTATTCTTGAAGAAAAAGTTCCAGTATTCAGTTTTACATTTGGCATTTTATCAAAAGAAGTCATACAAAAAATCAAATCTCATAACATATCTGTTATTGGCACTGCAACGACGGTGCGAGAAGCACAATTGTTAGAAACAAATGGTGTAGATATGGTTGTAGCACAAGGCTATGAAGCAGGCGGACATCGAGGCACTGATTTGAAAGTCACCAATCTCGCAGATGCATTAATAGGAACGATGGCATTAGTTCCTCAAGTAGTAGATGCAATCAAAATTCCAGTCATTGCATCTGGTGGCATCATGGATGGTCGCGGTATCGTTGCAGCTTTAGCATTAGGTGCAGCAGGCATACAAATGGGTACTGCTTTTTTATGCTGTCCTGAATCCAACATTCATCAAATTCACCGCAAATCCTTACTTGAAAGTACCGATGAAAGCACTCGATTAACCACTGTATTTACCGGAAGAATGGCTCGTTCACTTAAAAATGCTTTTTTACTTGAAATGGAAAAAAATCATTTTCCTATTTTAGATATGCCTATCCAAGGCATGTTAGTGAAAGATATTCGCGAAGCCGCGCAAAAACAAAATAATCTTGACTATATGTCTTTATGGGCCGGTCAAGCAAGTCGACTTTGTCGAGAAATACCCGCTGCACAATTGTTCAATCAATTCATCTCTGAGGCTCAAGAAATTTTAAGCAACCATTCACTTAAAAACTTTTCTCTGGCTCAATAAAGAATGAGCTAAATCTTTTGACTCAGGAATTTCAGCGAATTCATTTATTATTTCTGCCGACATACTTTGATATCTATCAACACTTGCTTTACATGTCCTTTCAAGCAAGCCCACCTTGTGAGCGTCAGAAACCATTAAACTTTTTTCAAATTTTTCTGCACCCATAGTCCAAATATGTGCAAAACTTTCAACGGCTTCATCTATGCACTTTACTCTATCATCATAGTCATTTCCATAATAATGATAATCACTAATTCTGCGGTTTGTTAACGCTTTATTATATTCATACTCTCGTCCCCACTTAGATTTCATTGAACTCGCTCCATATTGATACAAGAGCTGGGTTTTCTGAAATGTTGCCATATGCTGACAACTGTATTCAATAAGAGATACAGGAGCAGAAAAATATGAATAACCTGGCGCAGTCACATTCTCTAAATTAATCTGACGTGCTTGCGCCATTCTTAATGCAGCGCTCAGTTGCTCAACACTATTTTTATCTGAAGATTTAATATTTTCTATGATTTCGCGAATGATCGCGTCATTTTCATGATGAGAGCTAGCGTCAATTGGATTTCGAAACATCACATCCTCCGAGAAATGGATTGATCTGGATTGTTTAGTTTATTTCTCTTGCTTAGATTGACAGAAAGATGCGGGTCATGACGCCCTGTCTTTTTATAGTCAATCGCACCAAATGTAAGCTGGCAATTTAAATTTACCAACTGCAGCGCTTTTTCTTTATCTGCATCACTAGGCCCTATTGTGACGTGTGGACACCTCGGCAGACAGGATAACGGAAAAGAGTCAACATCCCACACATAAAGATTTCCATTTCTTTCATGACACATTGCTTCATCAAGAACACGAAAAATTTTTCGTAGTTCATTTTCATGATCACCTAGATCTAATTTGACACCCCACAAAGGACGGTCATCCGTATTCAGATTGATTATTCCTGATACTTTAAAAGTGATTTCTTCATTTAACTTACCCGCAATAGAATCGATTGCTTTAGATATTTCTTTAGACTCATCCTCAACTGTGCATCCCAAAGTAAAATGAGAAAATTTTTTCAAACTGATCTCTTGCTCTTGCTTTTCTTCAGGACATACGCTCGTTAAAAGCATTCTGACTGTATATTGCGGACCATTAGTATTATCTGAAAACAAAGTAACCATAGTATTGAAACCTCTTATAAAATTTATATTAAAATAGCGCTAAAAAATGCAACGAAAGCAAAACCCGGCCTCGTACTTGCAAATAATCTACCACAATCCACGATCATGAATTTTTTCCACGGCATGTTCAATTTGCTCTTTTGAGCCTAAAAGATTAACGCCCCAACGATTAAAAAAACCATTTTCTGATGATGTCATAAATTTCCTGACATGATTTTTTTTATTAAAAAGTACACTTTTAAAATCTTGGTCTTTATTAACTACACTTTTACTAAGTAATCCATGAACCTTTCTTGTTTCACTATTACGATTATTTTCTAAATATTTTTTATCAACAAATAATTCTTGAAAGTTTTGTTTTCGATAATTTTCTTGAAATTTTGATTCATAATACGACTTTGCAAATGGAGTTGTTACTAATAAAAGAGAAAATAATAAAGTACTTTTAAATGCTTCGTCTTTACTCTGTTGGAATTCCTTTTTATGATAAACAACTACCAAAGACTCAATTCCACAACATAATAGAGTTGCATTTCTGGTCGATTGATTAAAATTAAATCTATCATTCAGCATGTCATAGATGCTATAGATTAAATCGTATAATTCATTTCCAGGAATTAATGCGCTGACATCCTTTGCGAGGATGGTGCCTTTATTTTCCTTAGCACGTGAAGACCATTTTGCAGCAGAAAAAATTTCGTTAAGAATTTCATTACTTACATCGCCATTAATTTCATTTGCAAAATATTGTATTAGTAAATCTTGTTTTTGCTGTCTTGTTAAAAGCATAATATTTTCCTACCTACCGACGCATTTCCGAAACATGATTATTCTGACTTGTCTTTTCCTTTTCTAGATTTACATTTTCGCTGCTCTTTCCGACTGCTCTTTCCCGATAAAGTGCTGCAAAAGCAGGCTTACCTACTCTCTCATTGGCTGCTATTACAGCATCATAAGGTGATGGGTTTTCTGACTTATGTTCCCGATAGAGCTCCTGCACAAGTGGAGAACATTTTTTTATTTCTGGTTCGAGTGTATCGAGAATCACTTGCTTATGTTGATCTACGAATTGTTTTATTTTTTCTTGAAATTTTGAGAGGGATGCTACAAATAACATTTCAGTTACTTTATTTGTTATAGCAAGTGAACGTAAGATTTCGTCAGTCTCAACTTCATTCGATAAAAGTTGACCAAGACTACATCCAGATTTTGGCAGATTACCATCATTGTAATGTATTTCATTTAAAACCTGTAAAGTTCTTCCTATAATGAACGACCAGTTTACCCAGTGATAGTAAGCTTCTTCTGCAAGATAAGAAAATTCTTTTCGTATTGAGACAACTTCTGAAACGAGAGATAGATTCACCTCAATCTCATGAAGTTTTTCTGCACGCAAAACAGGTATGCGATCACGGAGTAGTTTATTCATTTCTTCTAAGTGATTTTCATCAATCAATCCATTTTCGAATAATTGAAGAATAATATCTTGTATCGTGTGCTCTATCCCTCTTTCTTGTAATTTAAGATAAGGCATCGAAAAAGAAGCCGCGTAAAAAGGATCTTTCTCGTCTCGTTTAATTTTAGCCAGTCGAACTTCCATGTCTTGTAATCCTAAAAAAGTTCTCTCAACGAAATCACGTTTATCCATACATTCCATAGAACCATATTCTGAAGCAACAGCATCTAAAGTCATTTTATTTATCTTATATCTGTCGGATGTCTTATCTAAATAAATTTTCATGCTATCTAAATTTTTTGATATAACAATATGATCAATGAAAGATTTATTGATTAGAAAGGTATACACGGCATTTTCCACGTTTGACATTTATCTTAAATTATTTATATTAAGTTTAGGCTGATTGCTATCCCGCGCGAGCTTCTCAATTTCAAGATAATTTGCTAGCGCATTTTTTTCTAATGTTAATATCTTGGTAAGATTTTCAAAAAATGAAGCTTCGAACACATTATTTCTTAAATTAACTACAAATTGTTTTGCGCAGGGCTGGAGAGTTTGAAGAAATTGTTTTGCGCGAGCATGGAATGCTTCATCTCCTTCTGTTATTGATTTGCCATCATTTTCATAAAATTCTGCAATATTATAAAAATTCTGATTTAACTGCTTGAGCTCGGTCAATAATTCCGCTATTAGATTATTTAAAATATCTACCTCAAGTCGTACCATTGAAGTCATAGCATTATAATAATAAAAAACTAATAACTGATCGCTTGAGTGTGAAATACGCACGCTGATACTTTCATCAAGATGAGCTCTGTTCTCCATATCATACGCAAAACTTAAATGATCAACACTCGAAACGATATCGAATCGCGCTCTATAAGCATTGACTAGGTCATACTTAGCACCAAAATGAATATCTGTACCAGCGTCGCTTTCGCGTCCAATGGATAGATAGCTAGCACTATCTTTATGGATAATAACAACCGATGAATCAGGTTTTGTAAATAGACTATACATTTTCACCTCTAACCGCACGTAAACAAAATAGGCTTTTTATTGCGGCGCATTATAAGGGACGCATAACATATAGTATAGGGTGAAAATTCCCCTGATCACTCAGTACGATCAACCATTTTCAATATCACTTCAGGATAACGCACACCCTGAAACTGAAATTCGGCAATAAATTTCTCGATGATGTTCCAGTCTGATTCTGGCAACGTCACATTAACCGCCTGAATATTTTCCAGCAGATATTTTGTGTGTTGAGTTCCCGGAATAGGCACAATATCGTTGCCTTGTTTCATCAACCAAGCTAAGGCAATTTGCGCTGAGGAATGATGCTCAGACATTTCAAAAGTGGCATTCTCACTGATTTGATTATTCATAATAGGCAAGTAAAGCGCAGCGAGCAGGATGCGAGCGAGCCATTGCCTATTAGAGCGTGTCCTCAATTCTCTCACTTTTCGCTTCAACGAAGTAATTGAGGACACGCCCTATGAATAATCAAATCATGAAAATTTCCAAAACAATGAAAGCAGAGGGAGACCTCACTGAGCACACTCTCCTAACATTATGTATATATTGATATTTCTTGAGGTATCATTTTGAATCTGCTATGGAGTGGATTCTGAACAAATGTTGCACATTTCTCCAGGCAACTTTCGCATTGTCTAACGTAATTAATTACGCTGAGACAGCACTCAAGTTAGTTACAACACCCTACAAATGTGCTAAATTCTGCCATTCTATAAAAGAGTAGATGGGTAAAATGTTTTACAACTATCTCAAGATTTTCCACATTCTCAGTGCGACCTTGGTGCTCACCAGCATAGTCTATAGCTATCAGCTTTGGCGCTCGATGCAAAAATCTTCCAATAGCTTTTCATTCTTTACCCGTATCCGTAAGCAAACAGCGACAATCATCATCCCAGGCGCCCTGATACAACTCGCGACTGGGTTTACTCTGATGAGCTTGCAACATTATCCGCTAACAGATGCCTGGGTTGGCGCGAGTATCTCGGGGTTTATTCTCTTAATTTTAAGTTGGCTAGGTTTTATGTATTTTTTATCTGCTGCACAACAAGATCGAGCGCAGCACTCAAACACACATCGTCGTCGCACCCATTTTTATCGTTATGCACAATCTCTCATGCTAATGCTTTGCGCTTTTGCGCTGGCTATCATGATTTTCTCAATGGCCACACGGATGACTTCACTGCACGGTTCCACATAATGCTCGCTTTGAATCAACTCACTTTTGCACGTAATGATTGCAATATTTTTTCACCCGTTTCTTTCACCCTGAAAGCAGGTGAATTATTGCAAATCACAGGTGCAAATGGTTCTGGCAAATCTACATTATTACGCTTAATCGCAGGACTCATTGAACCCACAGAAGGTCGTTTAGAAATTCATGCGGATTTTAATTACATCGGACATAGTAATGCGCATCAGGGCTCCTTGACTGCGCGCGAAAATTTACAAGTAGCCGCTGCCTTTTTGGGAATAACTCTGACCAATGATGCGCAAATTCAAATTTTAAAACAAGCAGGCATCGAACATCTCATCGACACACAAGTCAAATATTTTTCCGCAGGACAAGCGCGTCGTTTAGCATTAGCCCGTTTACTTATACAACCTTCCACTTTGTGGTTGCTTGATGAGCCGACTGCAGGATTAGATATTTCTGCACAACGTTGGTTTGAAGAAATTCTCGCAACACATTTATCACGCGGCGGCATGGCTGTTGTTGTCACGCATCAAGTCATGGATCATTTTAAAAATAGCACCTCGATCACACTGACTCAGTGTGATAATAACGCGAACACGACCCCCTATCTTCCCGCGATTGTGACTGAGAAAAAGATGGATGATACAAAAAATGCATCCATTCTCACTCTGGCGTATTACGAAATTCTGGCAACCTATCGTGAAGCGCATGCTTGGCTTACGCCGTTATTATTTTTCGTCATGGCTGCAACGTTATTTCCGCTAGCTGTGGGCGCAAATATTCCTTTGCTACACACTATCGCGCCGAGCATGATTTGGGTAATCGCTTTATTAGCGATTTTACTTTCAACGGATACTATTTTTCGTACGGACATTGCATCAGGTCGATTAGATTTTGTGCTCAGTCATAAAAATATTCTCAGTGATTTTGTCATCAGCAAAATACTCTGTCACTGGATCACACATGCACTGCCGCTAGTTTTACTCAGTCCAATTATCGGTGGCTTATTTGGACTTTCATTGTCTGAAATGGGCATTTTAACTTTTTCAGTTTTCACTGGGACATTTATTTTAAGCTTAATTGGCAGCTTAGGTGCCGCAATCGTTGCAGGGATTCGTGGCCATGGTTTACTTTTACCTATTTTAATTATGCCGTTTTATATTCCAGTACTCATCTTTGGAACCAACATGGTACTAGCATACAGTCAACAACAACCGATCTCGGCTTATATTGCGATTTTAATTGCGCTAACATTGCTCAGCGCTACATTTACGCCCCTTTTTACTCAGCTTGCTTTAAAAACAGGAGTCAATCAGTAATGTTTCATCGACTCAGACAACAACTATTATCACTCAAATTATTTTATGAGCTCAGCGAGTTTTTTATTCCTTGGCTTGCAATTGCTTTTTTTTGTTTTGCGGGTTATGGACTCATTGCTGGATTATTTTTTGCACCTGCCGATTATCAACAAGGCGATGCTTTCAGAATTATGTATGTCCACGTCCCCAGTGCATTTACAGCAATGGCAATTTATTTCGTCATGGCCATTTCAGCACTCATCACATTAGTATGGCGTATTAAAATTGCTGCCATTTGTATGTCTTGCAGCGCACGTATTGGGGTATGGTTTACAGCTCTCGCATTAATCACAGGCTCACTCTGGGGAAAACCGATGTGGGGCACTTGGTGGATTTGGGATGCACGTTTAACATCCGTTTTAATATTGTTATTTTTATATCTCGGCTTTATTGCTTTGCAATCTGTGATTTCACACAGAGAAACGCGTGAACGTGCTTCAGCGATTTTGGCATTGGTAGGCGTCATCAATTTACCAATCATTCACTATTCCGTCATTTGGTGGAATACGCTGCACCAAGGGCCAACGCTCAGCCAATTTGCCCGACCCACCATGGCAACCGCTATGCTCTGGCCATTACTCGCCATGATCGTGGCCTTTTTCCTTTTCTATAGTTGGATATTATTGCTACGCATGCAAAATCAAATATTATTACGGGAAATAAAAAATCCCTGGGCGCAGGAGAAATTATTAAATGCTTAATTTTGATATGGGTGGTTATGGAATATGGGTGTGGCCCGCTTACGGCATGACCTTTCTTATTTTTATTTTGAATTTTATACTCTGTCATACTGAAAAAAAACGTATTCTGAAAAAGAAAAATAGATGAACACTCCTAACAACGTCGTCCCGCGGCTTGTCCGCGGGATCCAGCAACTAGCAAATAATGTTTCTGGATCCCGCGCATAAAGCGCGGGACGACAAAGTAAGCATTGAGTATAAAATAATTGATAACAGGCCCTAAATGAACACTGCACGCAGAAAAAAATTAACGCGCTGGTTAGTGATTTTAACCACGATTGCAATTGCCATTGGCTTAATGTTGTATGCATTGAAACAAAATATCAATTTGTTTTTAACGCCCACAGAATTATTTTCTTCAAACATTCAGCCTAATCAAATTGTTCGTATCGGTGGTTACGTAGGCAATCACAGCGTGCAGTATGCTCCCTCGGGCAAAAAAGTTACATTTGCCGTCACCGATAAAAAACATACTTTAAACATTCAATATGAAGGTGTGTTACCGACTTTATTTCGCGAAGGACAAGGTGTTGTCATTACAGGACGTTTCAATTCGTCACATCAATTTATTGCGGATCAAGTCTTAGCAAAACACGATGAAACTTACATGCCTGCCTCCTTAAAAAAAGCATTACAGAGAGAAACCGCATGATTCCAGAATTTGGCAGCTTTGCAATTATTCTCGCCCTGTGTTTTGCACTCTTGCAAGGCAGTGGACCACTCATCAATATTTCTCACACCGCGGTCAGAGGACAATGTTTATTTTTAGCAATTGCATTTTTTTGTTTGATGACCAGCTTATTGAATAATGATTTAACTGTCCTATACGTGCGCGAACACTCTCATCACTCACTTCCTCTTCTCTATCGAATTGGTGCAACTTGGGGCGGCCACGAAGGTTCATTATTAATGTGGTGTTTCATCTTGAGTATTTGGAGCACATTATTCAGTCTCTTTGGTCAAAAACATATTTCAAAAAAATTATCTCAATACATTTTGATGACGCTCGGCTGGATCAGTACAGGATTTATATTATTTTTACTGCTCACTTCAAATCCTTTTCTGCGTGATTTTCCCATCGCGCCCATTATTGGAAATGATTTAACGCCCGTCTTACAAGATCCCGGTTTAGTCTTTCATCCACCCGTCCTATATGCGGGCTATGTCGGCTGCGTGATGCCATTTGCTTTTGCAATCGCATTTTTACTGACAGGTAAAATGGAACCCTCTGCTGCACGCGCATGCCGACCTTGGGTAATTTTACCGTGGGCATTTCTCGGTTGCGGCATTGTATCTGGCAGTTGGTGGGCGTATCGCGAATTAGGTTGGGGTGGTTGGTGGTTTTGGGACCCTGTTGAAAATGCTTCATTATTACCGTGGTTATCCGCCGCTGCTTTATTACATAGTTTAATTGTCAGTGAAAAACGTCAAACTTTTATGGGTTGGACAATTTTACTTGCTATCATTACTTTTACATTGAGCTTGTTGGGTACATTTTTAGTACGCTCTGGTGTTTTAGTTTCCGTACATGCTTTTGCAAATGATCCAACACGCGGATTATTTTTATTGACCTTTCTCACAATTTTGATCGGCGGCAGTTTATTGTTATATGGGTTACGCTTAAATCGATTTTATCAACCTGTTCAATTTCATTTATTCTCACGCGAAACATTTCTTTTATTGAATACCATTATATTATTGACTGCTATTGTCACCATTTTAATCGGCACACTTTACCCCATTGTCTTGGATGCATTCGATCTTGGGAAAATTTCAGTTGGAGAACCGTATTTCAATACAATCTTCGTTCCCTTGATATTATTTTTATTATTATGTATGGGCGCAGCACCGCATTTAAAATGGAAACAAGACAGTACCTATTACGTGCTAAAAACGCTCCTCCCCACCTTTTTAATCAGTGGCATCATTGTTGCACTACTTGCTATTTATTTTCCAACTCATTGGTACACTTTTGCCGGAATCTTTTTAAGTGTCTGGGTGATCCTCACAACATTACAGTATGCTTATCAAAAACGTCACCAAAAAAATCACTCCAAATATTATGGCATGATAGTCGCCCATCTTGGTATTGCCATTTTAGCTTTAGGTGTCACACTGAATAAATCATACAGCGCTGAACGCCAACTCAGAATGCACCTCAGTGAATCCACCGAATTCAATCATTACATGATCTCATTTGATGATTTAAAGACATTACAAGCTTCCAATTATAAAGGTTTAGAAGCTTTATTTAGCGTCAAGAAAAATAATCATGTGATTGGAACGATTACAGCAGAACAACGTATTTACACTAGCCACAATGAATTGCTGAGTCATCCAGGGATTTTATTCAATGCGTGGCGCGATTTATATGTCGCCCTTGGCAATCAATTCTCAGATGAAAGTTGGTCGATTCGTTTATATTATCGCCCCTTTGTCCGTTGGATTTGGGCCGGAGGGTTACTCACCGTCTTAGGTGGGCTATTAGCATGGATAGCGCGACTTAAAAAAGAGGTACAAAAATGAAAAAATTTCGCCTGATTTTACCCTTAGTTATATTTTTATTAATTGCAGGGTTACTGTTTCGCGGTTTAAAACTGCACCCTGATAGAATTCCTTCGCCACTCATTGGTAAATCAGTCCCTGATTTTAGTTTGCCAACTCTTAATAATGCTAATCAAATGATTACTCAAACTATTTTCGCAGGACATGTCACCTTACTCAATGTTTGGGCAAGTTGGTGCGAAGCCTGCCGTTATGAACATCCCTATTTAATTCAAATTGCGGAGGATCCGCAACTTACGTTAATTGGTTTAAATTATCGCGATGAAACAGATCACGCAAATGAATGGCTAAAACAAATGGGAAATCCATACAAAACAGTTTTAGTAGATGAATCAGGTACCGCAGCAATTGACTGGGGCATTTATGGCACACCTGAAACCTTTGTCATCGACAAAAAAAGTCATATTCGTTATCGACAAATTGGCGCAATTGATGAAACAGCTTGGCGCACGGTCCTGAAACCTTTAGTGGAGAAATTGGAAAGTGAGTAGCATGAGAATTAATCAATGGATTCTCGCCTTCGCGGGAATGACAGTGATATTTATTTTCTTTTTCTCAAGCAGTCTTTTTGCTGCTCAAGATATCTATTCGTTTGACACACAGAGTGACTCAACACGTTTTCAAAATTTAACAACCGAGTTACGCTGCTTAGTCTGTCAAAATCAAAATCTTGCTGAATCCAACGCACCACTTGCAGCTGATCTCCGACAAGAAATTTATCAGAAAATGCGACTAGGCGATTCCAATCAACAAATAATTGATTATCTCACTGCGCGATATGGTGATTTTATTTTGTATCGTCCGCCCTTTCGCGTTTCAACACTGTTCTTATGGCTAGGCCCATTATTATTTATTTTAATCGCGAGTTTTTGCTTAGTGAAAGCAATTCGTCACAATTCATCCGAGAAAAAAACATGTTAAAGTTTTATTGTGTACTGGCTACGTTATTATTTATTGCGCTGGCGATTATTATGATCCCCTTTGTACGCGCAAAAAAAACCTTTACCATTCAATCAACGATAACAATTCTTTTTGTCACGCTTTTCACAAGTAGTTTGTATTTCATATTTGGCAATTCAGTAGGGCTCAATCAATGGCTCAAAGAAGGCAAGCAACACTATCAACTCTTAACTGAAGTCAACCAACTCGGCGGAATTGACGCGATTATTAAGCGCATTCAACAACGTTTAAAAGCTAACCCAAACGATTTACGAGGCTGGATTATTCTCAGTAAAATTTTTATCTCTGAGGGTCGTTCCAAAGAAGCACGCAATGCATTGCAACACGCGCAAAAACTAGATCCCAATAATTCTGAAGTGAAGCAGCTATCCCAGACGCTCAAGGACGCTTTCTAGATCTTGCAGCCTGATCACTACTGTCAAAAACAAGACATTGGCTCGCGAGATAGTCATCATTCTTTTCCAGGGGTGGGTATTCGCCAGCGCAGTATTTATTAATGAATGAATCGAGATCTTCTGCTATGATTTTTACCATATAACATTTTAACTCATGCATCGATTCTTCAGAAACCCTCACTTCAACCACTTCATTCTTATTTCGCAAGTTAACAGGGTATAACTCATTCAGACAAGCGATAATAAAGTCTTTTGCATCATCAAAGTTTCGCGCACTCTCCTCTCTTTCCTCCAATATCATCGCAGCAATACATTGAACAGTTACCTGCATTGGATTGTCTTTCATTTTATTTGAAAGATCATCCTCAAACTTGATAGTGATCCAAACTGAACGAGATGCAACAGGACTATTCCAAAATGAATACATCTTCCCCTCTCATAGACAGCGATATTCGCCGCATAGGTTGAATAGATAATTGTATAGCGACTAGTAGCTAGGTTGGCAAGAGCCAAAAGATAAACAGACCGGCAAAATGCCTAAAATGTAAACTGAAGAGACTTTTCACAGGTATAAACTTAATGACCTATGGTATGCACTACATCTGAGTCAGCGTAAGTAACGTTACAATAGGTTTCTCGAATACATAGCGTTAGAAGGATACCCACAAAAATACCTATTGGCAAGGCTGTAAATGCAATTGTATAAGTGGTTGCCGAATAAACGCGACTCCCTTCCTCGATCAAACCACTCCAATTTAAATCTAATAACTTACCAATCAAGGGAGGAAATACTAATCCACTGATCATAACTAACATATTAATCATACCAATGGCCGTTCCTGCTGAACGTACGGAAGTTAACTCGCGTGCGACTGCAAAAACTAATATTTGAACGCTAGACAAAAAGCCAAATAAGAAAAGTAAAACATAGACTGTAGTGATCGGCAAATCTCTAACATACAACAGGGTACAGAAAGAGATGAGAGCGCCGGATGAAGCTATAATCATTGGAATACGGCGACGTCGAAAATAATCTGAAATTAACCCCCAAAAAGGCGCGCCACATGCACACCCAAGGAATACCATAGAGGTTGCATTAGCAGCATGTGAACGTGTTAAATGATGGACTTGATGTAACCAAGCAGGCGCTGCGAATTCGGCAAAAGCTGACAAGAAGAGATAAAATAAACAACCAACGGTTCCGACAATCCACAGCTGTTTATTACCCAGCATACGCCATAACCCAGATAAAACTTCACTCATTGTTGAGACATGATGATGCTTGATGTAATGATATGGATTAGTATCTCGCACAACCACCCACACAATAAATGCAATGACTATCCCCGAAACTGCTGCACTGCGAATCGCTGGCTGCCAACCTATCGTATCAACTAGCGCGCGTAAGACGGTATCACCAAACATCGCGCCCACCATTCCCAGGCACAAAATAATCCCAGAAATAATGGCAAAACGTTCTGGCGGCAACCAAATAGTGGCAAGTTTCGTGGCACCCACAAAGGCAAATGCAGATCCAAAACCAATTAAAAAACGGCCTGCCATTGCAAAAATTAATTGATGACTACACGCAAATAACCATGCACCCATTGCGCAGAAAAAACAGGCTGCTGTTAATAAGCGTCTTGGACCGTAACGATCCATCAATAAACCCACCACAATTTGCATGATGACATACATGAAATAATAAAATGAGCCGGACAAATAACCATACTGCAATCCAGTCAGGTGGTAAAATCGCATCAATTCATCTTGCATAACGCTAGGCGACATCCGTAAAAGATATTCGTAGCTATAAACAATTGCGCCAAGCGCACAGACAAACCAAGGGAATAAAATCATTTTCGTGGATTGTTGTTTCATATTCTTGACTCCCAACGTTGTATCGTATTCGAGTTAAGCAGTTGAATGTCGCGATAATGCAACACCTGAATGAATCGCAGCAAAAGCAACGGCTGACGAAACTTTTTCTCTTAAACGAGGATCCATCATTTTAGGCAACAAATAGTCTGGACTGAATTGCAGTTTTTCGTGGGGCGACAATATCTGTTGAATATTGTCTGGTACTGTTTCATGCACAAGATTGGCAATCGCATGCACTGCAGCAAGTTGCATCTCATTGTTAATGCATTTCGCATGAACATCGAGTGCACCGCGGAAAATATAGGGAAAACATAAAGCATTGTTGACTTGATTAGGATAATCACTCCGGCCCGTTGCCATAATTAAATCTTGACGCGTTGCATGCGCTAACGCTGGCATGATTTCTGGTGTAGGATTTGAAAGTGCAAAAATAATAGGACGTTCAGCCATGCTTAGCAGCATATGAGGAGTTAGTATTTCAGGCCCTGAGACACCAATAAAAACATCTGCGCCCTCGACTGCTTCAGCTAAAGTATAACGATTCGTTTTAACAGCAAATTCTTTTTTGTGAATATTTAAATCTTTTCTGTTGGTGTGAATAACACCCGCACGATCCACCATTAATAAATGATCCTGCTGTGCACCTAGCTGTTTGAGTAATTTCATTGTTGCGATACCAGCCGCACCCGCACCTGCGCACACAATGCGAACTTCGTTTATTTTTTTATTTTGTAACTCAAGTGCATTTAATAAACCCGCAGCAACTACAATAGCGGTACCATGCTGATCATCATGGAAAACAGGAATAGATAATTTTTCTTTGAGCGCATTTTCGATTACGAAGCACTCTGGAGCACGAATGTCTTCGAGATTAATCGCCCCAAATGTGGGCGCAATGTGTGTAATTGTTTCGATGATAGCTGCAGCGTCTTCGCAGTCTATTTCAATATCAAAAACGTCTATACCAGCAAGCGCTTTGAATAAAACAGCTTTCCCCTCCATGACTGGCTTGCTTGCCAATGGACCTACCGCACCTAACCCTAAAACAGCTGTGCCATTTGTGATGACGGCGACAAGATTGCCCTTGGAGGTGTACTGGTAGACAGCATCAGGATTTTGAGCAATTTCTCTGACGGGTTCGGCTACCCCGGGGGTATAACAGAGGGAAAGTTCAGCTTGGGTGGTAACGGGTTTAGTCGAAGTCACAGCCAATTTACCAGGCACGGGAAGGGCATGATAATCCAAGGCTGCTTTACGCAACTGATCAGTCATGAAGCGACCTATAACAGTTCAACCTGACACATATCATGAATTATTCTCCCATTAACTGTAGCCCAATCATCAGGCAAGACGAAACGAAATAGGAACGAAGCACTGCCATGTGCTGAACTGGTTCTCCTTAAGATGTTCTTCAACGCTCCGAAGCTTACCCCGGTAGGGTAAGATGAAGTTAACTTTATAGTTAAGACTTATCTTTTTGATCTTGCTGATCAGACGCGGTAGCACTCTTACGAGCGTATTTTTGACGGAAACGATCGACACGGCCTGCTGTATCAAGGATCTTTTGCTTGCCGGTGTAGAATGGGTGACACTTAGCGCATACTTCAAGGTGCAGGTTATCGCGGCCAAGGGTGGAGCGCGTTTCAAAGGTATGGCCACAGCTACATGTGACTTTAATAGCTTTATATTCTGGATGAATGCCCTGCTTCATATCTAACAAACCTCGTTCTTAAGAATCCTGAAAACCAAAGATGTCAATGATAGCCAGGATTGCCGGGTGAATCAAGTAGAATGTCAGGCGGTAAACCCATAAGAAGGCACCATAAAGGCCGTTATTGACATGAAAACCACCCCTCCCTCAGAATGCCCTTCCCTAAGTATTTTTATAAAGAAGGATACACATCATGAAAAGAGGCGTTGATACGAAAAAATTGATGACCAGCTTATTAAGCGAAGAAGAAATGACAGCATTAAGAAAAGCCTATGAAGATTCACCACCCAATCCAGCGTCTGCTGCTGAAGCCAAGAAAACCGCTGAAATAGCACAAACAGCATATCAAGCTTTTAAGGAAGAAGGCGCCATGGACAATGCGCCTAGGTTGCATGTCTGAATTTGAACCTCCCCTCCCTATCCCTCCCCTCCATTGAGAAGCATGGAGTGGAGGGGACTTTCTTGTGTAGTGCCTCTCTACTCTAGAAAAGCCACTATATTTTCCAACAACTCTTGCCGCCCGGAAGTCACTTTTGGGTTGAGATTTTTCTCGAAAGCGAGCGCCGCAATACTTTCAAAGTTCATTTTCCCTTTCAAAATGTTTTGACCCAATTCAGATTCCCATCCAGCGTAACGCGTTTTGACAAATGTTTGTAATTCATTTTTCTCAATGAGTTGCGTTGCTAAAATGAATGCGCGCGCTAAATTATCTGCACCGCCGATATGACTATAAAACATATCTTCGATATCAACACTTTGACGACGCAATTTCGTATCAAAATTCAAACCGCCTGTTGTGAATCCGCCGTTTTGCAAAATAAAATATAAAGCTAAAGTCATATCAGAAAGATTCATGGGAAATTGATCGGTGTCCCACCCTAATTGTGGATCCCCTTGATTCGCATCAATGCTACCAAAAATTCCGTTCGAAATTGCATACACTACTTCATGCGGAAAACTATGCCCCGCCAATGTGGCGTGATTCGTTTCGATATTCACTTTAAATTCATTTTGCAAATTATATTTTTGCAAAAAGGCAAATACAGTCGCGCTGTCAAAATCATATTGGTGCTTTGAGGGTTCGCAAGGTTTGGGCTCAATCAGTAATGTCCCTTTAAAACCAATTTTATGTTTGTAATCGACGAGCATCGATAAAAATTTTCCTAATTGATCTTGCTCGCGCTTCATGTCTGTATTCAATAAGCTATCGTATCCTTCACGACCACCCCATAAAACATAATTTTCACCTTTCAATTGATGGGTGACATCAAAAGTTTGTTTCACTTGCGCAACAGCGTAAGCAAAAATCTCTGGGTTAGGATTCGTAGCAGCGCCCGCCATATAACGACGATGATGGGTTAAATTTGCTGTACCCCAAAGTAATTTAATTTTTTTATTTTCCATCTCCTTCGCCATTTGGTCCGCAATGATTTGCAAGTTTTGTTTAAATTCTTTTAAATTATTGCCCTCAGGCGCAACATCACGATCATGAAAGGTATAATATTTCAACCCTAATTTCTCAATAAATTGAAAAGCAGCTTGTAATTGAGCTTCTGCACGCAGCATGGGATCTTGTATACCATGCCATGCACGATCGAAAGTCCCCTCACCAAAAACATCTTGACCAGACCAACAAAACGTATGCCACATACAAATTGCCAAACGTAAATGTTCTTCCATTGTTTTACCTAAAATTTTCTTATTCGCATCATAATAGCGATAAGCAAAAGGATTTTTCGTTTCAGGCCCTTCGTAACGAATGGATGGAATATTTTTAAAAAATTCAGTTGTCATAAAAATGCCTCGTTTGAAAAAAAAGATGATAAACGCTGATACAATTCACGAAATTTTTGATATTTTGTTTGATATTTTTCAACTTGCTCAGCATTGGGAGAAATAATTGCCTCGATAGTTGAATTGACATCTTGTGCAGATTGCTCTGGATGACATGCCAACCAAGCTAATCGCGCCGCACCCACAGCAGCACCAACCTCGCGATTTTGGCTGTACGTTAGTGGGCGATTTAACACAGACGCTAAAATCCTTCCCCAATATAAACTTTTCGCGCCGCCACCCACAACATAGACAGTATTTATTTCGATGCCTGCTTCCAACATCGCAGTTTGTCCATCGAGAAATGCAAATGCAACGCCTTCTAAGATCGCTTGGGTCATTTCTGCACGTGTTGTTGTATGGCTTAATCCGAAAAAAATACCGCGCGCATGAGGATTATTATGCGGTGAACGCTCACCAGATAAATACGGTAAAAATATAATATGTTGATTTTGCGACGCTTGTTCTGCTTCCGCGAGTAATTCACTTTCAGTACATTGCATCATGTTTGCAAACCAACTCAAACAACTTGCTGCACTCAAATGCACCGTCATATGATGCCAACGATTAGGTAATGCATGACAAAAACTATGTACACCGCCGAAAGAATTTGTTTTATACGAATCACTCGCGACAAAATAAACACCAGATGTACCTAAAGATAGAAATGCTGCGCCCTGCTCTATCACATGCATACTCATTGCTGCTGCAGGATTGTCACCGCCACCCGCAATGATTTTTGTGTCTGGAGAAAGTTTCCATTCTGTTGCAATTTTTTTATCTAGCGTACTTGTGACTTCATTGCCTTCAAATAATTCTGGCATATGATTAAGTGATAAGTGTGTTACTGAAAGCATTGCTTCAGACCATTGACGGTTTTGAATATCGAGCCAACCTGTTCCAGAAGCATCTGACATATCAGTCGCATATTGACCTGTCATTTTAAAGCGTAAATAATCTTTCGGTAATAATACTTTTGCAATGCGATTAAAAATATCAGGTTCATTGTTTTTCACCCATAAGATTTTTGGCGCGGTGAATCCCGGCATCATACGAGATCCAATTAATGTTTCGTATTCTGGTATCTGTGTGGAAAATATTTCACATTCTGAAAATGCTCGGCCATCGTTCCATAAAATCGCAGGTCGCAACACTTCACCTGCTGCGTCTAGCAACGTTGCACCGTGTTGCTGGCCACTTAAACCAATTGCTTGAATATTTGCATAGCTTTCAGGAAATTGTGCTTGTAATTTTTCCATCGCACGAGAAGTAGCTTGCCACCAATCTGCAGGATTTTGTTCAGACCACAGAAGATGCGGCTGCGAAACTGTTAAAGGTTGCGAGACTTGGCCAATTGTTTTTTGTTGATCATCAATTAAAACAAGTTTGACGCCGGACGTACCTAAATCAATACCTAAATACATAACTATTACTCAGTTCTTCTTAAAGACATTCATATTTTGGCCCTTTTTGACAAAAGTCATCCAAAATCTGAATGCATCATGTTTTACCAATACTTGTCTAAATCGTCACATTTCCAAGTTTTCTATAGCGTAATCCTGCACGTAAATTAGATTCGATTTGTTCTAAAGTGATGGCTTTTGTTTCGGGTACCAAGAAAAAAACAAACAGGATACTCATCACACTTAAAAGACTATAAATTAAAAAAGTATGACTCGTGCCAAACTGTTGGATCAAACTTAAAAATGTGAGCGCGACAAACATATTGGCACCCCAATTCGCTGCAGTCGCTAAACTACATCCTAGTCCACGCACTTTTAATGGATAAATTTCAGCAATCATTAACCACATGATCGGGCCTAAACTGACACCAAAACTAGCAATATAAACTAACATACTCGTTAAAGCTGTCCATTTTAAAAAGGAGGTCATTTCAGTCCCAGAAAAAGCAAAACTCAATGCAGCTAAACTAATTGTCATCCCGAATAAACCCAATAACAATAAAGGACGCCGTCCCAATGTATCGATCAATGGTAAGGCCACCAATGTTGATACAACAAAAACAACACCCACGCTCATTGTTGCTAATATTGCATTGGAGGGGCCATCAAATCCAGCGAGATTAAAAATCGTCGGCGCATAATAAATAATTGTGTTAATACCAGTGACTTGTTGAATAATCGCCAGACCTATACCAATCACAATGGTTGATTTAATCATCGGATCAAATAACATTTTCCAAGTACCATGATGTTGCTGCAAACTCTTTTGAATTTCAGAAAATTCTTTTTCACCACGATTAGCACCATGAATGCGCTTCAAAATATGTAATGCATCATCAAATCTTTTTTTACTACATAACCAGCGCGGACTCTTAGGTAAAAACAACATGCCAAACAATAAACCTAGCGCAGGGACAATGCCGGCAGCAAACATCCAACGCCAGCCGCCATGTGAAACAAAAAAGTAATCGACTAAATATGACAGCAAAATACCCAGCGTAATAGCAAGTTGATTGAGAGAAACTAAAACACCGCGATAGCGTGCAGGTGCAATTTCTGAAATGTAAAGCGGTGCAACATACGAAGCAATTCCAATTGCGATGCCCACAGCCATACGTCCGACAATGAGTAATGGCACCGACATCGCCATCGCACTGACGAGCGTACCCAAAATAAAAATAATGGCATCTGCGATCAGTAAACGCTTTCGACCAAGATGATCTACTAATTGACCGCTCGCTAAAGCACCCAGTAATGCGCCACCTAAAACAGCACTGACCACGACACCATTTGTCCAAGCAGATAAATGAAACTCATCGCGAATAAATAAAATTGCGCCAGAAATAACGCCGGTATCATAACCAAATAAAATACCTGACAGCGCCGCAACAGCGGTGATTAGAACAAAGGAAAATCGATTCTCTGACTGGTACAAAAGAGGATCCCTTTTGAGCGTAGAAATGGCACGATCATACAGGAATGGAGGCTCATTTAAAACAAAAAACCTCCACTAGATCCTCAGTGAGAGATAATGGATTTTTTTATTTATAATCAATATATTATGTAAATTTAATAACAAAACACAGGCGCATACCCACGTGCATTATCACCGGAACTATCATCTAAAGTACGAATAGTGACTGAATCGGGTTGGTGCGTACAAAGTGCTCGATTAAAAAATTGAAATTTGCCATTGCCATCAGCTGTGACACTACCTAGAGGAAATGAACCCATACGACCTGGCACATCATCAGCAAAGACATGCACGGTACCGTTCGGCGTAAAATCCGTACCTTTGACAGTAATATCTGAAGAGGTTTGTGTGTGAACCGCTGTGACTGAAATAGACGGATGATGCGCTTGCGTATTAAATTGAAAAAAAGTCACAGTGAGCGCCATATTTTCATAAAATGATTCACATGTTTCATTGGTCAACATGCCGGTGTTACTAAAATCTGACATTTCGGGTCGCTGACCAATCAATACAAATCCATTATTATCTTCTGTACCATTCGCCCAACGTGAAACAATTTGCGTCACATCGATACTCAAATCTTGTGCGGGCTGAACAGATTTTAAATTTCTTAAATCAGTTAAATGAATGCGACTTGGGTTGAGTTGTGCCCACCAATCAATATCAGTCATACCAACTTGATTAATACAAGAATTGCGAGCTGGATTGGCTCGAGTATTTGCCGCATGCGACGTAAGTGTTGCAGATTTTACTAAACGACGATTAAAAGGTGCAGCATCAATTTGAAATCGCAATAAACCTTCGTATATTTGATTGACCCAACAATCATCGTCACTCAATCGATGAGAAAATCCGACAATGATTTGATTTGCTCCAGGTGAATCTGGTTGCAAACCACCACGACAAACATCGCCACCAGAAGATGTCTCAGTCAATGTGTTCCAATTGGATGGATGAATCGTTACTGTTTCTTCATGTGTTTCAGTTGAAGGACAACCTTGCAGCATCAAGGATAAAAAAATAATCGTAGTGACAAATAAAAGCGATTGAATTTTCATCATTCTCCCTGATACTTTTAATTATAATCACGAGCATCTCGTCATTGTGCGTCCGCGAAGTCTCACACTTAATGTTGGACAATCCAAACTTTTAAAAACTGGATCGCCACGGCTGATCCCGGATCAAGTCCGGGACTTCGTAGCCTCACGATGACGTATGAACAATTAATCAGATTAAGCTTAAAGATAGCGGCAATATCGATATTTCACAATCGAGGTTTTTCCTGGAGATAAATGCAGGGTTTCCCCTTAGATAAAAACTAAAGATCTGGCCGCGAACGCAGCCAGATCTAGGAAGGAATCAAGCAGCCATCATAAAGCCAGCAAATAAAGCGACGACAGCAATCACAGCATGTAACACATTGTCAGCCATATTCATATGCATCATGAGGACATTACCATCGGCAACAAAACCCCACACTGCAACGATGGCATAAATGACGCCAAATATTTTGAAATATAATTTGGTATAACTCGCATTAGTAACGGCAACGAGTGCAAGAACACCAGTTAACAGATGAACACCATTATGCATATTGTCGACTTCAAAAATACCGAACAACATGCCGTCGGTTGTCAAACTTGGAACAAAACCTAAAATACCTACAGCTAAAAGTACAATACCAAAGACAACCGCCAACTTTTGAACATTCCCCATGTTGCACTCCTTAAAAGTCCGTTTAATGCCGCGACAATTATAGCCCTATCAAAATCAATTCGGCAACGTCACATTTAACTCTAAAATAGAACATCCATCTTTGCGCTCAAGATCAATCTTGACATCTTCACGATCGATAGCGACATAACGGCTGATCACTTCGAGTAAATCTCTTTGCAAATTGGCCAAATAATCTGGCTGATCACGTTCAGAACGCTCATGCGCAATAATAATTTGCAAACGTTCTTTAGCGACTGCTGCCGATTTTTGTGGACGCTGAAAATAATGTAAAATTTTTGAAATCTGATCTTGAATACTCATGCTGTCTCCTTTTCCTTGAGACTAAATAAGCGTTTTAACCAACCTGCCTTTTCTTCTGCGAATCGTTCCGGGACTGTTTCACCACAAAAACGCGCAACAGCATCCGCATAAGCTTGGCCTGCATCTGTTTCACGATTGAGAATCACCGGATCACCCGCGTTAGAAGCCTTCAATACTGCAGTGGATTCAGGAATGATTCCCAATAATGGAATTGCTAAAATATCATTCACATCTGCCAAGCTAAGCATTTCACCTTTTGCTGCACGTTTTGCAGAATAACGCGTTAACAATAAATGCTCGCTTAACGGTTCACGGCCTTGTTCAGCACGGCGCGTTTTACTCGACAATAAACCTAACATGCGATCTGAGTCACGCACAGAAGATACTTCTGGATTCGTGACAACGATAGCATGATCCGCGAAATACATCGCTAATTGCGCACCTCTCTCAATCCCCGCAGGTGAATCACACACAACGTAATCAAAAGATTTGCAAAGCTCATCTAATACAGCACCCACACCTTCTTGTGTTAATGCATCTTTGTCGCGCGTTTGCGACGCAGGCAAAATAGATAATTCTCTATAATGTCGATCACGAATCAATGCTTGATTTAACGTTGCTTCACCGCGAATCACATTCACGAAATCATAAACGACTCGGCGTTCACATCCCATGATGAGATCGAGATTGCGTAAACCAATATCGAAATCAACAACTGCTGTTTTGAAACCGCGTGCAGCAAGACCCACTGCAAATGAAGCACTTGTTGTGGTCTTCCCTACACCACCTTTACCTGAAGTGACTACGATTATTTCAGCCATAAAACTCCCTTAAGTTTTCAGTGTAGTCTTTTTTATTTCGGCAATGGCTCGCTCGACTTGCATCTATAAAAAAGATTAGACCTCAAAGATTAGACTCTTTCACTACGAAGAACCGGTTCGATTTTAACCTGCTCCCCGTCCAAATAAACCTGGATCATATCATGATTTTCAGATAAACGTTGTATATCTTCTTTTGTTAAATAATAACCTGCAATCGAAACTAATTCAGCCTCAAGTGTTTGGCAAAAAATACGCGCATCGGTATTACCTTGTACGCCTGCCAATGCTCTACCGCGTAGCGGACCGTAAACATGGATATGGCCATCCGCTAATAATTCTGCGCCTGGACTCACAGAAGAAACCACAATTAAATCAGCATCGCGTGCATACACTTGCATTCCAGAACGCACTTGAGTGGTAATTAATTTACTGACGGAAGGTTTAGATGTTTTTTTTGTGGATTTTTCGATGATGGTGGATTTCCCATCGGCTAACAACGGTAATCCCGCTGAAACGGCAGCTTCATGTTGTGTTTCATTCACATGTCGCACACCTACTGGCACCAATCCGTTATCTGAAAGTAATTTTTTCAAACCCACAAAATCAGGAGATAGAATAGAACCTAATTTCGCAAAATCAATCACGACCGGAACACCTTGGAAAAAATCAGGGGCCCGTTTGACAGCATCAGTGAGCTGTTGTCCTAATTGATCTAAATCATGATGGATAATCTCAAACACCGTACACGGTGCAAAGCTCGCTTTAAATTGGAAACATGTTTGACGCTCCATGGAGCAATTCCTCCTTAAAAATCGTGTTAATGTTCGATGAGCTGTAACAAGGACCCGTCATTGCAAGGAGGCGTCAGCGTTTCGACGCGGCAATCCAGCTTTAAAACTAGATTGCCACGCCCTACGCTTCGCGGGCTCGCAATGACGAGCTCTTGTCGGAAATTCATCTAATATTTACAAGATCGTCGGTTAAAATGTTCATTCCCTGAAATTTTCAAACTGTAATGGTAATTCAAAATTCGCGCCGCGTAAAAAAGCAATCACTTCTTGTAAGTCATCTTTTTTCTTACCGGTCACGCGCACTTGATCGCCTTGAATGGCCGCTTGCACTTTTAATCCTTTGTCACGAATCAATTTTACTAATTTTTTTGCTTTTTCAGATTCAATACCTTGCGAAACTTCTGCCACTTGACGCGCTTCACTTAAAGTCACTTCTGGATTTTTATACGTAATGGATCGCACATCCACTTGACGTTTGGCTAATTTGCCCCTGAGAATTTCATCGACTTGTTTTAACTGAAAATCTGTGGGTGCAATTAAAGTAAGAGTATTTTTATTTAATTCAACACGAGAATTGGAACCGCGAAAATCAAATCGTGAGGTAATTTCGCGATTGGTTTGATCAACTGCGTTAGTTAATTCATGATTATCAACTTTTGAAACAACATCAAATGAGGGCATCTGCTTTTTTCTCCACGGATGAATAATGATCTGATAATTTTTTTTCGATGATAGGTACACGCTGAGTAATATGGGTTAATAATTCATAATTCGTAGTTTCACTATTTGCTGCAACATGTTCTGCAGGTAACCCTTCGCCCCACAATACAACAGGATCACCCACGCGCGCATCCGGTTGAGTATTTAAATCAACCGTCAACATATCCATTGAAACTCTTCCAACTAAAGGACAAATTTTTTGATTGACTAAAACAGGCGTACCATTGCGCGCATGCCGTGGGTAACCATCTCCATATCCCATTGCAACGACACCAATTCGCGTATCTTCAGGGCATGTCCACGTGCCACCATACCCGACGCGCGCACCACGTGAAACATCATTGATTGCAATCAGGCGAGATGTTAAAGACATGACAGGCCGCAAATCAAATTCTAAGCCTGTTTTATCGGCAAAAGGAGAACCACCGTATAAAATCATTCCGGGACGTATCCAATCTGCATGTGTCGCAGGATTGGTGAGAATCGCGCCTGAATTCGCTAAACTACGCGGACCAGACAAATCTGCTGTTGTCGATTCGAAAAGCGCCATTTGCTGAACTGTTTTTGCCGAATGAATGAGATCTGATTCTGCAAAGTGTGTCATTAAACCAATCGGTTTTTTAACATGTGCACAATGCATCAAACGTTGCCAAGCCGTTAGCACATATTTTGGTTTAAAGCCTAAACGATTCATTCCCGTGTTAATTTTTAACCAGACCGAAATAGTATTATTTTTTTTATATGCTTCAAGCATATTAATTTGTTCAGGATGATGCACGACAATTGAAAAATGATTTTCGATAGCGAGTTGCAATTCGTCGCTCGTGAAAAGTCCTTCCATTAAAATAATGGGGTTTTGAATACCCAATGCACGTAATTGCATGCCTTCTTCGATGCACGCAACACCAAACGCATCCGTTTCAGGGAGTGCGCTTGCAATGCGCAATAAACCGTGACCATAAGCGTTCGCTTTTACCATAGCAATAATGCGACTCTGACGTGCAAGCATGCGGATTTTTGCAAAATTATGCTTGAGTGCAGTTATGTCAATTGTAATTTGCGCAGGACGACTCATAATCAAAATCAACTCATAGATGTAGCACGTGTATAATTTTCAAAACAAGTATATTTGCCTAAGAAAGTGAGTCGTATTTTGCCGATAGGACCATTACGCTGTTTACCGATAATAATTTCAGCGGTACCTTTATCGGGACTGTTTTCGTTGTAGACTTCATCGCGATAAATAAAAATAATAAGATCGGCGTCTTGTTCGATAGCGCCGGATTCACGTAAATCTGACATCAATGGACGTTTGTCTGCGCGTTGTTCGAGGCCACGATTTAATTGAGATAAAGCAATCACTGGAACATTTAATTCTTTGGCAAGAGATTTTAATGAGCGAGAAATTTCTGAAATCTCTGCTGTACGATTTTCGCTAAAGCCTGGCACTTGCATCAATTGTAAATAGTCGATCACAATCATGCCGGGTTGACCGTATTCTTTCACCATTCGTCGTGCACGTGCGCGCAATTCGGTAGGACTCAGCGCCGGCGTATCATCAATGTACAAGGGCGCTTCTGATAACATACTCACTGTTGAAATCACACGCGGCCAATCTTGTTCATCAATGCGACCCGTACGAATCTTGAGTTGATCAATGCGAGATAAAGAAGACAATAAACGCATAACGATAGATTCACCGGGCATTTCCATACTGAAAAGCAATACAGGTAATTTACTTTTCATGACTACATGCTCTGCAATATTCATTGCAAAAGTTGTTTTACCCATTGAGGGACGGCCAGCGATAATCACTAAATCTGAACGCTGCAATCCTGATGTCATTTCATCTAAATCATGATAGCCAGTTGAAATCCCTGTAATAGGGTCATCTAAATTAGCCAACATATCGATGCGTTCCATGGTTTTAGCCAGAAACGAATTAATACTCTGCGGGCCACCGCGACGCGAACCTTGCTCACTGATCGCAAACACACGCTGCTCAGCTTCATCTAATAATTCTGTACTGCTACGCCCTTCTGGGTTAAAAGCACGCGTCGAAATATCATTCGCCGCTGCAATTAATTGGCGGAAGACTGAGCGTTCACGAACAATATCTGCGTAAGCACGAATATTCGCAACACTGGGTGTGTTATTCGCTAATTCGAATAAATAAACTTCACCGCCAGCATTTTCAAGCTCATGTAATTCACGCAAAGCTTCAGAGACAGTCAGTAAATCCAGAGGTTTATCTTGTGCAGATAACTTAGCCATGGTCCGATAAATCACGCGGTGATCATGGCGGTAAAAATCATTTTCATTGAGGCGATCTGAAATCTCATCCCAAGCGCGATTATCGAGCATGAGCCCGCCTAACACGGATTGCTCAGCATCAATAGAATGAGGGGGCACTCTGAGGTTATCAGTTGCTACAGAATGGGTTCTGTTACGATCTGTTCGGGCTGTTTGTACGTCCATAGTCACCATGCAAAATCTTTCCGGCAGGTGATTTTCGCATCAATAGAGAGCAATGTACAGGGATGTATATCGTGTGCCATTGTCATTCCCGCACAGGCGGGAATGACATCGTTGAACAATCCTCCGACAAAGCAGCGGCTTATTCTTCAGCAGAAGACGACGCTTCTGACGCAACAACTAATTTAATTGTCGCAATGACATCACCGTGAAATTCAACTTGAATGTCATATTCACCGACTTGACGTAAAACACCTGTTTCCGGCAAATGGACTTCACTTTTATGAACTTCAACACCTGCCTTCGTAATCACCTCAGCAATATCACGTGTCCCAATGGAACCAAACAAACGGCCTTCTTCGCCAGCTTTTGCTTGGATTGTGATAGCACCGAGAGCCAACAAAGCTAATTTTCTAGCTTCAGCGGCTTTCACATTTTCAGCAACACGTGCTTCTAATTCGGCACGACGCGCTTCAAATTTTGCCATGTTATCAGCGGTTGCATAAACTGCTTTGCCATAGGGCACAAGATAGTTTCTGCCATAACCTACCTTCACTTTCACTTTGTCACCCAGTGAACCTAGATTACGAATTTTTTCGAGTAAAATAACTTCCACTTTTTATACCTCACCTAACTTTTAAATCTCAACATGCCACGAAAATTAACAGCAATATCTAGCAGTGCAAAAAGCGCCACTATGATGGCTCCTAATGGAAATGTGAGTAAGATGCTCACATAAACCAACACTAAAATAAACCAACCTCGCTTGAGTCGCGCGACTAACGCATGAATCAAGCTCAACCCCGCCACTGTAAATGCCACCACGATGACAGGCAAACAATCCACTGCAAATCCATGCCAAACACCTAGCAAGAGCAAGGGTAAAATCAACGCAACTCCCGCAAAACGCCCGAATCGAATCGCATGCAGCTCAGGCCTTAATCCACCAGGATTAAAAACGATCGCCTGCCACCATCTCCCCATCAAAACTTGCAACCAGGCGCTCGATAACAGTGATGCTATTAAAAAACCAGACATGTAATGACTGGTTTTAGCAATCAAGTCTGCGCGTACGAGTTGCGCATCCGGGATGGCAGCTGACGAATTCGCGCTTTGCATTTGATCCATGACTTGAGTCAATTGCGTTGCCCACCAACTCGCAATCTCTGGAAAAACCAGATGCACAATGAGCAATGCTGCGATACCGAGCATCGCACCCAATTCAACGATCAAACTCCAACTACGCGTTCGCTCTAATACCACAGCAAATAAACACGTGAGTAAATTCACCGCAAAAGTCAGTACAGTTGCAATCAATAACAACTGTGCTGTTGCAGATGTTCTACCCATCGCATAATTTAAAACGCTTGCGGCTAGAACAGCAAAAAAAATTAAACTGCCTTCGTAGGCCCCTTTACGCAGCGTGACTAACACTGCGACCAATGAGCCTAAACTCCCACCTGGTAGTGGAATAACAGACGTCACAAATGCCAACACACCAGAAACAATGCGGCTACTTAAGACGTATTCTGTAAAGCGTTTAAACCACATATTGGGCCTTCCTGTAGCTTCTAATCCCCTCCTCTCCAATAAAAAAGTTTGAAGTGGAGGGGGCCTAAGGAGGGGAGGTCTAATGCTTATCGCAATAAGGTAACAGCGCTAAGAAACGTGCAATCTTAATAGCATTTGCCAATTGTCTCTGATAACGCGCGCGCGTCCCTGTAATACGGCTTGGTACGATTTTACCGGTTTCAGTGGTAAATTTTTTCAAAAGCCAGACATCTTTATAATCGATTTCTTCGATTTTATTGGTGGTGAAATAGCAAAACTTTTTACGACGAAAATGTGAAGACATGAAAGCACCTCATTCTATTGATCGGTAGATGCGTCTGTTGCAGCAGAAGCTTCTTGTGGACGCGCGGTAGTCTTTTTAGATCTGCTGCCGCCTGATCTTTCACGATCATGGCCATGGCTTGGCATATCACTGTCTTGACGACCAAATGAATCACCTCGTTCACGCTCATTGCGATTATCGCGTTCTTTGAGCATGGGGGAAGCTTCTTTAACAGCTTCATGCACATTTAAAACGAGATTACGAATGACTGCGTCGTTATAACGGAATCCATTGGTGAGTTCGTTCAAGGTGTCACGATCACACTCGATGTTCATCAGAACATAGTGGGCTTTCATGATTTTGTTGATGGGGTAAGCAAGTTGACGGCGACCCCAGTCTTCAACGCGATGTACTGCGCCTTTTTTTTGCGTGACGAGGTTGCTGTAACGCTCAATCATGGCGGGTACTTGCTCGCTTTGGTCTGGGTGGACCATAAATACGATTTCATAATGTTTCATAATGTCTTTCGACTCCCTATGGATAGTTAAAGCCTTACCAGACATCTGGTGAAGGCAAGGAGAAAATGAAGTCGGCAATTCTACGCAAATTCAGGCACCTACGTCAAATCTTTTTCTACGAATTTCCCTTGACAAGGCCCACCATAAACTCTGAGAATAGCGCCCTTCGGCTACGTAGCTCAGCTGGTTAGAGCGCGGCACTCATAATGCTGAGGTCGGTGGTTCGAGTCCACCCGTAGCCACCATCCTACTTCATTCAGATAATCCACTCTTCCCACCTATACCTCTAAAACTGCCAAATCCTTGTTATGTCATATTGACATATATGTCAATATGACATATACTACTTGAAAGAATAAGGAGAATTCATTGCGCGTTATCTCAAAACGAAAGATTCGTGACTATAGCCGCCACAACGCTCAAGCAGAACTTCCATTGGTGGAATGGTATATTAAAATGCAACATATTCACGTAAATAATATTACGGAATTAAAAAAGGTTTTTAATAGTGTTGATTACGTACAGGGATATACGATTTTTAATATTGGAGGCAATCATTACCGTTTGATTGCTGCAATTCACTATGAAGTGCAACGATGTTACATCCGAGAAATATGGACACATGCCGAGTACAGTAAAGCCTACTCTCAGGCAAAATTAAAAAGAGGTCTGCTATGAGTCATCCAGCGCTTAAAATTAACTATGTCGATCAAAAAACTAAACATGCATTTCATTTCCCTATTTCAGTATTTAAAAAACCTTCTAATGCCCATGAATATGCAAAACTGGAAAAAATACTGGATCAGTTAATTGATGTCGTGCGAGACGATGCCAAACATCCGCTCGCTATTGTGATGCAAATTATTGGCGACAATCTTGAGCAGTACGACAATGAAAAATTTCCTCCCATTGGCGCAAATATTAGCGATGTGGAAATGGTGAAATACTTGATGACTTCTCACAATTTACGTCAAGCAGATTTAGCGGATATTTTTGGTGGACAAGCGAATGTTTCCAAATTTTTGAATGGCGAACGCTCCTTATCTAAAACGCAAATCGCCAAATTAAAGAAACGATTTGGCGTGAGCGCTGATTTTTTTGTAAAGTAAGATAAGTATTATCTAAGTAAATATTCAAATACACTTATAGCAATATATACAATGAGGATTACTCCATGAAAAAAATTATCGCATCACAAGACATTACCCTGATGAATATTTATAAACAGCTACTGGAAGATAATAACATTGCTGCCACTATCAAAAATTATTATTTAACCAGCGGCATTGGCGACCTTCCACCTAATGAATGTGTCCCAGAGCTATGGATTCTCGATGATCATCAATTTGAACAAGCAAAAGCACTTTTAAAACCTGAAAAAAATACTGCGTGGCAATGTGATTGCGGCGAAAATATTGAAGGCGAATTTGCGCAATGCTGGAAATGTGGGAAAGTACGAGAAAGCTAAGAATTCGCAAGATATCCATGCGCACCTTAACTGTCGCGACTCGGATTAGATGCCACCATCCAGCTTCCCTCTTCCTCAAGCTCTAACTCTTTTATTTCATTTTCTGTAGGCGCAACATTCACAACCGTCCATTGATTTTCAATTTCAGTAGATTTCATTTCATCTAATTCTTTTTTCGAAGGTGTTATTAACATTCTATGAACGCATCGTTGAATATGTTCGACTAAACGCCAAGATGACATGATAGAAAGATGGCCGTGTCGGTCAAAAATAGTTAATGAAGCAGAGTCTTTTTTAACAAACGATTGATCCATTGAAACAAGCGAATCTTTTTCTGCTGCAACAAAATAATAATTAATATTTGAATGTGTAATGTCTTTACGTAAATTATTTAAAAATTCACTTTCACTTTCCATCTGCTTCACCGAATCAGAAAGCCAAGAAAGTGGCGCGATGGCTAAATCAGAGCCACCAAAAGGCGAACAAATTGCCACAACCCCATGCACATTTGCATGGATTTCTGCAGCAAAATACTCAGCAAAATAAGATACCACCAAACCGCCACGCGAATGCCCCATTAAAATAATATCTTGATCTTTATTCGCTCGAATTTTTTCTTGCAATTGTTTTGCGAAAACTTCGATGCCCTTTCCCTTTCCGCGATTTTTAAAGGAAACTAAATGGATTGACGCAACAACATTCGGCAGTTTGTCTAACAAGCGTTCCGCAATTAAGGTAAATGCGGAAGAACGATCTGCTGTGCCATGGACACAATAAATCGTCACTTTCTCATGGTTTGCATAGTTAGGATTTTGATAGATAACGTCATAAGGACTTGAGGTCACCCATAAAGCAGTATGTCGAAGGATGCCGGTCAGACTGATCGGCTGTTTTTTTTTAAGTCATCCATGAAAAACATCACGATCTCCTTATCATTGAACCCCATAGTGATTAACAATATAACAAAATAACTCCGCTGTCTTTATCGCATCATAGTCCGCAGAATGGGCTTTCGTGACATCAAATCGGATTTTGGCGCGTTTGAGCGCTTTTGCGAGCACTGTTTCACCCAAAGCCACCGCTGATAAGGATGCCGTATCAATCGTCGTAAAAGAATGAAAAGGCGATTGTGGTAAAGTAGAGCGTTTATACGCTTCTTGCATAAAGGCTAAATCAAACCAAGCGTTATGGCCAACCAAAATAGCCCGATGACAATTTGTTAAAGCCAGTTGTTCTTTGACCACAGTAAAAATACAATGGAGGGCTTGCTGCTCAGTCATGGCATACCGTAGCGGAGAAAATGGATCAATCCCGGTGATCGCCAATGCATCTGGGTCTAAGCGAGCGCCAGGGAAAGGCTCGATGGGGCAAAACCAGCAATCTCCTGGTGTTAGCTTTCCTTCTTCATCCATTTGAACGGTGACAGCTGCGATTTCTAATAACCCATCGGTGACAGGACTCAAGCCAGTCGTCTCAACATCAACTACAATAGGCAGCAACCCGCGAAAACGGTTCGCAAGGACGGGCTTTTTTCGTTTGAATGACAAGGGTATGATTCCCCTCTAATTTAAAAACTGCCGAGTATACACTAAGTGGACAAGACATATATGATTTTAACCAATAGACAAGACAAACGAGACACCCTATGGACAACGCTCCAAGCCGACTACCGCACAGATGAAACGACTTGCTTAGAGCGGCTCATTCCGCTGGCAACCTTACCGCCTGCAAGTATTACTCGCATACAAACAACAGCCGCCAAGCTGGTAGAAGAAACGCGCACACGACAAAAACAAAAAGGCTTTTTGCATGCTTTTTTACACGAATATGATTTATCTTCTGAGGAAGGGATTGCATTGATGTGTCTTGCTGAAGCCCTGCTTCGCATTCCTGATGCCGCCACTGCAGACAAACTCATTAGCGATCGACTCGCCACTGCAGATTGGAAAGCACACAAGGGTTCGAGTGATTCATTATTTGTGAATGCTGCAACATGGTCACTGATTTTAACTGGCAAAATACTTGCTCCCTCAGTCTCACAACAAAAATCCTTCGCCTTAACGTTACAAAAATTATTAGCACGCAGCAGCACAAGTATCATCCGTCCAATAATGATGCAAGGGATGAAACTCATCGGTAAACAATTCGTAATGGGCACGACAATCGACGAAGCACTAGCTCGTGCAAAATCGCTTGAGTCAAAAGGTTATCGTTATTCATACGATATGCTAGGCGAAGCTGCACGTACCCACGAAGATGCGGAGCGTTATTTCACTGCATACGAAAATGCAATTGAAGCGATCGGCAATCAATCACAACAAAAAGGCCCGATTGAGAGCCCCGGTATTTCCATTAAATTATCTGCATTGCATCCGCGTTATGAAATGGCACAACGCGAGCGTGTTTTTGCTGAATTAATGCCGCGCCTCGAAGCACTTGTACGCACTGCGTCCGAAAAAAATATTGGTTTAACCATCGATGCAGAAGAAGCTGATCGCCTCGAGCTTTCACTTGAAATCATCGAAAAATTAGCAGCAGATCCCAACACAAAGCACTGGGAAGGCTTGGGTCTGGCTGTGCAAGCTTATCAAAAACGCGCACCTCGTGTGATTGATTTACTCACGCATTTTGCGAAACAATATCAACGCAAATTCATGGTGCGGTTAATTAAAGGCGCCTATTGGGATGCTGAAATTAAACAAAGCCAATTATTAGGTTTAAGTGGCTACCCCGTTTATACCCGCAAACATGCAACAGATGTGTCATACATTGCATGCGCGCGCCAATTACTGTCTCAGTCAACACACTTTTATCCGCAATTCGGCACACACAATGCATACTCTGTGGCAACAATTCTAGAGTTAACCGGCAATAATAATCATTTTGAATTTCAATGTTTACATGGCATGGGACAACCGCTTTACGATGGCTTAGTCCCAGAAAAAAATTGTCGTATTTATGCACCCGTTGGCACACACAAAGATTTGCTGGGTTATTTAGTTAGACGCTTACTAGAAAATGGCGCTAACTCTTCATTCGTCAATTTATTAGCTGATGAAACAATTCCGTTAGATAAAATCGTCGAAGATCCCGTTGCACGCATTAACAATTTAGCGCACAAACCTCATCCACACATTCCATTGCCACAAAATTTATACGGCAACGATCGCTTAAATTCGCAAGGCATTGATCTTTCAGACACACTTACGCTCGACACATTAAAAAAACAAATGGATGAAACAGCAAAACAGACTTGGCAAGCAGGAAAAAATAAATCCACTACGGCAGAAAAAATATTTTCACCAGCAGATCGCTCACTTCATGTAGGTGATGTTTATCAAACTACAGTCGATGATATTGATGGAATATTTAAAAATGCAATGCTGGTAAAAAAAGACTGGGCAAATCAATCAACTGAACAACGCGCACAATGTTTAGAAAAGGCGGCCGATTTATTTCAAGAAAAAATGCCGGAATTGATGACACTGCTTTCACTTGAAGGTGGCAAGAGCATTGTCGATTGTATTTCTGAAGTGAGAGAAACTATCGATTTTTGTCGTTATTACGCAGCACGTGCACGTGAAGATTTAGCGAGACGCACACTCACTGGCCCAACTGGCGAACTCGACGAATTATCATTACATCCTCGCGGTATTATTGTTTGCATCAGTCCTTGGAATTTTCCATTAGCCATTTTCACTGGACAAATTGTTGCAGCACTCGTCACAGGGAATTGCGTCATTGCAAAACCAGCCGAACAAACTCCTTTAATTGCCCAACAAGCAGTCAATCTTTTACATGCAGCAGGAATTCCAGAATCTGTTCTACAATTGGCTTGTGGTCGCGGCGAAACAGTCGGGGCAACATTAATTGCCGATGAACGCATTGATGGCGTCATGTTTACCGGCGGCACTGATACTGCAAAAATCATTCAAAAAACATTAGCGAATCGCTCAGGTCCTATTGTGCCTTTCATTGCAGAAACAGGCGGCCAAAATGCGATGATCGTGGATTCCTCTGCTCTCCCTGAGCAAGTCGTTGCAGATGTGATTCAATCTTCCTTTAACAGTGCGGGTCAACGTTGCTCAGCCTTACGTGTTTTATTTTTGCAAGAAGATATCGCTCAACGCGTTATTGATATGTTAGTCGGTGCAATGCAAGAACTACGCATCGGAGATCCAGGACTTCTCTCAACAGATGTTGGTCCCGTGATTGACCAAGCATCACTCGATAATTTGAACCAACATGTCAATCAAATGCGTGCAACTGCTAAATGTCTGTATCAAATTCCTGTTGATCATTTATCTCAAGGTTATTTTTTCGGACCCTGTGCTTTTGAATTAGATCGACTAGATATTTTAAAACGTGAAATCTTTGGACCCATCTTGCATGTGATTCGATATAAAGCACGTGATTTAGATCAAGTCATTCAAGAAATTATCGACACAGGCTATGGACTCACTTTTGGCATTCATAGTCGCATTGAGTCCACCGTAAAATATGTCACTGACAATATGCCTGTCGGCAATATTTACGTAAATCGCAATATGATTGGTGCCACTGTTGGAGTACAACCTTTTGGTGGTGAAGGTTTATCCGGCACAGGCCCAAAAGCTGGCGGTCCATTTTATTTGTCAAGACTCTGCGTTGAACGTACAATCTCGATTAACACAACTGCCGCAGGCGGAAATGCAACGCTCGTTTCACTAGGAGAAACAGATGGATGACGGCGCACCCCTTATACATATTATATTTTTAATTTTTTCAGGGACAGCCGTTCTTGCAACATTGGCGCTTTTTACGCGCCAATCGCTACTCGTCGCATACATGGCGCTTGGCGCATTGTTTGGACCATGGGGTTTTAAATTTATCACTAATTCAGCATTAATCGAGCAATCTGGCGATGTCGGGATTATTTTCTTGCTGTTTCTTTTGGGGCTGGATTTACAACCAAAAAATTTACTTCACTCTTTACGCAAAATGAATGTCATCACATTAATCAGTTCTCTGATTTTTTTTATTGTCGGTTTTGGCATTGCTTGGGTTTTTCATTTTACATTGACCGAATGTCTTATCGCAGGTGCTGCCGTGATTTTTTCAAGCACCATCATCGGATTGAAATTATTACCCACAACTATTTTGCATCATCAACACACCGGTGAATTAATGATCAGCATTTTATTGTTGCAAGATATCATCGCTATCATTGTGTTGCTCGCCTTACAAGGAATTGGTGATCGTGTACTTTCATTTCATGATATTGGTTATATTGTCGGCGCTTTTCCGTTATTGATTTTGATTGGCTATCTCTTTCAACGTTTTGTCTTGGGTAAATTATTAATGTTGTTTGATCGTGTTCATGAATACATTTTTATTTTATCAATTGGCTGGTGCCTATGCATGGCTGAACTAAGTCATTACATGGGTCTCAGCGGTGAAATCGGTGCATTTATTGCAGGCATTTCACTCGCCACACATCCAGTTTCACTCTATGTTGCCGAAAGCTTAAAACCACTGCGTGATTTCTTTTTAGTGATTTTCTTTTTCTCCATTGGTGCAGGCTTTAATTTCAGCTATTTATCTACTGTCATATTGCCTGCCGCAATTCTTGCAGTGAGTATGCTAGCACTCAAACCCTTTGTTTTTAGTCAGCTGTTATCACACAATAAAGAAAACTCGAAGGTAAGCAAAGAAGTTGGCGTCCGGCTTGGTCAACTCAGTGAGTTTTCATTATTAATTATTTCACTCGCTGTTCAAGCTAAATTAGCCAGCGCAAAATTCAGCTACACTTTGCAAGCCGCCACCATCTTAACATTCATTGTTTCATGTTACTGGGTTGTCATGCGCTACCCGACTCCTTTAGCAACGACAGATAATTTGAGACGGAATTAATCATGCAGCACAATCATTCACATACACCAAATTCATTCAATTTTGCTTTTTCACTAGCTGTTTTTTTTAATGCTACTTTCGTGATTTTCCAAGCCATTTATGCAATTAAATCGCACTCTATGAGCTTACTTGCGGATGCGGCACATAATGCAGGGGATGTTGTTGGGTTACTTCTAGCTTGGTTAGCAAATTGGTTGCTGAGTTTGCCTGCACGTAAACGATATAGTTATGGATTTCGTCGCACAACGATGTTCGCTGCATTAACCAATGCACTCTTATTAATTGCAAGCACCATGTTCATTGTATTTGAATCCATCCAAAAAATTCTGCACCCGGTTGCGGTCAATTCAAACACCATCATGATTGTCGCTTTCATTGGCATTATTATCAATGGCAGTACAGCATTACTTTTTATGCGAGGTGCTCATTCTGACCTCAACATCAAAAGTGCTTTTTTACATTTAGCAGGCGATGCAGTCATTTCTTTTGGCGTCGTCATTGCAGGGTGTCTAATTTATTTCACGCATGCCAACTGGATCGACCCCATCTCTGGTATTTTAATTGTCATTGTAATTTTATGGAGCACGTTTGGTTTATTACGTGACGCCGTTAACTTAATGCTTGATGCAGTGCCTCGTCATATTCAATTTATGGCAGTTCAAGAATATTTAGAAAATCTTTCAGGTGTCACGAATGTGCATGATTTGCATATTTGGGGATTGAGCACACGCGAAGTGGCATTAACAGCCCATTTAGTCATGCCAGGAACACAACTCAGCGACGAAACATTAGGCAACATCAATCAAACGTTGAAAAAAGATTTTCAAATTGATCACATCACGCTGCAAGTGGAAACAGGCAACATCGCATATCCGTGTCATAAGAAAGAAAAGTGTTAGCCATTGAGCACACTAAATTGAAAAAATACTTTTTTGTGGCGTGTTTAAAGTCGCCCTTCATTTCTGTGAGAATCTTATGTCTATTATTCCAGTTATTATTATTGGCGCAGGCCCTGTTGGACTTTCTGCATCCATGGCATTAAGCCGTCAGGGTATTCAAAATATCGTGATAGAAAAACATCCAAGCACGTCTATTCACCCTAAAGCACGGGGCGTCAATGTCCGTACCATGGAATTATGCCGCATTTGGCAAGCTGAGCAACAAATACGACAATCTGAACTACCAATTGGAGCACTATAGTGACCCCCGCAATTTAGACCACCCAAACTGAGAATTTTGAGAGATAATAGCCCTCCCATTGGAGGAAAGTATGTCTCGAAAGAAGTGGTCGCCTTCGGCTAAATTTGAAATTGCATTATTAGCGCTCAAAGGCGA
>JANRLY010000013.1:0-65671 GCA_033762075.1 Gammaproteobacteria bacterium
CCCACCACCCACAAAATAAATGTCCACCCACCCACCCCCCCCCAAACTGCGCCCGGCCCGACGGCGGTTAATGAAAGTCGCGGGACGACGGCGGTTAATGAAAGTCGCGGGACGACGGCTGGGTAGGAATTATGCAGTGGAGTGCAGGAGAGGTATATAGTTTTCCCGGACAGTAATGTGTCGCAGTAGGGGATGACAATTATGCAACAACCCCGTCATCTCGCTGTCATGATTTTGTCATCTCGATCTTGTATGATGGCATCATTTAATCAGTCACGCGAGGCGTTAAAATGAAAAAGGAATTTGTTTTTTCTTTGCTGCAGGAATATGACGCTAAAAAAGGGATTTTTCGAAAATTATTTAGTGACAGTGCTTCTATTAAAAAACTACGATCTTACTCTAGGCGACAGTTATCTCATTTACAGGACGATAATCTAATTCAAGGGGCGGCGCTGCGAGAGTTGTACGATTTAGTGTGCGAGAGAAAAAACCAGCTTCGCGACAAAGAATATTATTTTAATAGAGATAGTTTAACTAACCATGTTTTTCATAAAATAATTTTTGCATTTGCTGAGGATCAATTTGCAGCAAAGCTTGTCGTGCAAAAAAGGATATTATTGGCTGAGGAAAAATATGATATTGATAAACCTTCGAGGTCGACTTATGAGCAAATTAAAAACGGTGTTATTTCGATTGCTCAATGGTTTGTTCCAGGTTTATTTAAAGCGGATAACGAAAAAAAAGTTCTGCAAAAAACGTTAAGAGAAAAAATAGAAATACCCATTACCCTCGATCCAGCAGAGTTTCCGCATGTGATTACTGATTTTTCATATCAAACTGCGTTAGGTCAAAAAAACGAAGATCATCTTAGCATCGAAGCTTTAGAAGATCTCAATCCACGCGGATTAGCTTTAACAGCAACTGGCGAACTGATTTATGCAGAGGATGTTGTGCGTATGTATAATGAGACTGGCACTTTTCGTAATCCACAGAGTGTTGAGGTACATGCGCGTCTCTTAGCGCAAGACACTTTAAATAGAATGATTCGCACTAAGCCTTTGTTCCGTACTGCGCTGACAAATGCAGTTGATGGGCGAATATCAGATAGGCACCATAAAGTGACGCAATCAATGATTAATGCCATCAGGGAGGCAGGAAATATTATGGAGAGTGATAACTCCTTTAATTACACTAAGTCCTATAAAGCCTTAGCTGATCTGCGTGCATACATCGATCTTTTACCTACTGCTTCGCGTGACTTTATTCTCAATTTCCGTGTTAACGGTAGACAGACAATGAATGGATTATTAAATGTACATGATGTTTGCCGGCACATCGTTGGTGAACGATTAAGCAATGCGAGTAATGCGTTACAAGTCTACGTATCAGAGAATGACGAGCCCGCATTCTTTGATGCATTACATGATGCGCAAATCTATCAAGCGGATATGATTAACGGCTTGCGGATCAGATAGGGTGAAGTTATGCTCTTCTTTTTGGGAGATTAAAATGAAACTATATTACTCACGTGGCGCATGCTCTCTTGGCGTGCGAATTATTATCCATGAGCTCAATTTATCTGTTGATTTTGAAGCTGTCGATTTGAAAACAAAAAAAACAGAAACAGGCAAAGATTTTTTAACAATTAATCCAAAAGGTGCAGTGCCTACTTTAGTGACAGACAATGAAGTCCTAACTGAAAACGCAGCTATTTTGCAATTTCTTGCTGAGAGTCAAAAAGCACAAACTTTACTCCCGCCCACCGGCCATTTTACGCGTTATCGCGTGTTAGAGTGGTTGAGCTTCGTGAGCAGTGATGTGCATAAAAGTTTTGGTCCATTATTTAATGCTGATGTTCCTGCTGATCTGAAAACCAGCATATTTATTCCTCTTCTCAAAAAGCGACTCAATTTTGTTGAAAAAAGTTTAGAACAAAAGGATTTCTTGGCGGGTGATACATTCACTTTACCCGACGCTTATTTCTTTGTGATGTTGTTTTGGTTGCATCACTTTAAAATTGATGTTGCAGAATGGCCGAATCTCTCGCACTATTTTCAAACATTGAAAAATAGAAAAGCTATTCAACAAGCATTGAAAGAAGAAGGCTTTGAAAAAGTGATGGGGTGAGAGAGGTCTTGCGCCGCTGTTATTTCCCACAGTTTTTAGCGTGGAAACCAGGGGCTTAAAGTCGCTGGGTCCCGCGCTATAAACATGCGCGGGATAACAGAATAGCACTCAAGAATTTTATTGTGTTGCAGGTACAGCTGGCGCAGCTGTTTGGTTAGGATGATTTTCCATTTTCTTCTGCATCATTTTTCTTTTCTCAATATGTTCACGAACGATAGATTCATGTAAACGTTTTAATTGCATGCGATCTTGTTGTAATACTTCCCGATCAGCTTGCAATTTTTTTTCATCCATTTTAAGTTGATGAACGTCTTCCTGTAGTTTTTGTCTGTATTGTTCCATTTGGTTTCGATCACTGCTTTCATCCGAAAAAGCAGTGAGAAATACAATACTTAATCCGAGTGCGATCAATAAAATACTAATAGATTTCAACATGTTTCTCTCCATGAAACGTTACGGATTATTGTGCAGCAATTTACGTAAAACAAACTGCAGGATGCCACCGTTCTGATAGTATTCGACTTCATTCACGGTATCAATGCGACATAACACAGGAATTACAGCTTTGTTACCATCTTTGTATTCAATGGTGACATCCAGTGTCATGCGCGGTGTGATTTTTTTCTCGAGACCTGAAATATTAATCTGTTCATCGCCTGTTAACTGTAACGTTTTGCGTGTGACACCATCCATAAATTCAAGCGGTAAAATACCCATACCTACTAAATTAGAACGATGAATGCGTTCAAAGCTTTCTGCGATAACTGCCACAACACCTAGTAATTTCGGTCCTTTAGCTGCCCAATCACGTGAAGATCCTGTGCCGTATTCTTTACCTGCGATCACAACTAAAGGTGTATGTTGTTTTTGATACAACATTGCTGCATCAAAAATAGGCATGATTTCATTAGATGGAACGTAGCGTGTAAAACCACCTTCGATACCAGGAACCATTTCATTGCGAATACGAATGTTGGCGAATGTGCCACGCATCATCACTTCGTGATTGCCGCGGCGTGCACCGAGTGAATTAAAATCGGAAACCGCGATGCCGTGTGATAATAAATATTTTCCAGCGGGACTGTCTGGTTTAATCGAGCCTGCAGGAGAAATATGGTCTGTCGTAATGCTGTCACCCAGCAATGCTAAAATGCGTGCGCCAGAAAAATTATGAATTTTATCTGGTTGTTTTTTCATGTTGGCAAAAAATGGTGGATGTTGGATATAGGTAGAATCCGCTTGCCATGTGTAAGTTTTGTTTGATGGAATTTGCATGGCTTGCCATTCTTTTGTGCCAGCGAAAACATCAGCGTATTGTTCAGTGAAATATTGACGACGAACTTGCGACATTGCTTTTGTGATTTCTGCATTGGTTGGCCAAATATCACTGAGTAAAATTGGCTGACCATTTACATGACCAAGGGGTTCGCGTGTAAGATCGATAGAAGTTGTGCCCGCTAATGCATAGGCGACAACAAGCGGGGGCGACGCGAGCCAATTTGCTTTCACTAGAGGATGGATGCGTCCTTCAAAATTGCGATTACCAGAAAGCACCGCAGAAACGGTTAAATCATTTTTGACCACGCTGTCTGCAATGGGTTTTGCTAGAGGGCCGGAATTCCCAATGCATGTTGTGCAACCATAGCCGACTAAATTAAATCCGAGTGAGTCTAAATCTTTTTGTAAACCTGATTCATTTAAATAACGTGTGACAACTTGTGAGCCAGGTGCGAGAGAAGCTTTTACCCAAGGTTTACGTTTCAAACCTTTAGCCAATGCTTTGCGCGCAAGTAAGCCTGCCGCCATTAATACAGCGGGGTTAGAAGTATTAGTGCAACTAGTAATTGCAGCAATGACAACGTCGCCATGATGCATTTCATAGTCAGCTTCAGTTTTGTACGCATGATTTTTTTCGTGGGCGCGACCACTTTCGCTGAGTAATTGGTCGAAAGTGTTTGCAACATTTGCGAGCGCAACACGATCTTGCGGACGCTTCGGCCCGGCGAGACTGGGTTCAACTGTGCTGATATCTAATGTCAGAATATCCGAAAAAATAGGATCTGGTTTGTCGTCATCACGCCATAAGCCTTGTGCTTTTGCGTAACTTTCAACTAATGCGATGAGTGATTCATCGCGACCGGTTAAATGTAAATAATCAATCGTTGCTTGATCCACTGGGAAAAAGCCGCAGGTTGCACCATATTCGGGCGCCATATTAGCAACTGTTGCACGATCGGCAAGAGATAGGTCTTTAAGGCCTGGACCAAAATATTCGACGAATTTACTGACAACACCTTTTTTGCGTAATAAATGGGTAAGTGTTAAAACAAGATCTGTTGCAGTGACGCCTTCGCGTAACTGTCCTGTGAGTTTAACACCAACAACTTCTGGAATGAGCATGGAAACTGGTTGACCCAACATGGCAGCTTCAGCTTCGATGCCGCCAACACCCCAACCTAAAACGCCTAAGCCATTGACCATGGTGGTATGACTGTCTGTGCCGACCAAGGTATCTGGAAATGCGATAGTTTTGCCGTCGACAGTTTCAGTCCAAACGGTTTTAGCTAAAAATTCTAAATTGACTTGATGGCAAATCCCAGTGTCAGGTGGTACAACACGGAAATTATCGAAGGCTTCTTGCCCCCAGCGTAAAAAGCGATAGCGCTCTTGATTGCGTTGCATTTCGAGATTTGCATTGGTTGCAAAAGCTGTCGGTGTACCTGCCTCATCCGCTTGGACGGAATGATCAATGACTAAATCAACAGGGGAGAGTGGATTGATGTTTTCAGGGTTGCCGCCTAGTTTTTCGAGGGCGTCACGCATGGCTGCTAAGTCAACCACAGCAGGTACGCCCGTGAAATCCTGCATTAAAACACGTGCTGGACGCCAAGCAATTTCACGGTCTGATTTTTTATGTTTGAGCCAATCATTCAATGCCAAGACATCTTCTTTGGTCACTTGTTTGCCATCTTCGTTGCGCAAAAGATTTTCTAATAGAATTTTGAGTGTGCAGGGGAGTTGATCCACTGCTGGGATACCATTGGATTTAACAGCATCAAGACTAAAATAATCGTAGTGCATATTTTTAACAGTTAAAGTGCGGCGTGATTTGAAAGAATCGAGAATTGACACAGGGAAATCTCCGGATAAAAATTGCTGTAGTGAGTATTGTGCCGTATTATACACGCGTTTTTTATAACGCGTAGCTATAATTTTAGGTGAGAAGCGTGTCGACAAATACATTAGTTAAAAATAACTTACTCGATTTACAAAATCGCATTTGCCGATTTCTTGAGCAAGAAGATGGCGGATCTTTCCATGAAGATGCGTGGACGCACCGTGATGGCGGTGGTGGTTTAACGCGTGTCTTGGCTGACAGTGCTGTGATCGAAAAAGCAGGCGTTAATTTTTCGCATGTCTCAGGCCCAGCTTTGGCAGGAACAGCAACGGCAAGACATCCTGAATTAGCTGGTTGTTCATTTCAAGCAATGGGTGTTTCTGTGGTCATTCATCCACGGAATCCTTACGTTCCCACAACGCATGCAAATGTTCGCTTTATTCAAGTGCAAAAAAAAGATGGCAGCACCCATGAATGGTTTGGCGGCGGTTTTGATTTGACACCTTATTTTGGTTTTGTTGAGGATTGCGTTCATTGGCACCAAACTGCAAAAGCAGCTTGTGATCCGTATGGGTCAGACGTCTATGCAACTTTTAAAAAGTGGTGCGATGACTACTTTTATCTGAAGCATCGTGCTGAAGCGCGTGGGATAGGCGGCATTTTTTTTGATGATTTGAGTGAGTGGGGTTTTGAAAAAGGATTTCAGTTTATCAGCGATGTCGGCGATCATTTCATTCGCGCGTACCAGCCGATTTTGGCAAAACGAAAATCCATTGCTTACGGTGACATGGAAAGAAATTTTCAATCTTATCGTCGAGGTCGTTACGTAGAGTTTAATTTGTTATATGATCGCGGCACTTTATTTGGATTACAAACCGGCGGCCGCACAGAATCCATCTTAATGTCATTGCCACCCTGTGTGACTTGGCGATATGATTGGCATCCTGCGGAGCAAACAGAATTATTTGAAAAGTTTTTGCAAGCAAGAGAGTGGATAGACATTAAATAACTTTAAGGTGGGTTCAGAATGAAAAAAACAAAATTATTATTTGGCTTGCTGAGTGCAGGACTTCTTGCTGCATCTTTTAATGCACATGCAAATCATCGTGGTGGCGCAACCTTTGCGACACTGGCTAACGGGTATAATTTTTTTGCATCAAAGAGAAGTCTCAATAATGCATCTGCGCCTACCGTGCAATTCGGATATGATTTTACTGATAAGTGGGCAGCTGAAATAGGTGTCTCAGTTATTAATAGCAATAAAAAAGTGACTGAAGAGCATGCACACGGCTACATTTATTCTCTCGATGGTATTTATCGCACAGACATGCATGGTAATTTTGCGCCTTATCTTTTGGCGGGTCTAGGTGTGACTGGATTAGATCCGAATGGAACAGATCCTGTGAATCAAGCACACGCTGAACTCGGCATTGGGTCTCAGTTTTTTATTTCTGATTCCATTGCTTTGGGCGCAGAAGCAAAAGATCTTTACACTTTTTCTGGTGGCAAAAATGATATTCAATTGTTAGCAACAATTAGCTTTCTTTTTGGCGGTAGTCCAGCAGCGTTGGATTATGGCATCTGGAAAGGTGATAAAAGCGTGAGCCATAACGTTGCGTAGATATGCATTAAAAAGTAGCATTTTCTATCTCGCATTTTTGACGATATTTTTTATTTTCGCTGAAATCAGTTTTTTGCTGCAGCAAAGCCAATCGTATTTGGGCGCATTTAAATTAGTTGCGAATCATCTACACATTCCACTCAATGTGGTGCCTGCTATACTTTATTACTTGACTATGCAATGTCTCTTGCATGTTGTGTGGTTGTTGTGTGTCTTGAGTGTGACAGTGGGATTTGCGCAGACGTTACGATTAACACAACGCTCGATGGAGTATTGCGCAATAGGTTTTTGGTTTTTGTCTCTGTTTTTTATTTTACTCATCAATCAACTGTACTTTCCAAATTCTAATTTCTCGGGTTATCTGGCGACAGATAAACATTATGCATTATTCCATGCATTATTTATCCTGAATGCGAGCTTGATCGCGATTATTATTGCTATAGCGGGTTTATATGGATTGAGAGTTCTCTGGCGTTATCGGGTACGATCTCTTGTTTCTTTGGTCATATTCTTGCTTTGTTACACCATCGTGATCATTCAGCGGCAACATCATATTCCAACAGATGCTGGTACACCTGAGCGTCCTAATATTATTTTAATTGGGGTGGATTCTCTGCGGCCTGATTATCTTGGATTTAACGGCGCATCATTACGTACACCACATATCGATCAATTTCTTGATCATTCCACCGTGTTTTCAAATGCTATGACACCACTTGCGCGGACATGGCCTTCGTGGATGAGTATTTTGACAGGGGAGTTCCCACAAACAAGCGGAGCGCGCACTAATTTATTAGATCCAAGCGCATTGAAAGCACATTCAACACTGCCTTCACTTTTAAAAAATCATGGTTACAGTACCATTTATGCAACAGATGAATCACGCTTCAGCAATATTGATCAATCTTTTGGATTCGATGAAATTGCAACACCTCCCATGGGCTTCAATGATTTTTTATTAGGGACAATTAATGATTTTCCTTTATCTAATATGTTGATAAACACTTGGATCGGACAATATTTATTTCCCTGGAGTTATGCGAATCGTGCGGCAGAACACGTTTATGATCCGGATACATTTCTTAAACGTATGAGAGTTGTGTTGTCAAAGCCACGGCAAGCCCCATTATTTCTCGCGATTCATTTTTGTTTGCCGCATTACCCTTATGGCTGGAAAAGTTTACCGACGCATAATCGTCCCACTGTGGCACATTATCGTGCTTCCATTGAGCGGGTCGATCAACAATTTGCTGCATTCATGATGCTCCTAAAAGAAAATAAACTACTTGAGCACAGCATTGTCGTTTTATTATCTGATCACGGTGAAGGACTTGAGTTGCCAGGCGATAGAATTACAGAACCTAATCTTTTTGTGAAAACAAAAAAGCAAAAAGTAGCTCCTCACTTTTATCCGCCATCTGCTGATCGAGAAACATTAAACATGTCTGGTGGCCATGGAACAGATGTTTTAGGGTTGCCGCAATATCACACGGTTTTAGCGATGCACGGATTTGGCGTGCCAGGATTACAAAGAGGACAAGTTATTCCTGGTTTAGCATCATTGATCGATATCAAGCCGACACTACTAGATTATTTAAAATTGACTTCGTTTCAAACTGACGGTTATTCATTATTGCCACAATTGTTGGGCAAATCACATAGGGTGACCTCACACAAAAACTTTTGGATTGAAAGTGATTTTACACCAGCCTCAGTGCGATCCGCACATCCAGAAGTGAGTAAAGTGCTTTTTGAGGGGATAAATTATTTTCGAATTGATCCTGTGACAACTCGCATTCGTATTCGCGATACCATGTTGAAATTAGTTTTATCCAGTAAACAATATGCTGATTATCGCGATCAATGGGTGCTTGCACTTTATCCGCAAAGTCATCAAAAAATGATTCCTGTTCTTGTGAATCTTGAATCAGGTCGTTGGACAACTGATTTAAACTCTTCTTTCGCAAAAAGTTCTCCCGCAAACGAAATGATGCTTTCGTTAAAAAAATATATATATACCTCCCACACATAAATTTTAAGATTGTTAGCATCTTATTTTGCGTCGTCCCACAACTTGATCGATGGCACCCATGTTTTCACGTCGGACAAGTTTTTCTCAATCAGAAAATTTAAATTTCTCGCAATCTGAGCGCTGAAAAACCAAAAACACATGTGTGAGCGGCATGCTCAGTAAAATTGTGCACAATTCTCAAGCATGTGGTCTCTCTGGAAAAAAAAATCTTGAAATGAAGGAGTTAGCGAAAATCATGCGTCTAACTATATGATTGCATAGGGTAAATTACATGTGTCCATTTTCTAGTCTCCGAGTAAATATCCTAGATTTTATAGTGTTTACAGGAGTTTTCTATAGGTTAATAACAGACTTATCCACAGAATCTGTGGGTAACTTTTTTCGTTAAGAAATACTGTTCTTCCATTATTAAAGTGATTATACTCACCCGATTGTTTTTTCAGGATACGCTATATTTACGGTCAAAAAAGGAATGACGATGGCTTTTCTAGACACACTCATTTTGGTATTTGTAGTTTTAATCTCCGCCTACTTCAATCTCTCTAAATTCATTTGGACAATACTTTTAGGCGCTGTCCTTATTGTCCTCACAAAATTCACCCATCCAACACATCTGTTTATTTTTGTGACATGGGTGTTGTACTTTACGGCGGTAAGTTTTGCATTAGTGCGTCCTTTACGTATCCGTTTTATGACGGCGCCTTTGATTCGTTTATTACAAGACCGCATGCCCAGCATTAGCCAAACTGAAAAAATTGCAATTGAGTCAGGTGATGTCTGGTGGGAAAAAGAATTATTTTGTGGTCGTCCCAAATGGCAAAATTTATTAGCTATCCCAGAACCGCGTTTATCTCCTGAAGAAAAACATTTCATCAACAATCAAGTCGAAACATTGTGTGGCATGTTGAATGATTGGAAGATCGTAAATGAATTGCATGATTTACCACCAGAAGTTTGGCAGTATCTAAAGAACGAGCGATTTCTTGGAATGGCCATTCCTAAAGAATATGGCGGTTTGGGTTTTTCAGCGCTTGCACATTCATCTGTTGTAGCAAAAATTGCGACGCGCTGTGTGAGTGCTGCTGTCAGTGTCATGGTGCCAAATTCTTTAGGGCCTGGCGAATTATTATTACATTATGGAACAACAGAACAAAAAAATTATTATTTGCCACGTCTTGCGCGCGGTGAAGAAATTCCTTGCTTTGCTTTAACAGGACCAGAGGCGGGCAGTGACGCAGGTTCTTTAACAGATAGTGGCGTTGTATGTCGCGGACAATATCAGGGCAAGGAAGTCTTGGGTATTCGTTTAAATTGGGATAAACGCTACATTACGCTTGCACCAGTAGCCACATTGTTGGGTCTTGCGATTCGTTTGACCGATCCTGATAACTTGCTCGGAAACGGAAAGTCACTTGGGATTACACTGTGTTTAATTCCGACCAATCATGCGGGCGTTGAAATTGGTGCGCGCCATCTTCCATTAAGTCTCGCCTTTATGAATGGCCCGACGCGCGGTAAAAACGTTTTTATTCCTCTCGATTGGATTATTGGTGGCTCTGACAAAATTGGCCATGGTTGGCAGATGTTGATGGAATGTTTGTCTGTTGGCCGTGCAATATCATTGCCTGCTTTAAGCACAGCATGTAGTCAATTAGCTAATCGAGCAACAGGTGCTTATGCGCGTCTCCGTCGCCAATTTAATACGCCGCTTGCTTATTTTGAAGGTATCAGCGAAGTATTAGGTGAAATGGCAGGTTCGAATTATTTTATCGAATCATGTCGTTTACTGACTGCGAGTGCAGTCGATCAGAAAATCTCACCGGCTATTGCGAGTGCAATGGCAAAATATAACATGACCGAATTAGCCCGCACGGTTGTAAAACATGCTATGGATATTCACGCAGGACAAGCAATACAAGTAGGGCCGAGTAATCTTATTGTGTCTGGGCACTTGGCAATGCCTGTGAGTATTACGGTTGAAGGCGCTAATATTTTAACGCGCAATCTCATTATATTTGGTCAAGGGGCCATACGCTGCCATCCTTACATTTTAAAAGAAGTTGAATATTTAAATGCAGAACGTTCACCTTCAAGATTTAAAAAACTTGATGCATTATTTTTTTCACACGCAGGATATTTTATTTCGCACACAGTGCGTAATCTGTGGTGTGGATTAACAGGTGGCCGTTTATTAAGGTCGCCAGTGAAAGGAGTGACAGCGTCTTATTACAGACAACTTACACGTATGAGCACAGCTTTGGCCTGGCTATCTGATGTAACGATGATGATGTTAGGTGGTGAATTAAAACGTCGCGAGCGTTTATCTGCACGACTCGGTGATATGCTCAGTCAATTATATTTATCTTCTGCAGTATTAAAATATTTCAACGATCAAGGACAACCTGAATCCGATGTCATTTATGTAAAGTGGTGTCTCGAAACAGCACTTGCGCGCATCCAAAATGCTTGCGATGCATTGTTGGATAATTTTCCAAATAAAAGATTAGGACGGTTTTTGCATGATTGTATTTTTCCGTTTGGTAAAGCCTATCGTGGTCCTTCAGATAAATTGAATCAAAAAGTCGCGCTTTCGATGACAGAACCTTCTGAATTTCGTAAACGCATGACGCATCTTGTCTATACATCTCCCTCAGCGGATGATCCATTGCATCGCTTAGATCAAGCTTTAACTGAAGTCAAAAATATTGAGCCTTTACTCAAGAAACTTCAAAAAGCAATACGACAAGATCAAATTCAGGCGGGATTACCTTTAGTAGAGCAATTGAAGTATGCTGCTCAACACAATATTTTATCGCAAGATGAAATTGCAACATTGCAAAGTTTTAATGTGCTGTATCAAAAAATTATTAGCGTGGATGAATTTTCATTTAATCTCGATCGTATCTTAACCAAGGGAATCTCAGAATGGAAAGAAGCAGTGATATAAAAAATGATGTATACATTGTCGATGGTGCCCGCACGCCTTTTTTAAAAGCGCGTGGCAAACCAGGTGCTTTTTCAGCTTCAGATCTTGCTGTCGCAGCAAGTCGTGAGCTGCTAAACCGTTATACTTTTTCACCGACAGAGATTGATGAAGTAATACTGGGCTGTATGATGCCAGGGCCTGAAGAAGCCAATATTGCACGTGTTGTTGCATTGCGCATTGGTTGCGGTAAATCAGTCCCTGCATTTACGGTGCAACGTAATTGCGCATCTGGCATGCAAGCATTAGATAGTGCATTTCGCAATATTTCGAGCGGTCGTAGTCATCTCGTTCTCGCTGGTGGAACAGAAGCGATGAGCCATGCACCCTTAATGTTTAACGATAAAATGGTGAATTGGTTTGCAGGGCTTGCGGGCGCAAAAAATATTAATGCAAAACTCTCACAGTTCGCACGTTTTCGCCCAGCCTTTTTATCACCTGTGGTTGCTTTACTAAAAGGTTTAACGGATCACACTGTTAACTTAAATATGGGGCAAACCGCGGAAATTGTCGCGCATCGTTTTAACATTTCACGCGAACAAATGGATCAATTTGCATTATCCAGTCATCAGCGTTCAGCCGCTGCAACCGATGAAAAACATTTTACAAAAATGATTCCCGTTTTTAGTGCTGCGGGTGAATACTCAATTTCAGATGATGGTATTCGTCGTGATTCCACACTTGAAAAATTAGCAACATTAAAACCTTTCTTCGACAAAAAATTTGGTAGTGTAACAGCAGGGAATAGTTCACAAGTCACAGATGGCTCGGCAATGTTATTGTTGGCAAGCGCTTCTGCCGTTAAAAAATATCAATTACCGGTCTTAGCAAAATTGATTGACGTCGAATGGGCTGGCTTAGATCCTGCAGAAATGGGATTAGGTCCTGTGTATGCTTCTGAAAAATTATTACGTCAACAAAATTTAAGTGCAAACAATATTGATTACTGGGAAATTAATGAAGCATTTGCTGCGCAAGTGTTAGGATGTTTAGCCGCCTGGGAAAGCGAAGACTATTGTCGTGAATTTTTAGGGATGGATCGTGCATTCGGCAAAGTGAATCCCGATCGTCTCAATGTTGATGGTGGCGCTATTGCATTGGGTCATCCTGTGGGTGCAAGCGGTGCGCGTATTGTGTTGCAATTGGCGCAAATTTTACGACGTGAAAATGCAAAAAAGGGTGTCGCATCGATTTGTATTGGCGGCGGACAAGGCGGTGCAGCGTTGATTGAAAATGTAACTGAGGTGACAGCATGATGCAGACTTATAAAAATTGGCGTTTAGAAACGGATAACGATCAAATTCTCTGGTTATATTTCGACAAACAAGGTGCATCAGTCAATACGATTAACCGTGAAGTGATGGAAGAATTATCCACAATCATTGATCATGTTGGCAATAATCCTCAATATAGCGGGATTATTTTAGCATCCGCGAAAAAATCGGGCTTTATTGCAGGTGCAGATATTTCTCAATTTGGTAACTTTCACGATATCAATGATGCTGTTGCATTATTGAAACGCGGCCAACATATTATCGATCGCCTTGAAAATTTAAAGATTCCTTCAGTCGCCATGATTGATGGATTTTGTTTAGGCGGCGGTTTAGAAATCGCTTTAGGTTGTCATTATCGTGTTGCAGAAGAGAGCGCAAAAACACGCATTGGATTACCAGAAGTCAAATTAGGCATTCACCCAGGGTGGGGCGGGAGTGTGCGCATGCCAAAATTGATTGGTCCTATGCAAGGCCTTGAATTAGTTTTGAGTGGCCGCACTGTCATTGGTAAGGTGGCTGCTAAACTAGGTTTTGTCGATGTCGCTGTGCCGCGTCGTCATTTAGTGCGTGCAGCAAAATATTATGTGATGAATAAGCCTCCGCGTCATCAAGCAACTACTATGCAAAATCTCATGAACAAACAACCTGCGCGCGCGGTATTAGCCAGTTTGTTGCGTAAAAAATTACGCGAAAAAATTAATCCAGAACATTATCCTGCGCCGTTTTTAGTCATTGACAATTGGGAACGTGTTGGTGTTTCACACGATGCTGCGATGGAGCGTGAAGCAAAAAGTTGTGGCAGATTATTTTTCAGTGATACCAGTCAAAATTTAGTACGAGTATTTTATTTGCAAGAACGTCTGAAGAATCAAGCCAAAGATGTTCAATTTAAAGCGCAACATGTGCACGTGATTGGTGCAGGTACAATGGGTGGGGATATTGCGGCTTGGTGTGCTTTGCAAGGCATGAAGGTGACATTGCAAGATCGTGCTCCAGAATATATTGCACCAGCCATTAAGCGAGCTGCACAATTATATCGTGAAAAATTAAAAGAACCGTATCTCATTCAAAAAGCTATGGATCGTTTAATTCCAGATGTGAATGGCAACGGTGTTAAACATGCTGATGTGATCATCGAAGCTATTTATGAAAATCTCACCGCAAAACAAGATCTATTCCGTATGCTTGAAAAAACGGCAAAGCCGGATGCGATTTTGGCAACTAATACGTCAAGCATTCCATTAGATGATATTAATTCAGTATTGAATGCACCTGAACGTTTAGTTGGAATTCACTTTTTCAATCCGGTTTCAAAAATGCAATTAGTTGAAATTGTGAAAAGTGATCGAACAAAATTAGCAATTGCAGACAAAGCTACTAGCTTTGTGCGCTCGATTGATCGTTTACCATTGCCTGTGAAAAGTAGTCCAGGCTTTTTAGTCAATCGTATTCTCATGCCATATCTTTTAGAAGCAGTGGCTATGTTAGACGAAGGGATCCCAGCTACAGCTATCGATAAAGCGATGACTGATTTCGGTATGCCGATGGGACCCATTGCATTAGCTGATACGGTCGGATTAGATGTGTGCCTTTCAGTTGCAGGTTACTTAGGTAAATATTTCAATACACCTATTCCACCTAAACTAAAAGAGTTAGTTGAGCTGGGTAAATTAGGGCGCAAATCAGATGCAGGATTTTATCAATATAAAAAAGGCAAACGTGTTAAAACAGCGGAGCCTTCTTACAATGAAAAATCCTCTACTGAAATTTCAGATCGCTTAGTGCTGCGCATGTTGGACGAAGCTTTTGCTTGTTTGCGTGAGGGCGTTGTTGCTGATAGTGATTTACTCGATGCAGGGATGATTATGGGAACAGGATTTGCACCATTCCGGGGCGGTCCCATACATTATGCAAAATCAAAAGGCATCAGTGAATTATTTCAGCAATTTGTTTCTCAACAAGAAAAACGCGGCGGTAAACCAGAAGCTCTACACAATTGGGAAACGCAAAACGCTGTGTAATTGATTCGTATACATTCGGTTGTGCGATTTTTTTGTAGGGGCAACCCGGTTATCTAATGATATTGGTTATGGGCGACCACCGGTCGCCCCTACGTACATATTCTGTCATGTGAGTTTTCTGGGGCAACAACTGATCATTCGCATGTTCTGTCATGTGATTTTTGTAGGGGCGACCGGCGGTCGCCCAGTGGTATAGAGAGAAAAATAATGACGGATTCCTGGCATGCTCAAACCTATAAACAATTTCTCGATTTAAGAACTCGACCTGCGCGAGATTTATTATCTGCAATTCCAGACTCTTTTCATCCTAAAACAGTTTATGATCTCGGCTGTGGGCCTGGTAATAGCACCATTTTATTAAAAGAACGCTGGCCAGACGCTCAAGTGGTTGGGCTTGATTCATCAATGGATATGTTAGAGGAAGCAAAGGCTTGCTATCCTAATATTGATTTTGTAAAAGGTGATATTGCACATTTCTCAGTAAAAGAAAAAATAGATTGTCTCTTTGCAAATGCGTCTTTGCAGTGGCTAGATCAACATGAGACTTTGATTCCAAAACTTTTTAAATTAATTAATCCCGGTGGTGTATTTGCCATTCAAATGCCGAATAACTTCCATTCTCCATCACATCAGGTCACTATTCGAATTTTGGAAAGTCATCCAGCCTGGCAACTTTTTTTAAAAAACTTACGATATGGAATATTAACAGAGCCCTTATATAAACTTCCTTGGTATTATGATTTGCTTACACAATCTGGAGCAAAGACTCTACAGCTTTGGGAAACAACCTATTATCAAGAAATGTCAGATTACCAAGGTATTTTTGAATGGGTCAAAGGTACAGGCTTGCGACCTGTTTTATCAGCAATGGATATGGAGAATCAGCATAAGTTTTCTGACGCATATGTTAAAGCGATTGCAAAGGAATATCCTTTACAAACAAATAATAAAATTTTATTGCCATTCAGAAGAATATTTATAGTGGGTTGTCAGTAATCATTTAGGAATTTCATACATGCTGAATATATATATGCCAACATTGTTAGAGCATAACTATTTAATATTTTATAAATACGCCAATCGCTCGGGGGATGAAAAAAAACATGCCTTAAGGCTTTTAAATGAAAAAGCAAATGAAAATGATCCGCAAGCCTTATATGTATTAGCATGTCTTGAGCTTCATTTAGAAAAGAAAAATCATTATTATATTTTGAATCCTGTGTTGAACCAGAGAGCTATTGGGCGAGGCATTCATAACTTTTTTAATAGTCTTGAGCACTACTCGGATCACAAAAAGATACAGTCAGCAGTTGATACACTGAAGTTGTGTGCTGTTTATTTTCCTGAAGCAGCATTTTTGCTCGGTGAAATATATCGACAAGGGTTATTCAATCAAAAAATCAATTTAACAAAAGCGCTCAGCTATCATCGAAATGCGGCAAAGCGCGAGCATCCCGGCTCATTATTTCGATTAAGTCTGATGTGTTTTATGGGCAGCGGAGTGCCTATAAATATGAAGACAGGCTATGCCTACCTTAAAAAAGCTGCATCAAAAAATCACATAGGTGCTTTGCTGTGGCAGCATCACATAGAAACAATGAGCCTTATTGTTGGATGGCCTGGCGATCTCAATACTGCAAAAATAGCCCTTATCAAAGCAATATTAGCCATGAGCCCTATTTATGCAACAGAAAATGTGATCACAAATTTCACGATGCCTTATGATATGAAAAATGAAAAAGGGAGGCAGTTTATTGGCATAAACTTCTCTGAAGATCTAGCGTGTTTGGCGCTATTACAAGATCCTGCTCATAAGTTAAGTGGGCAAGACATATTGTACAGACTTTCACTCAAGGATGGTTTTTTAATGGATGCCATTCAATCTGTATTTCAATCTCGCAAATTACCAGGGCTTGCTTTTGATAAAATGACATTGGATGAAACAATCAAATTCTTAACTCCTTTTTTTGCACAGGCTGATTTTCTTAATAAAATATATTCAGTTCTCGAAAATAATACTGAAGAAAAAGAAGAAAATATTTTCAGAATAAATATATAATTTTTGATTGTGCTTTATTATTTTAACTATTACCATCTGTGCTTCATATAAATATATTTCATGGAGAAAATAAAAATGGTAGATGATATTGCGCTCATGATTGTCACGGAGTTTACGTCGTATATTGCTAGGGATCTTATTCTCGCATTGAATGAAGAGTTCAATAGAAAAGCGATCTCAAGCCATCAGATTGCCGTTGCTGTCCAATCTTTTACAGCAGAGAATCTGGGAAGTATGTTTGAGAGTCAATCTTCTGAACCCAGCGACTTATTCACGTTTAAAGGCCTTAAAGAAGCTGTTAAAGATGTAGGTAATCAAGCGATCAATTTAAAGAACGCAATACAAAATGGAATCGATACTGATTTTTTGAAAATGATTGACGTTATCGCAAAAATGCCTCAAGAAAGACAAGATGAATTTAAATCTCTTTTAAAAGAGATTATACAGATATCTTGTCAGATCAAGGTCGCGCAGTTGGATGAAAATAAAGATGAATCCAGCAAATACATAGCAGACAAAAAACTCGCATTGACAGAAGTAGTCAATCACGCAATTGACAGAACAACTTTGCGAAGCGAGAGCACAAAAAATCTTCTATTGGCAATTGCATCTTTTGCAGGAATGGTGGGTGGAGCGATCCTTGCTCTCAGGACAGGCGCGTCGCCTGCGAAAACGCGCTCAGGTGTTGGCGCGGGTTTAGCTGCGACAGGACTTACTGGATGTGGATATTTTGGTAAAAGTTATATAGACAGTAAAAAGATTGAGGACCAAGAAAGTCAGACGTTAGAGCCACTGCGTGCATCACTTCGTCATTTTGAGAAAACAATGCAATGAACAAAGCGTTTTACTGGAGAGATGTAAAAATCCGGTGAACTTTTTGACAAGGACTCGTCATTGCGATGAGGCGAAGCGTTTCGACGCTGCAATCCAGTTATTGTAAACAATGATTAAAACTAGATTGCTGCGCTTGATCCTGGATCAAGTCCAGGATTGGCGCAGGCGGGCAATGAAGAGTTTTTGTTGAGAATGCACCGAATATGAATAAAGGGATCTTTATGTTCGATCGAATAGATGATTTTACGTTTGAAGAAAAAAATGCTGACCCCATTCAGCATGTTGTTTTTCTCATGTTAGAAAATCATTCATTCGATCAAATGCTCGGATGCTTTGAGCAAAAATATCCCGAGTTAGATGGCGTGACTTTACAAACGCATCGTTTTAATTTGGATGAAAAAAACCATCCGGTTTATCAAACAGTCGTCACTGAAAAGCAAATGCTATTAGATCCTTTTCATGACACTCCCAATGTACTTTACCAGATCAACAATGATAACAGCGGATTTCTCAAAGACTTTATAGCAAATTATCCTCATAGCTCTGACGAGGATCGTGCAAATGTCATGGGTTATTATCCAATGGGATTTTTACCCGCGTTGCATGCTTTAGCAGATCAATTCACGATATGTGATCATTGGTTTGCTTCGATACCGGGTCCTACATGGCCTAATCGTTTTTTTGCTTTATCTGGCACATCCTCTGGTAGAGTGACTATGCCTGACAGTATTACAGATCTTAATTTTATTCCTGATTTATTTTACCAATACCAAGATACGATCTTTGATCGATTAGATGAAGCCAGCAAATCATGGCGAATCTATTATTACGATTTTGCTATTTCATTAGCGTTAACACATCAACGGAATTTTAAAAATTTAATGAACTATCATAAGATAGATAGGTTTTTTGAAGATTGTCGAGGTACTGCGGAAAAATTTCCTGAATTTGTTTTCATTGAGCCAAAATATTTGGGTGTTGACCAAAATGATGATCATCCGCCTCATAACACAATGAAAGCGCAAAAATTAATTGCTGACGTTTACAATGCGATTCGTTCTAATCCAGTATTATGGGAATCCACTTTATTAGTGGTGACATATGATGAACATGGTGGATTTTATGATCATGTTTCTCCGCCAGCGGCAGTGCCACCTGATCACCATACGGAAGAATATACATTTGATCGACTTGGTGTGCGTGTGCCAGCGTTATTAATTTCACCTTGGGTCAAAAAAGGTGTAATAAAAACTGTTTTTGATCATACCAGTTTACTCAAATATCTCATTGATAAATGGAACTTAAGACCGCTAGGTGAGCGCACACGTCACGCGAATAGTATCGCAGTCGCTTTAGATTTTAATCAAGAACCGATGTTGGATTGTCTTCCCTTTATTCGCGTCTCTAACGCAAGCTTAATTTCTGAAGACGTTGAAAAAGAAATATGGAATTACACAACAGACAATAAAAAAACAATTCATTTATTTGCAAATTATCTTGAAAATAAACTTCCTAAACAGCATATACATGGCGAAGTCTCCACTTATGCGTGGGGAAAAGAACAACTCGGACATGCACTGATATCCTGGGGTATGTGGCTCACTAAAGATTCTTACGAGCAACATCAGGCGCGCATTGCGCATACGTGTGAAGTTGTAAGCAATACAATTGAAAATAAGCCTAAAAATTCCATCTATTAATCAATAAGATACACCAATTCCTCGGAAAAAATGAGAGCCCTCGTCTATACTCATCATAGAATCAATTCTTAAGTGTTGAGGTATCATGCTATGGCTATAGAGCTAGATGACTTAGCGAAGCAACAGCTCATTGAATTTCATGCCAGGATGTATGAATTGGTGCATGCTGTATTTACTGATAAAGAGTTAGAGTCTATGAATGAGGCTCTCTTGCTAGAATTGGTAGCGTTGAGTCGAGGGAGTAAGACGGAGTTAGAAAAAAACGAGGCTCTCAAAAAAATCATTGATACATGTGCCGAAAAAATTATTCCCATTATTGAAATAGCGCTTAAGGAAATCCTTTCTAACGATAAAATTTTTGCTGGGGTAGCGTTTGATGACCTTTTTGATAAGGGACATAAAATTAAAACAGTTGATGGGCATCCTGCAGGGCAAGTTATTCAAAAAAACTCTGATTATGATGTTTTTTTTAACCCGAATGGTACGTTAAATTTGCAGCAATGGAGAAGATCTGATTTTGACAGATCCTGTGATTTCAATAACGAAGACCCAGAAAATCCAGGTCATTCGATTGTTACGAAGCAATCCTTGATAGCTAACACACTGTCTTTTTATATATTATCTACAGATTGTCTTGGAAGATGGGTAGGGTCATCTTCACCCAAAGCTGAAGATTTATTGGATACGGAAGACAAATATATCATTTTTAACGTCTGGGGATTTTTGCATAAATCGATATCGATTGCGCTTACGCAAATGGATGATTTATCTGTAGCATTAAAACGATGTGTTTTGCTAGATAATCCACGTACCCATGAAATTTTTGACAAGATGCTTATTATAGAAAAGCTCGCTGAAAATTATATGCGTGATAATGGTGGGTCGGATGCTGACGTTTCATTGCTTAAGAGATCTTTATACGAATTACCTATTGAAGAGTTGAAAAAAATTGAAAACACACCAAGTCACCATGAAGTAAATATTGATTTAGAACGGAAGGGTGAAAAAAGTCAATATGATCTATTGAAAGATATTTTAAAAAGCAATATCCCAGAAAAGATTGCTGAATTAACTGAATTAAAAAATCAATTCGGTGAAAAACGAGAAGAATATGCCACCAAAACTGGTATGAAACCAGACGCCCAAAAGCTTTCTCTTATTGTTTTAGCGGAAAAAGTAGCGGAAGATTTTTTGAAACAAGGTATTCCGATTTCTGCAATTGATCAAAGTGCCAAAGATATTTTCTGGGAGAAATTTATATTGAGAGCAAGGGAGGAATTAGGAATTAAAAATCCTATTGCTATTCTTATGGATAAAAAGGGATTTGGCAAAGTGTCAGGAGCTATATTTAAAACGCCTTCCACAGCCGAAAAAGACTTTAAAGACATTCTTGGAAGTACCTTTATTGCTGAAAAATATGAGCAAGAAAAACATCACCTTGCCCAAGCTAAAGGTGAGCATAGTTTGAAATAGTTGCAAACTTCCTTGGCTGTTGTTTGAACCACTACACACCCAATCACTTCCACTTAATATTACATCCAACTGATGGTAATTGCTCAGCATTAACAGGCTTACCTGCAATGATGGCATCAAGTGCGTTGGATAAATCTTTTCCAGTGACAGGTTTATTATTGCCTGGGCGTGAATCATCAAATTGTCCACGATAAACACATTTTAAGTCGTGATCAAATACATATAAATCCGGCGTGCAAGCGGCTTGATAGGCCTTTGCAACGGTTTGAGTTTCATCAAATAAATATGGAAAGGAAAAACCTAATTGCTCTGCCATTTTTTTCATATTTGCAGGACTGTCTTCTGGATAATTCACAACATCATTTGAGTTGATCGCGATAAATTGTATGCCTTTTTTTTGATAACGATTTGCAACCTCAACTAGTTCATGTTGAATATGTTTCACATAAGGGCAATGATTACAAATAAACATAATGACAGTTGCAAGATTTGAATGATTTTTTTTCAGTGAAATGCTTTGATTGCTGATTGTGTCTGGCAATGAAAAGTCTGGTGCTTTTGTGCCCAACGGCAGCATGGTTGAAGGTGTTAATGCCATAATTGTTTTTCTCCAATGAAATCGCTTGAGTTGTTTTGCAAATCCGGTATTCTAGCTGGTTTATAAATTTTCCGGAAATAATAATTCTCGAGTGTATAGTTCTGCGATTGCTTAAAAATTCATCTAAAGATTCGCACAGGAAGTGCACAGTCTTCGCTGCTGTACGTTTTAGTTTCAGGAGCTCAAATGAAATTTAATATGAAGAAAACGCTTCTTGCATTATCCACTGCTGGCTTGCTCGGCGTACATTCAGTCAGTATGGCCGCTGCATTTCAATTATGGGAGCAAGATGGTGCAACTGTAGGGAATTATCACGCAGGTCGTGCAGCAGAAGCAGATGATGCGAGCATTGGCTTTTATAACCCTGCAGGTTTGGTACGTATCCCCAATCAGCAATTAGTCGTAGGTTTGGTACCTATTCTCACTGATTTTAGATTTCGCGGTACTGTTAATGTCCAAGCGCCTGCAATTGCAACAGGCCCACAAAATACTTATGCACAAGGGGGCGGCTTTAATTTAGTGCCTGACTTGCATTATGCGGCACCAATTAGCGACCAATGGGTTTTTGGTTTCAGTGTTGCAGCACCTTTTGGTTTGAAAACAAATTATGGTCGCGGCACATTTGCACAATTTGCTGCAACCGAAACATCACTAAAATTAATTGATCTCACACCTTCGCTCGGTTTTAAAATTAATGATCGTTGGTCAGTCGGTGCTGGTTTCGATGCAGAATATGCGCAAGCAGAATTTAATTTGATTGGCGGTGTTTCGCAACCTGGCGCAGTTTATTTGCAAACACTCAGTCAAAACCAGGGTAGTAGCTGGGGCTTTGGTTACCACTTGGGCGCACTTTACCAAGTTGAAAACACGCGCATCGGTTTAGCTTATCAATCCAAAGTAAAACAAAATATGACAGGGACAAGTAAATTCATCGGTCCGCTTGCTGAATTATTAAGTATCCCAAATAGTAATAATTTAAAAACAAAAGTGACCTTGCCTGCAACGACTACGCTGAGTGTGTTCCATCAATTAAATACCACATGGGATCTCATGGCTACGGTGATCTATACACAATGGAGCGTGTTAAAAAGTTTAACTTTGTACAATGTTTCAGGTGTTGATGTAGGTAACGTGCCGAGCTCATCGATTACAGCGACTGTGCCAGAAAATTATCGTAATACATGGAATATTGCGCTGGGTGCAAATTATCATATGAATGAGCAGTGGATGTTTCGTACAGGTGTTGGATTTGATGAATCTCCTTCCAATGATACGGATCGCAATCTGCAATTACCTGATAGTGATCGAATCGCAGTTGCACTCGGTACGCATTATCAAACAACTAAAACATTAGGTTTTGATCTTGGCTGGACGCATATTTTTGCAATGAATACCCATATCAATAATGTGCATCAAGTTGTCGGAGCACAACAAACATGGACGAATGGATCAATCCATTCAAGCGCTGACGTGTTTGGGTTACAAATGAAGTGGGATATTGTTTAAAAATAATTCTGTTATGACTGGATCCCGCCCCGGATTTAAATATTCCGGGGTTAATTTCCAATCAGCGGGATGACGTGTTTAGATGTCTAGCTGGCGTAACGAATATCAATATGTGTGCCGGTGACTTCAATTTTATATTTTGGATCTAGTATGGCTTCGACGCTCACAACGCCTGTATCCCGATCCAACGCCATGTTTGCAACAGGTGCGCCCTGACAATTTTTGGTAGGATACATCGTTGCTTTACAAACACCTGTTTTTCTCATGCAGAGTCCGTTTATTTGCGCTTCTGTTGAGCTGGATGTGCCGGGTTGAGCGCCTTGACGCTTTGGTGTATAAGCTCCAAATGTATCCGAGCAAAAATTGACAGCCGCATTTGTAATTTTGACGGATGAATCTTCGTCAGTCCAATTTGAAGTAGTTAAATCAGCAAATGCGAGCGCAGGTAGGCTGAGTGATGCAACAGTGAGTCCTGTCAGTAATATTTTTTTTAATAACATAATTAAATGTTCTCCGTTCATTATGATTTAAAGTTTGAGTTAAAAAGCGCTGCTACTATATTCGTGTCTATCTAAAAAGACAACTGAGATTTTCTTACTCGATCCATTCCAATAAATCATTGGGTTGTTCGAGATAGACATCTGCATTCCAGTTGCGTGGATTTTCTTCGGGGGAAATGTAACCATACAATGCAGTAAATGCGCGCGCATTCGCGTGACGACTCGCGATGACATCGGTTTGCATGTCGCCGACATAAATACAATTTTCCGGGGGGCAAGTGAGTAATTCGCAGGCATGTAAAATTTGTGCGGGATGCGGTTTATGAAATGGAAGTGTATCTCCACTAATCACGCAATGTGCGCGTGATTCAAATTGCAAATATCGAATGAGTGGATCCGTAAAGCGAGCAGGTTTGTTTGTTACAATACCCCATGGAATTTTTCGCTCATCAAGAATTTGCAAAATCTCGAGGACGCCGGGAAATAATTGCGTTTGTTCAGTTAAATGTTGATCATATAATTCTAAAAATCGATTGCGCAAACGTGAGTAATTTGAATTTGAAGCATTTACTCCGAAACCTAATTTTAATAATCCACTTGTTCCCATCCCTGCTGCGGGACGAATTTTTTCAAATGATTGGACAGGAAGTTTTTCTTCAAGCAGTAATTGATTGAGTGCAGCGCCAAGATCTGCTGCTGTATCAAGCAGCGTGCCATCGAGATCAAATAAAATAGCTTGAATAGATTTCATGGTTTTTTCACATGCACAATATAGTTGATAGAGACATCTTGATTGAGCGTCGCTGATTTTGTAAACGGATTATAATGTAATCCAATAATATTAACAGGTGTTAATCCAGCTTGGCGTATCCACTGATCTAATTCTGAAGGGCGAATAAATTTTTTGAAATCATGCGTATTGCGCGGCAATAATTTTAGCAAATATTCAGCAGCAATAATTGCGCCAAAATAGGCTTTAACATTACGATTCAGTGTAGAGAAAAATAAATCCGCTCCTGGTTGTGCCAGCTTTGCGCAAGATTGGATAACCGATTGAGGGTCAGGAACATGTTCAAGCATTTCCAGGCAGGTCACAATTTCAAAAGTATTTGGTTGAGTATTGGCCAAAGCTTCTACTGAGGTCAGCTGATAATCCACGATATTTTTTTTACCGTGTTGATGCAGTTTTGCGACTTGTAATGCTTCTGATGATAGATCAATCCCTGTCACGGTGGCGCCTAAATCAGCCATGGATTCAGAGAGGATGCCTCCGCCACAGCCTACATCAAGAATGCGTTTGCCGGCAATCTGAGTTTGCTGTTGCAAATATCCAAGGCGCACAGGATTGATCACATGCAGGGTAGAGAAAGGGCCTTCTGGGTCCCACCATTGCGCTGCAGCTTGGCTAAATTTAGCAATTTCTGTGGGGTCGCTGTTCATGCTTGTGATATACCTCTGGATGCGATTATGATAGCGAAGTTTAACGTAATTATTCATTCTTCCTCAAGAGACGCCATAATTTTGCTTTGTTGTGTCAGGCAAGTAAAGCGCAGTGAGGCGGAGCCGAACGAGCCATTGCCGGAGCAACAAAGCAAAATGAGTATCCCAGCTACACCACAAACGATTTATCGTAAAGATTATCAACCGCCTGCATTTTTGATTGATCACATAGAACTGACATTTGATATTCATGAAGACTACACCGCGGTCAAATCTCAATTACATTGTCGGCGTCAGACTGAACAAGCTGATTTGATTTTGAATGGTGAAAATCTTGAATTAACTTCTGTGTTTCTCGATGGACAACCATGTGATTCTAAAACATATGCTGTGACACCGCAGCAACTTACTTTGTTTAATGTGCCAGCTCAGTGTGTTGTTTCCATCGAAGTGAAAATTCGACCACAAGAAAATACTGCATTAAGCGGTTTATATCGCTCGAGAAATTATTTGTGTACGCAATGTGAACCTGAAGGTTTTCGTCGCATCACCTATTTTCCTGATCGCCCAGATGTCATGGCAAAATATACAACGACAATGATTGCCGATAAATCACAATATCCTATTTTATTATCCAATGGAAATTTAGTAGCCTCGGGAGAGACGCCTGAAGGAAAGCATTGGGTGCGTTGGGAAGATCCCTACAATAAACCCAGCTATTTATTTGCATTAGTAGCGGGCGATTTTGATTGCTTACAAGATGATTTTGTCACACGTGGTGGTCGTTGCGTGCAATTACGCATTTATGTTGAGAAAGAATGTCTTGAACAAGCGCATCATGCTATGCGTGCCGTCAAAAAAGCGATGCAATGGGATGAGGAAATCTACGGTTGTGAATATGACCTCGATATTTACATGATTGTTGCTGTTAGTGATTTCAACATGGGGGCTATGGAAAATAAAGGCTTAAATATTTTCAATGATAAATATATTTTAGCAAGTCATGAAACAGCCACTGACGAAGATTTTTTACATGTCGAAACAGTGATCGCGCACGAATATTTTCACAATTGGACTGGCAATCGCATCACGTGCCGTGATTGGTTTCAATTGAGCTTGAAAGAAGGGCTGACAATTTTTCGCGAACAATCTTTCACAGAGGATACGACATCTGAAACAGTTTCACGTATCGATGAAGTGGATTATCTTCGCACTATACAATTTAGCGAAGATAATGGGCCGCTTGCTCATTCAGTGCGACCAGAATCTTACATCGAGATTAATAATTTTTATACCGCGACCGTTTACAATAAAGGCTCAGAAGTGATTCGCATGATGCGCACATTAGTGGGTGCTGAAACATTTCAAGCGGGGATGGATTTATATTTTGAGCGACACGATGGTCAAGCTGTTACGATTGAGGATTTCGTGCGCGTTCACGAAGATGCTTCTGGGAAAGATTTACAGCAATTTCGCTTATGGTACAGTCAAGCAGGCACCCCGCGAGTTCAAGTAGAAGACTATTACGATGCAGAAAAAAAATCTTACACGTTGACCTTTAAGCAATCTTGCCCGCCAACACCGGAGCAGCCTACTAAATATCCTTTTCATATCCCGATTCAAATGGGATTATTGGAAAATGATGGTAGAGAGTTGTTTAATGAGTTGGTTGAATTACGTGAACCAGAAAAAACTATCACTTTAGAAAACATCCAAAGTAAGCCCGTGCCTTCTTTGTTGCGACAGTTTTCAGCGCCAGTCAAGCTTGAATATGATTATTCAGATGCGGCACTGGCACTATTATTCAAACACGATACTGATTATTTTAATCGGCGTGAGGCGGGCGTTCGTTATGCATCGCGTATTGTTTTTCAATTAATGAATAACGCAATATCAATTGTACCTGCTATTTATTTAGAGGCGTGTCGCAGTACTTTTCAAACGATGCAACATGATCGATGGCTGCTCTCTCGAATGTTAACAATCCCCTCAGAGAGATATCTTGCTGAACAAATGAAAGTGGTGGATGTTGACGGCATTCATTCTGCACGTGAGGTCTTATTAAAAGCGATCGCGACACATCTCAGGGATGATTTATTAGCATCGTATCAAGAATTGCAATCGAAAGCTTCGCAAAATCAATTTGATATGCACATTATTGCTGATCGTTCGTTAAAAAATTTCAGTTTGGGTTATTTGATGTTGCTAGAAGAATCTGGTATTCATGAAATCGCGTTACAGCAATTTCAAACTGCGTTGGGTCACCAAATGACAGATACGATGGCTGCATTAAAAGCATTGATCAATGTTCCACATTTACGTGATGAAGTTTTAAAAGCTTTTTATGATCGCTGGCATGACCATGCATTGATTGTCGATAAATGGCTGGCATTGCAAGCATCTTCTAAGTTGCCAGATACTTTAGATCGCATTAAACAATTATTTTTGCATTCTGCATTTGATGTACGCAATCCGAATAAAGTGTATGCGTTGATTGGTACGTTTGGTGCTAATCCAATTGTATTTCATCAAGGGAGTGGTGCAGGGTATCAATTTTTAGCGGATGTTATTACACAGCTAGATCACATCAATCCACAAGTTGCTGCGCGCATGTTAAAGCCACTCACTGATTGGAAACGATACGATTTGAAGCGACAAGTTTTAATGCGTGAAGCTTTAACACGATTGACGAATGCTTCATCTCCAGATATTTATGAAATAGTAACGAAAAGTTTAACAACTGAGGAACAATATTATGGTTGAAACTAAAATGCGAATTGAGTCTGATAGCATGGGCAAGATTGAAGTGCCAGCGGAAGCGTACTGGGGCGCTCAAACCCAGCGCTCACTCCATCATTTTGCCATTGGCGATAATAAAATGCCTATCGAAGTAATTCATGCTTTTGGCATCTTAAAAAAGGCTGCTGCAATGGTGAATTATGATTTAGATTTATTATCGAAAGAAAAAATGCAGGCAATTGCAGCAGCTTGTGATGAAATTGTGGCAGGAAAATTTGATGACCAATTTCCGCTGAGCGTTTGGCAAACTGGTAGCGGTACGCAAACAAATATGAATGTTAATGAAGTGATTGCGAATCGTGTCATTGAAAAAGCGAAAGGAGAGCGTGGGAGTAAAAATATCATTCATCCGAATGATGATGTGAATCGCTCACAATCTTCAAATGATACATTCCCAACAGCAATGCATATTTCGGCAGTCAGAAGTATACTCACAAAATTATTGCCAACAGTACAAAAGTTAAAAGAAGGGTTACTTGAAAAGCAAAAAGCGTTTACACACATTGTTAAAATTGGTAGGACGCATTTGCAGGATGCTGTGCCATTAACATTGGGCCAAGAATTTTCTGGTTACGTGGCGCAATTAGACTCAGCGATGAAAGCGATTCATTTTTCATTGGGTGGGTTATATGAAATTGCGCTGGGTGGTACAGCAGTTGGTACGGGAATTAATTCTCATCCTGAATTTGCGGTGCGTGTCGCAAAAAAAATTGCTGAGTTAACTGATTTGCCATTTGTGTCTGCACCAAATAAATTTGCAGCGTTAGCTGCACATGATGCATTTGTTTTTGCGAGTGGCGCTGTCAAAATGTTGGCATGTGCGTTAATGAAAATTGCCAATGATATACGCTGGTCTGGCTCAGGTCCGCGCTCAGGTTTAGGCGAGCTCATTTTACCTGCGAACGAACCAGGGTCTTCGATAATGCCCGGTAAAGTCAATCCAACTCAGTGTGAAGCTATGACCATGGTGTGTGCGCAAGTTATGGGTAATGATGCAGTGATTAGTTTTGCTGATTCACAAGGGAATTTCGAGCTTAATGTTTTCAAGCCTGTCATCATTTATAATTTTTTACAATCAGTGAATTTATTATCAGATGCGATGACAATGTTTAATACCTTTTTAGTGAAAGGTTTAGCGGCAGATGAAAAACGCATCAAAGAATTGCTCGACAGCTCATTGATGTTAGTGACAGCACTTGCGCCTACAATTGGTTACGATAAGTCCGCGGAAATCGCACATAAAGCTTGGCACGAAGGTACGACTTTGCTTGAGGCGTGTCTCAAATTGGGTTACCTCTCTGAGGCTGAATTCAAATCATTGATTAAGCCTGAGAAGATGGTAGGATCAGCGTGATAAATCCCTTTTTCAAAGAAGGAAGACTTAATGATTAGAGGTTCATATGCGTAAAGTATTCAATTTCAGTCCTGGGCCTGCCATGTTGCCTGAAGAAGTGTTAGTGCAGGCGCAAAGTGAAATGCTAGATTGGCATGGCACAGGCATGTCGATCATGGAATTGGGGCATCGTGGGGATGATTTTAAACATGTCGCAGAACAAGCCGAACATGATCTGCGCGAATTAATGGCTATTCCTAAAAATTACCAAGTATTATTTATTGCCGGCGGTGCTTCAACACAATTTGGTATGGTGCCGATGAATTTATCGAACGGTAAAAAGTCGGCAGATTATTTTGATACAGGAATTTGGTCTAAAAAAGCAATTGACGAAGCAAAACGCTATATTCATGTTGATGTTGTGGGTGCGACTGAAATTCATAAAAATGAATTGCATATTGTGCCGCCTGCTCGTTGGAAATTAAATCCAAATGCTGCTTGGGTACATTACACACCGAATGAAACCATCGAAGGTATCGAATTTCACAATATTCCTGAAACAAATGGTGTACCCTTAGTTGCTGATATGACGTCTTATATTTTATCACGCTCCATTGATGTGAGTCGTTTCGGCATTATTTATGCAGGCGCTCAGAAAAATTTAGGGCAAGCAGGGATTACCGTTGTCATTATTCGTGATGACTTAATCCGCGAACCTTTACCACATACACCTACGTTATGGACATACAAAATTCAAGCTGAGAATAAATCTTTTTACAATACGCCACCTACGTTTGCATGGTACATCACGGGTCTTGTGCTCTCGTGGATGAAAAAAAATGGTGGTGTCGCTGCTTTTGAAAAAATGAATGTGCGTAAAGCAGAAAAGCTCTATCAATACATCGATTCCAATAATGATTTTTATATCAATGCGATTCATCCTGATTGTCGTTCTCGTTCGAATGTGCCTTTTAATTTAGTTCACGGCGATCTCACTGATAAATTTCTCAAGACTGCACAAGAAGCAGGCTTGACTAATTTAAAAGGCCATCGATTAGCTGGTGGCGTGCGTGCAAGTATTTATAACGCTATGCCAGAAACCGGTGTTGATAAATTAATTGAGTTTATGACGGATTTTGCGAAGAAGAATGGGTAAGGTTACCGTCATTGCGAGGAAGGCGGAGCCGTTTTGACGAAGCAACCCAGTTTTTGGATTGCCACGACCAAACGCTTCGCGGTCTCGCAATGACGTGCTAAGCGAATGTTTTTTTATTCGGATACAATGAAATGAATCATTATTCCGGTTTCACTTTCCTCGAAATTCTAGTAAGCTTATTTCTCTTATCGATTGCCTTATTTGGTTTAGATGTTATCCATTTGCGCACATTGCGCGATACACAATCCGCCTGGTATTTTTCACTCGCAACGCTTCAACTTAATAATCTCTCTGAACAATTACATGCTATGCATTCAGAGAGTGAATTAGCGGCGATAATTCAAGAATGGAATATGCAAAATCAAAATGTATTACCAAAAGGGCGAGGTAGTGTGGTAAAAAATTCTGCTACTTATCAAGTGACAATTGCTTGGGGAAATGATTCAGCGCCATGCACACACAATCACATCGACATTTCAGGCTGTCTCAGAGAAGACATACCGTTGGCAGTACACTCATTGAATTGATGGTGTCGTTGTTGATTGCATTGAGTGTTGTGGTTGTTGTATTTCAAATGTATCTTGCTTCTCAAAAAAACCTAGCTTATATCACTGAGCTCTCCGCTTTACAAAATCGCACGCGTTTATTGTATGATTTGTTACGAAACAGTATTCAACAAGCAGGATATACAGGATGCGGCCAATATTATTGGCCTTTTCCCGTGATTGATACACATCCTGATCCTGAAAGTAAAATACATTCTGATACATTGACACTTTGGCATGCTAGTGTTGAAAGTGTTTTATTAGCTCGTCGCATGCGTGGCCATGGTGTTTTTTATCTACCGAATACTTTTTTAGTTTTTCCTCAAGATCAATTGCTTATTACCAATTGTTCGCATACTGAAATTATAACAGTTAAAAGTGTCAGCCAAGCCTTGCATCAACAATTCAAAATTATACCAATGCGAGCACTGACTTATCTTTATGATGTCAATGCTGAAATACATATCCTCGAGCGCGACACTTATTTTGTGGGTGAGACTGAGCGTGGTGTCGATACTTTATTTGTTCGCTCTCTTAATGGGGATAAAGATGAGGTCGCAGAGTATGTCAATCAAATGCAAATAATGCATAAGGATCATGATCGACTGTCTGTCAAATTTAATCTAGCAACACACTCATTTTATAAGATCATATTTTTAGATGTTGAGTTGAAAAATGCATAAATCAAAGGGTTTTATACTGGTTTCATTACTTATTATTCTACAAATATTAGCTTTGTTAGGGTGGTATACGATTCAAAATACAATTTTGCACTTAAGAGCGAGTCATAATGATTTTCAAAGACACAGCATAGAAGTCTCGGCAGAGGATAGATTAAATTTCATCGAAAATCAGGCGCTCCAAGAAGCGCCAACTTGTTTGACGCCAATCACAACATTATCTGCGCTCAAAATGCACACACTAGATTGGTGGCAATCTAAAGCAGTGTGCCATGCAGTAAATTTTTTATACCATTTTGATTATATTTTTGAAAATCTTGGTGAAAATCCATGTTCTCTGATTCAAAATCCAGGTACCATTGCGCAGTATCTCAGAATCACATTGAAGACAACGGACCCATTACATGAAACAACGTTGTTTTTGCAAAGTATTATTGCGAAACCAGTTCATTCATCCGATCCTTGTCTTGAACAGCAAGAAATAATATTGCCTGGCCGGCAATCGTGGATAAAAAGCTAAAGGAGATTTTATCGTGTCAGAAACTTTAAAAAATAAAGTGATTCTTATTACTGGTTCAAGTCGCGGCATTGGTCGGGAAATTGCCCTTCGTGCTGCTAAGGATGGTGCAAAAATCATTATCGCAGCTAAAACCAATATGCCGCATCCAAAACTCGAAGGAACGATCCATACGGTTGCTAAAGAAGTTGAGCAAGCCGGTGGCGAAGCTTTTCCGATAGTGTTAGATGTACGCGATGAAGAGTCTATTCAAGAAGCCATTCAAAAATCAGTGGATCATTTTGGCGGTATCGATATTTTGGTAAATAATGCCAGTGCAATTTTTATGGCTCCCACTTTAGATACACCTGCAAAACGTTTTGATTTAATGTTTTCTGTGAATGTGCGCGGCACTTTTCTCTGTTCACAAGCGTGTTTGCCGTGGTTAAAAAAATCAACGAATCCTCATATTCTCAATTTATCACCTCCCTTAAATATGCAAGCCAAATGGTTTAAAGATTACTTGGCTTATACAATGTCTAAGTATGGCATGAGTATGTGTGTGCTCGGTATGGCAGAAGAATTTCGTTCTACTCATGTTGCAGTCAATGCGTTATGGCCGAAGACAACAATTGCTACAGCTGCTATTGCTGTTAATTTTCCTGCGCCTATTTTACGCGCTAGCCGTAAGCCTTCTATTATGGCGGATGCTGCACACGTTATTTTGACTAGTGATAGCAAAAAAGTCACAGGCAATTTTTTTATCGATGAAGATGTTTTAAAAAATCATGGTAAAACAGATTTTACCGAATACGCAATGGATCCCAATGCCCAATTATACCCAGATTTATTTTTGTAGAGTGCCCCATGTATAAAACAGCAAGTCTCATACCAGACGCTTTTGCAGTTATTGTCAATAAATCTACTGAAGCACCGTTTATGGGAAAGTATACTGACTCTCATGAAAAGGGGACTTGGTTGTGTCGTCAATGTGGTTTAGCATTATTTCGCTCTGATTCAAAATTTGCTTCAGGATGTGGCTGGCCATCCTTTTTTGCATCTATTACAGATCATGTGAAAGAATCTCCTGACGCAGATGGTCGACGCACTGAAATTCTCTGCAAACGCTGTAATGCGCATTTAGGTCATGTTTTTCGCGGTGAAGGTTTTACGAAAGAAAATCTCAGACATTGCGTTAATTCTTGTAGTTTAGATTTTGTGACAGATTTAACTGTCGCAGACACAGAGGAAGCCATTTTTGCGGCTGGATGTTTTTGGGGTGTCGAGTCTCTTTTTAAACAATTAAAAGGAGTTGTTGGCACGGAGGTGGGTTATACCGGTGGCCATGTTAACAATCCTTCATATCAAGATGTTTGCCGCGGTGATACCGGTCATTTCGAAGCAATTCGTGTTTTATACGATCCTCGCCAAATTGATTTTGAGAGTATAACGAAATACTTTTTTGAAATTCATGATTTCACACAAGCGAATGGCCAAGGCCCTGATATCGGCGAGCAATATCAAAGCGCAGTTTTTGTGTATGACGAGCAGCAAAAGCAAATTGTTCAATCACTTATTCAGCAATTGCAAAATAAAAATGTCTCAGTGGCGACGCAAATATTTCCAGCACAACCTTTTTGGCCAGCTGAAGCATACCATCAATTATATTATGAAAAAAATGGCAAAACGCCGTACTGTCATGTTTGGACAAAACGATTTTAATAGAGGAGTTTCCTTGTGACCTTAGAGCTATTTGAAGAGATAACCTTATTGCAGAATAGAGAGAGATATACCCATGAAGTCTTAGATATCATTAGTGGGCAGGGACGAAATATTGAAAATTTAGCGCCTGCTTTTAAAAAATTTATTGAGTATGAAAAAACGATCTCAGCAAATGAGATGCATGTTACGAATACATTGTTCTTTGATACAATCAATTTTTTGTATAAATTAGGTAATGAAAATGCAGATAGAGTAGCTAAAAAAATTTGTTGTACTATTGGAAGTAAGCGAGCCAATACTTTCTTATCAGATTTGACTAACAAAAATCCTTACGATCGATCATATCATCCTATAGCCTGTTATGTTAAAAAACACTTTCAAAGCAAGCCGCCTTCGCAATCTAAAAATGTTTTATTTAATCAAAAAGTCTCGAATTTCCCTTCGTTGATTAAACATAATAAAACCAGGAATTATCACGGCTAAATACGGAGTTTACCCTGAGCGTAGTCGAAGGGTGGCCTCGCAACGACGAGTTCTTCTCGCAGTTCACCGAGTGCCTCCCACTTTTATTTCTTACAAATGAGTCACCCATAATTCGCTTAATTTTTCTTGCAGCCGATTTTGCATTTGCCGTTCATCAATATTGTCGATGTCAACTAATTCGAGCGGTTGCTCTGGCCAAGAGCATGCAAAGACAGCTTTGGTGCGTTTGCCTGTTTCAGGATCAATTTGCCATTGTAAGCACTGTGCACACACGCCTTTTAGCATGCACTGCATCGTGCTGTACACAGACGCTTGGACGCGCGGATTTTTTGTGAGCATTGTTTTTAAATGATGTTTGCGCGCATGTTGAAATTGTTTCAGCAAGCATGAATTACCGATGAGATAAATGCGATCGATATCACTTAAGGGTATTTCGGGCTGTGTTTTTAAAGGATCTAATGCGCCCCGCGCATATTTTTGCAAGACTTCAATGGGGTCACCATTTACACTGTAATCTTGTGGGCGGTTTGTCTGAATTGCAGGGCGATCGGGTGTTACCCAAATCGCTAAATCAGTGATTTCTTCGATGTGCTTTTGGCAATATAATTCTGCTGGATCATTAAACAATCCCAGGTATATCACTTTATTGCCCGCTTGCTTTAATGCAGAAGCGTAACTTTGTGTGATCGCAAGACTTAATATATTTCCAACAATTAAAACTGTTTCATGTTTATCCGCAATTTTTGCATGAATGCCTGTTGGACCCATCAGAGAAACAGGCTCACCCATTTTTAATTGTTTGCAAAGTTTAGTGCTAGCACCTTTTTCTAAAACCATAAATTTAAGTGTGCCTGCTTGACGATTAACATCCGAGGCTGTTAAAGCTAAAGGTTCGATTTGTAGTTGCGTGTGATGAATAGTTCTTGCTTGTGTTTCAAAATTTTGCAATCTGAAAAATTGTCCTGGACGAAATTTTTGTGCAGCAATGGGGGCTTGAATCACAAGTTCTGTGATACCTGGAGCTACTTCACTGACAGATTTCACTTCTGCAGAAAATAAATAACGCATATGATCTGCAAACTGCTGATACTCATCGAGATCAGCTGTTTCAGAGATTTTGTTTTTTAAGGTATCAACGATTTTAGGCCATGCACGCATCCCAGATGCAATGGCTTTCACAACACTGCCATGAAAAACCGGGTGGGTATCACCGATAAGGCTCACTCGCTTATCATTTTTTTGATAAGAGGTGAATGGGCCAAAATCGGTGGCTTTGCAGTGCAGAATTCCACTCGAAACTCTTAATTGGTTGTCTTTATCTTCGTAATGTTGATAAGAAAATCCATCTCGCGCGAATGTGCCGCGATGCTCAAATTCATATGCGATGTTTGGTTTGGTGCCTGTTGCAACAAAAATACTCCGCGCAGGTAAGCGGACACGCTCATCTGTTGTTTTCCAATCACCTTCAGTATTTTTGATGCGCTTTTCGCATAGCAATGCAGCTGCATGGCCATGCGTATCACGTTCTGCTTCAACGGGCTCTAAAGCTTCTAAATAATAAATGCCTTCTTCTAAGGCTTTTTGTAATTCTTCGTGATTATTAATATAAGCAGGGGAGTCTTGCATGCTGCGTCGATAGACGATAGTGACGCCGCCCCATTCGCGAATCAAAGAAATAAAATCAGGTTGTTGCTTGAGTAGGGCTGCACGTTGGCGTTCTTCGCGCACTCTTTTTCCATGGGCGATAAATTCATTTAAAATATCAATCGATGCGATATCTAATTCAGCTAGTATTTTTTCAGCACCCATTTTTTGAGTGAGACTTTCATAGCGATGTAATATTTTTTCGACTTGGCAAATATAATATGCTTGCACTTCAGTGGCGGTATCTACGCCAGTTAATCCACCACCAATCACAACAGCGGGTAAACGAACTTGTAAATTAGTGAGGCTATCAGGATGAGAAGCATTACCTAATTGTAACGCCATCAAAAAATCATTTGCTTGACGCATGCCGGGTAATAAACTATTTGGAATAGAAAGTGCTTTAGGTAATCCAGCACCCACTGCAATGGCAAAATGATCAAAACCCATCGCAAATGCATCATCGACTGTCACAGTGCCGCCAAAACGTGCGCCACCAAATACTTGATAATGTTTCTTGCGTAATAAACTTAAATAAATAAGCTTTAAAAAGTTTTTATCCCAACGAACTGTAATTCCGTATTCAGCAACACCGCCAAATCCTGTGACTTGACGTTTATTTAATGGTTCAGTGATATCATCGTAACAATAAATGGGATTGCGAATTAAGCTTTCTGGTAAGGGTTCTATTTTTAATCCATCAAATCCAACCACAGCAAAACCTTCAAGCAACATATGATGTGCTAACGTAAACCCCGCAGGACCCTGACCCGCAATCATGATTTTTAATCCATTGTACGGTTTTAAGAGATATTGTTTTTGACGTAGTGGATTCCAGCGAGTTAGCAAATCATAGATTTCAACACCCCAAGGCAAATGTAAAACGTCCGTTAAAGCGCGCGTTTCTGCTTGCGGTATATTCACAGGTTCTTGCTTTTGATAAATACAAGCTTTCATACAATCATTGCAAATACGATGACCTGTTGCAGGACACATGGGATTATCAACCATGATCATAGCGAGGGCTGCAATCGTATGACCATCGCGTTTGAGCAAATGCATCTCAGAAATTTTTTCTTCTAAAGGGCAACCTGTAAGCGTGACATCGAGTGGATTTTGGCGAAATCCTAATGAAAAATCAGTTTTTTTAACAGGAAATCCTTTTGAGCAAAAATCTCCCTCATGATCATGGCAATAAATACAATAATTCACTTCATCTTGTGCGTGACGTGCATCCATACGTGGATCTGTTAAAGTAAATCCATCTCTTTGTCGCAAATGATCTTCTGGAGCAACAATGTAAGGCAAATCGTTTTTTGTCAGTATCTCATGCTTGATTAAATGTTGATGATCAATACGCTCAGGAATATGAAAGCTTGCCCAACCGTTTACCAATGCTTGGCCTTCTGCTGAAGTCAAAGCGCGCGCGCACCATTGTGTGAGCTTTTCTGTTTCGTCTGCAAATCGTTCAGGTTCTTGTATGCATTGATTTGCGAAAAGCGCAATCGCTAATTCACTATCATCCGTTTGAAGTGGAGACGTGTATAAAATTTGATTGAGCCATTCATTTAAAATTTGAAAAGAGGGTAGTGCGTCTATGTTTTGCAATAATTTTTTTGCACGGCGTAAAACAAAATATTGTTTAAAAGCTGAAACAGGATTTTGAGCTAAAGTTTGTGCTTGCGCCAAGGCTGCAGCATCTTCTATTTGAAATAATTCAATCAAAAATTTTTCTAAATAGCGTGCAAGTATAATTAATAACTCACTTACCGCAAGAGAGGAAAAATCATGCTGGTTTTCACGATATTTTAATAATTGCTCGTACCATTCTGATGGTAAAATCGCAAGAAAATGATCGTCCAGCCGCTTCAAACTTTGAGGTTCGAAGAGCTCTTGGTAGGTAAAATTTTTTAATGTCAGTGTAGGTGTTTTGTGCATGAATGATGAACCTTTTATACATGAGTGGGGATAAGCAACTGATCACCTTCAGTAAGTTGATTATCCGACATTAAATTCGCAATACGAATAAGCGCAGGAGTTGTATGAAATCGGTTGGCAATATTTTCTATGGTATCGTGTTGTTTCACAACATATACCGTATTTCCAGGTGTTACTTGATCTGTTGGCACAGTTTTACTATGTGTGGGAATAATCAAAATATGTCCAGGTTGCGGTGCGTTATTTTTAATATGATTAAGCGCTAAAATTGCTTGAGGTTGTAAATGAAAATGATCTGAGATTGTTTTCAAGGTATCACTTTTCCTGACCATGTAAAGCGTATCACCAGCTTGCATCGTATAAGGCTTACGTGTTGTGTGGATGTCATTTAGTGGCTGAAGTGCAGGCTGGCTTGTTTTTCGTAATGTTTCTGAAATAGACGGTGCTACTGAAGCGACTAAAATTTTTGTACCAGGCTTTATGGTATGACCAATGGAAGGATTATGCTGACGAATCATTTCAGGCGTTAAAGAAAATCTCGCAGCAATTTTTTCTAATGTATCACCCTGTTGCACATCATAACGCATCCAATGCAACTGAGGATAATGCGAAATTTTAGCTAAATTTTCTGAAAAAGTGGCAACATTTTCGATGGGTAATACTAGTCGAAAGGGACCTGTTGGTGCAGTCGCCGTCGATTGATAACCTGAATTAAATTGTTTTAATTCTTTAAAACTCATTCCTGCCAGTGCTGCTGCTTGTTTTAAGTCAATTTGTGTCCCTGGGTTAATTTCTGCTAGATAAGGTGCATTTGGAACAGCAGGGAAATCTAATGGGAAATCTTCTGGATGTTGAATAATAGTAGCAAGTGCTAATAATCTTGGCACATAATCACGCGTTTCTTTTGCTAATGGCAATGTCCAAAAATCAGCACCTTCACCATCGCGAATATTTTTTCGAATAGCGGCTAATACATTTCCTTCGCCAGTATCATATGCAGCTATCGCCAGCAGCCAATTGCCATCAAAAAATGTTTTCAGCCAAGATAAATGATTTAATGCGGCTTTAGTCGAAGTGACAACATCTTGACGTCCGTCATACCACCAGTTTTGCCTTACACCATATCCAGATGCCGTCTCGGGCATCATTTGCCAAAGCCCTGCAGCACCTGAAGTGGAATTTTTAGCAAAGGGATTATACGAGCTCTCAATAATCGGCAATAAAACTAATTCAGCCGGTAAGTGGCGCTTGTGCGTTTGTTGCAAAATAAAATAGAGCCATGGAGTGGCGCGTTTCATTGCGTTTACTAAAGAATGTGGATGTTGGTAATACCAATGTATTTTTTGTTGTACGAGTGGATTATCTTCGTAATGCGGTAAGGCGAACTCTCGTTGCAAAATATCCCAGAGATCACCCGCGGAATAATAACGATCAATATCTTGCGCAATTACTTGTTTGTGTTCAGCTGAGAGGGGAGAAAGTTTTTTTTGATACGAGCGAATGCCTTCTGTCGGTTGGGCAACGCAAAGCATTGTCCAGAACAGACTCAAAATAAAAATCAGTAATGCTAACAAGGATCGCATGTGGCATAACTCAATCAAAGTGTGAGCGGGATTCTATCACATCCAGGAAATCACTTTGCAGCCATCTCGTCTGCGGAGTATAGTATTTCATCGATGGCCTGTGGGGATCCGACGCCCTTACTATCCTGCCGTACTCGCTCTGCTGCGCGCGGCGTTCTCAGCGTCACGTCCTCGGCCAGAATTCGAATTCAGCAAAGGAAAAATGCACTTGTGAGCAAAATGCATCGAGCATTGCAACAATGGAATCTCTGGCTGACAGAGGCTGTCGGCAAGGATCTTCTCTCGCTCGAACAATCTATACTTTCGCAGTATTTAGCCACCTTTGGAGGCCGTTATGCTTTACTCATTGGAGCGCCTTCGCAATCGAACTTATTGTCAGTTTGTCACGCAGGCCAGGCTCTTTTGACTACTCCGTTAACGATTAAACAGGCTTCAGTGAGTGCAATAGAGACAGATTTAAGTGAATTACCTATTGCGACCGGTAGTATGGATTTAGTGATCATGCCTCACATCTTGGAATATACTGTTCATCCTCATCAATTATTTCTTGAAGCCAGTCGTATCGTGAAGCCAGAAGGGTACCTTATCGTGTTGGGTTTTAATCCCTATAGTTTGTGGGGATTGCGAAAAATGATTTCGCGTAAAATTAGTGCAGCGCCGTGGAGCACACATTTTTTACCGCGCGAACGAATCAAAAAATGGTTGCGATTAGCAGAATTTTCGCTCATACGCGAAGATACTATGTTATTTCGGCCACCGCTTTCACGTAAAACAACCTTTGAACGATTAAAATTTCTTGAGTCTGTCGGCGCAAAGCTTTATAAACCACTCGGTGGTGTCTATATCTTAATGGCGCAAGCCAAAGTCATTCCTTTAACACCCATTCGATTAAAATGGAAACAAAAATTGGCTAATTTTCAACCTGGCATTTTGACGGGTTCTTTAACATGACCATAAAACACGTGCATATTTTTACAGATGGTGCCTGCAGCGGAAATCCGGGACCTGGTGGTTGGGGTTATTTAATCCGTTATGGTGATCATGAAAAAACTGGATCAGGCGCAGAGGCAGATACAACGAACAATCGCATGGAATTAATCGCAGCGATTCGTGCATTAAATGTCTTACGTGAACCTTGTAAGGTCGATCTTTACACGGATTCTCAATATTTACAAAAAGGCATCACCGAATGGATGAGTGGCTGGAAGAAAAAAAATTGGCGTAAAGCTGATAAAAAACCGGTAAAAAATGCGGATTTGTGGCAAGCATTAGATGAATTAACAACTCGTCATCACATTCGATGGCATTGGGTTAAAGCACATAATGGTCATTTAGAAAATGAACGCGTCGATCAATTAGCGCGTGATGCAATCGATCGACTAAGAAAGAGGACATAACGTGCGCTATGTTGTTTTAGATACGGAAACGACTGGTTTAGAAACTTCCGAAGGGCATCGGATCATTGAAGTGGGCTGTGTTGAAATATTAAATCGCAAAATCACAGGCCAACGTTATCATCAATATCTCAATCCAGAAAGAGATATTGACGAAGGGGCTTTAGCTGTTCACGGTATCACCAAAGATTTTTTAAAAGATAAGCCCACATTTGCTGAAATCGCAACGGATTTTATGGCTTTCATCCAAGATGCTGTTGTGATTATTCATAACGCACCTTTCGATACCGCTTTTATCAATTATGAATTAATGCTTGCAAAACAACGCTGGAAGCCACTGACACAATATTGTCAGATCATAGATACCCTTGTGTTAGCACGTCAATTGCACGCAGGGCAACGTAATAGCTTAGATGCTTTGTGTAAACGATATCACATTGATAATAGCCATCGTGAATTACACGGTGCTTTACTTGACGCACATCTATTAGCGCAAGTGTATCTTGCGATGACAGGTGGACAGGGGAGTTTATTTGATGATGTAGTGACAGCGACTGATCAACCACAAAATCGCGAACTTGCATCGTTAAAAACCCCTCAGATCCAGGTAGATGGTGTACTTAAGGTGATTTCTGCTAATGCTTCGGAGCTTGAGTTACATGCTAAAAAGTTACAGGAAATGGCAAAAAACGGCCTTTGCCTCTGGAATAACCAGCAACTCATTGATAACAATTAATTTTTTGTCTTAATCTGCCCCTAAGAAACGCCCCGTATAATTACAGAACATAACTTTTTGAGAATATTTTGCTCATGACTAAATTTGCACAAGATCCATTAACATTACCATCCACTCAATACGTGATAAACCTACTGAGGCAAAGACGACGGCCCGTTCAAATGAGTCGCTCTCTGAATCATTTTCAAACTACGATACCGACAGACGAAAAAAAACCCAGTCTTACAGGTTTAGAAATCCTTCAGATGAGAAAAATTGATATTGATGAAGAAAAAACAGAAGCGCCGAATGGATCATCTCAAGATAATCAAAGCAACGCATCTGTTATTAAAGTTGATTATTAACTTTTGCGATTTCCAGATAATGCGCTTAGCAATATCAGTAAATTTTGGAACAAAATTAAAATATCTAAATAAAGGCTGATGGTCGCCATAATGTAATTAGTTTCGCCGTTATGGATGATGCGACTCGTATCATACATGAGTAACAAGCTTGAAATGAAAACCAGTAACGATGAAATAGCGAGTTGAATCGCGGGCATTTTAAAGAAAATATTCGCGAGTGTTGCAACTATACACACCACTAAACCAATCATTAAAAATTTGCCGAGATGACTCATGTCTTTTTTCGTGACAAGTATCCAAGCTGATGTCGCGAAAAAGATTGCGCCTGTTCCGCCAAGTGCAGTTAAAATCAATTGGCCGCCATTTGTGTAACCGTGAATAATGTAATTTAAAAAAGGCCCGAGTGAATATCCCATACAACCAGTAAATGCAAAAACTAAAACGATCCCCCAGCCACTATTCCGCATTGCAGTCGTTGCAAATAATAAAACAAGTCCAACAATGAATGTCACAAATTGACCCATGCCTGCAACAGGATGTGCCATGCCAAACATTGCAGTGCCTGCACTGAATAATAAAGTGAGACTTAATAAGAAATAGGTGTTGCGTAAAAGTGAAACGTTACTTTGGCTGAGTGAATCCGTACGACTTGCAGTCAGTTGATTGAAGTCCATGGTAATACCTCATTCTTGAGAAAAGAGTAGCAGTATAGCAGTTTGGATTGTATTTGGTAATTCCATTTGGTTTTGTCATTAGCCTGGAATGACATGAGACACGAATTGTTGTACTAGCTGAAAAATAGCTGTAATATTCCCGCTACGAAAGCTACATGAAGTTTGGAGAGATGGCTGAGTGGTTGAAAGCGGCGGTCTTGAAAACCGTTGAGTCCTTGCGGGCTCCGGGGGTTCGAATCCCTCTCTCTCCGCCAGGTCGGTAAAATCACCAGGTAGGAGCTTGCCGGGTTGATAAAAGTTTTATTAGTGGATGATCACGAACTAGTCCGTATCGGGATCAGAAGGCTTTTAGAAGATGTGAGTAGCATACAAGTCGTTGGTGAGGCGAGCACTGGCGAAGATGCTATTAAATTGTCACGCGAGTTATTACCAGATGTTGTGCTTATGGATGTGCAAATGCCAGGCATTGGTGGCCTCGAAGCAACCCGCAAAATGTTACGCCACAATCCAGATCTTCGTATTCTTGCGCTCACAGTTTGTAACGATGAGCCATATCCTTCGCGTTTTCTGCAAGCGGGTGCAGCAGGATATATCACTAAAGGTTGTGATCCCGACGAAATGATTCGCGCTATTCGTATTATCTCTGTGGGTCAACGTTACATTAGTACACGGATTGCTCAACAATTAGCGCTTAAACGCTACGCCCCTGATGATACTTCACCACTCGATACTTTATCTGAACGTGAATTACAAATTATGTTGATGATCACCTCAGGACAAAAAGTCACTGAAATTTCTGAAAAACTTTGCTTAAGTCCCAAAACAATTAATAGTTATCGATACCGCATTTTCAAAAAATTCGAAATAGATAGCGATGTTGAATTAACTTTATTAGCCATTAAATTGGGCTTAATCGGAGAGCGCACTTTATCTGAAGTTAATTAATTATATGCGTGACATTCCTTCGTTTCTTGCTCATTTAACACATCATCCTGGTGTCTACCAAATGTTAGATGCAACAGGGAAGGTGATTTATGTTGGTAAAGCACGTGATCTCAAAAAAAGACTCTCGAGTTATTTTTCATCTAGTGCAAAAGATATTAAAACCACTGCATTATTAAAGCATCTTGATGATATTACAATTACTGTGACGCGCGATGAAAATGAAGCCTTACTGCTAGAGTGTAATCTCATCAAACAACATCGACCGCATTATAACGTGCTTTTTCGCGACGATAAAAGTTATCCTTATATTTGGTTGACGCAATCCACATTTCCACGCATCACTTTATATCGTGGGAATAAAAAACAAAGCGGACAATTTTTTGGACCTTACTCAGATACACTCGCGGTACGGGAAACGATTACACTCATTGAAAAATTATTCAAAATTCGAAATTGCACGGATAGTTTTTTTGCTGCGCGCAAGAGACCTTGCATTCAATATGATATTCAGCGTTGTACTGCACCGTGCACTAAATATGTGACACCAGAAGAATATGCAAAGCAAGTGCATCACGCGGTTTTATTTTTGCAAGGCAAAGATCAACAAGTGATTCAAGAATTAACAGAGCAAATGGAAACCTTCTCTACAAAACGCAATTTTGAGAAAGCAGCTGATATGCGAGATTTAATTTCTCGCTTACGTGAAATGCAGGCGGTGCAAACGATTCACGCAAAACGGGGTGATGTCGATGTGTTAGGCATGACGATTTCAGCGGGTGTGGCGTGTATCCAATTGCTCATGATTCGTCACGGTCGCATGACGGGTAGTCGCGCTTTTTTCCCCGTGCTGCCTGCTAACGTGTCGCGTGAAGAAATTTTATCTTCATTTATTGAGCAATATTATTTTGATCGAAGACAAACGATGAAAGATATTCCACGCGAAATCATACTTGATGCAGATTTACCAGAACATGATTGGTTACAAACGGCCTTGAGTGAAAAAACGCAGCGCAAAGTGATTTTAACAACACATGTTCGTGGTGAGCGCCATCAATGGTTAAAAATGGCAGAAGCTAATGCGCGCCAAGCTGTCTCGACACGTTTGTTGGATCGTGCAACCACACAAACACGTTATGATGCACTTATGCAACTTTTCGAGTTCGATTCTCCGAATGAATCCATTGAATGTGTTGATATCAGTCATACGATGGGTGAGGCGACCGTTGGATCGTGTGTTGTTTTTGGGCCAGAAGGTCCGCGCAAAAGTGATTATCGTCGTTTTAATATTACCGAGATTACACCGGGCGATGATACGGCTGCGATTACGCAGGTTTTGCAAAGACGTTACCCAAAATTACAGAAACAACAGCATTTACCACGCATTCTATTTATCGATGGTGGAGTTCCACAATTAAATGCAGCAAAAAAAGTTCTAAAAAATTTACAGATCGAGGGTGTTTTGCTCATTGGGATTGCAAAAGGTCGAACTCGTAAACCAGGTTTTGAAACTTTACATTTTGTGAACCAACCTGCCTTGCACTTACCGCATGATTCATTAGCATTACATTTTATTCAACAAATTCGCGACGAAGCTCATCGTTTTGCCATCACAGGCCACAGAATGCGGCGCGATAAAAAACGTGTAACGTCTAGCCTTGAATCAATTCCAGGAATTGGTGCAAAGCGTCGGCGCGACATTTTACGTTACTTCGGTGGAATTCAAGCTGTCAATCGTGCTAGTCTCGAGGAGATTGCAAAAGTGCCAGGTATCAGCTTAAGTTTAGCACAAAAAATTTTTGATACATTGCATAGATCGATGGAGTGAAATGAAACTCTTAAATTTACCGAATATTTTGACGTTACTTAGACTCGCTGTGATTCCAGTGATCATCGTACTTTATTATCTCCCCACCTGGTGGGGGCATCCCGTTGCTGCTTTTATTTTTATGTTGGCTTGTATTACAGATTGGCTAGATGGGTATTTAGCGCGCAGTTTAAAACTTGCAACACGTTTTGGTGAATTTTTAGATCCTGTTGCGGACAAAGTGATGGTCTGCATCGTTTTAATTTTAGTTGTGGGAGAGCCACAATTTCAATTTATTAGTGTGTCGCATTCCGTTTACACATTTCCTGCTGCTGCTCTAACGATTCCAGCTGCCATTATTGTCAGTCGTGAAATTATCGTTTCTGCCTTACGCGAATGGATGGCAGAGCTCGGTAAACGCACGAGCGTTGCTGTTTCTTGGCTAGGTAAAGTCAAAACAGCCATCCAAATGGTTGCTCTGACGGTTCTATTATTTTGCGATGCCGCGACACGCGCGCCTATCGTTCTGCTGGGATATTTATTGCTTTATGTCGCTGCACTTCTCACAATCTGGTCGATGATCATCTATCTAAAAGCCGCTTGGCCTGCTTTAAACGAATAAATAAATCTGTTGTTTCAATTCTGTTAAGCCCTTCGCGGACTGTTTCCTGCTGGACGCACGAATCAATTGTAGGATGCAGCTTCATCTGAGAAGGGCTTAAAAGAGTTGAAGCACTCATTACAAAAAAATTTGCTATATTCTCTTGACATACCAGGGTCGTGAGCTAGAATGTGCGCCTGTTGTTGAGATTGTTATGTTGCGGGAATAGCTCAGTTGGTAGAGCACAACCTTGCCAAGGTTGGGGTCGCGAGTTCGAGTCTCGTTTCCCGCTCCAGGATTTAAAGACATACTCCATGGCTGGGTGGCAGAGTGGTTATGCAGCGGCCTGCAAAGCCGTGGACGCCGGTTCGATTCCGACCCTAGCCTCCATTGTAATAGCTGTCTGGCTAACTCATTAAGTTAACGGATAGTGATGCGGCAATATGCGTTCACGACCATGTCGTCATTGCGAGACCGCGAAGCGTTTGGTCGTGGCAATCTAAGATTTAAAACTGGATCGCCATGGCTGATCCCGGATCAAGTCCGGGACTTCGTAGCTTCGCGATGACGTGGCTAATGAACGCCCTAGAGTAAGACCCAGTTCTCGATAAATGCCCGGGTGGCGGAATTGGTAGACGCAAGGGACTTAAAATCCATCGAAGGGTGACCTTCGTGCCGGTTCGATTCCGGCCCCGGGCACATTTAAGGATGAATAATGCACGATATCATGGATGTGATTTGTCATAATGCTTTTAATACCGCAACAACTATAATTCAATACCTCGATGAAAATGCTTCTACGCTGACAACAGTTGCTTACACAATTGCAGCAACACTTACCTTACAAAAGTCATATGAGATTTATCAAAACTGGAATACAAAAGAAATCAAAAAGAGTTTTCAAAATCGTTTGTTTCAATTGCTCGAGCAAAATAGTTCAACCGTTAAAAATAAAATTGATAAAGAGATTTATGGCATTTTATCTGAAATTCAAGCAGACACAGATGATGCTCGATCACAATGGAAGCCCGTTGTAGCATTGCCTGAAAATGGATTTAGTGATGATGAAATTCTAAAACGTTTTGAGCATTTACATGACCATTACGCACGGGGACAATTATCAGGTGCCCTATATACGCAGTATGAAGAGGGTCTATTAAAAGTCCTTCTGAAGATTTGGAGTGAGACTGCACTTACAAATCCCATGCACACTGAATGGCCATTGATTAATTTAATGGAAGCTGAATTAATTTCGATGGGTCAATTGCTCATGCGCGGTGAAAGCGGTTGGGCAGGCATTGTGACGCATGGCGGCTCAACAAGTATTTTAGAAGCGTGCAAAGCTTATGTATTTGCGGCGCGTGAGAGAGATATAAAAAATCCAGAAATTATCGTGCCAGATACTGCACACATCGCTTTTGATAAAGCCGCTAAAATCTTAAAAGCAAAATTAATTAAAGTGCCAGTCAGTTCAGCCACGGGTGCGGCGGATATAGTAGCCACCAGAAAAGCTATTACAGAAAGCACTTGTATGCTTGTTGGATCTGCACCGTCATTTCCCCTTGGCATTATGGATCCCATCGAAGAACTTGGGAAGCTTGCGCTCGAAAAACATATTCCTTTACATGTCGATGGCTGTTTAGGCGGCTTTCTCACAGCCTTTGCGAAAGAAGCGGGATTTGATATTCCGTCGTGTGATTTTTCTGTGCCGGGTGTAACTAGTATTTCGATGGATACGCACAAATATGGTCAAACACCAAAAGGCACATCGTTATTATTATTTAACGATAAAGCGCGCGTTACAACAACTCATACACATTTAGATTGGACTGGTGGGATGTATGTGACGCCGAGTATTGATGGTTCGCGCAGCGGTGCAGATATTGCATTAGCATGGGCGGTAATGTGTTTAAAAGGTAAAATAAAATATATCGAAGACACTAAGCGTATTTTGACTTTACAACGTACTCTAATAGCAGAAATCAAAAAAATTGATGGTATTGTTGTGCCGTATAATCCGATGTTATCCGTGATTCCAATTCAAAGTGCGCCAGGGATTAACGCTTTATTGATTGCAGATCGATTAAAAGCATCCAATTGGTCAGTGAATATTCTACAAACATCAAACCAAAAACCTGCTGGCTTTCATTTTTGTTTAACCATTGTGCATGCCAATGAAAAAGATTTTATTCAACGTTTTCTCAAAGATCTAACAGATGCTACTGAATACGCAAAACTCCATTTCAATGAAAAACCCAAAGGCATGGCAAAAGCATATGGTCAATTAGATATTCCAAGTTATCTACAAGAAAGAGTAGGGCAGGGATATATTAAAATATTAAATACGTTGCCTGGACTGAAGACTTGGTTTAAACCAATGCCTATCAAAGAAAAAGTTGTCTCGCAAACAGCGCTCGAGGAAAATGACCCAGCACTGCTTGCTTCTTTGGCGAGCGACCCAGGTTGTGTATTAATGTAAGAAAATAAAAATTTACCAACCAATATCTGACGAGTATTTCTTCATTTCAGGCGTTTCTTTTTCTTCGGGCGCTTCCTTTAAGGGGATACCCAGAGTTAATGCAAGATCTTCAGAAAAATGTTTTAATAGATCTATAATAAATTTTTGAGAAGGATATTCTGCTTCGAGTTTTCTCATGAGTCCGTGGTTGCTAAATATTTTATTAACTTCATCATACGCACTTTGAAAGGCTTGAATTTTTTCGCTATATTTTTCCTTCATCTTATCAGGATTTGCAATTATTTTACGGACAATGCTTGCTTTATCATAAAATCCGAAAAATCCGAAAAAATTAGTGTGAAAAAGAGCTTTGATCGATTCCTTTAAATTACGCAGGGCTTTATGTGTTTCACTGTTAGCCTCATCTCTTTTGAATTCATCAGTGTGTCTGTATTGATCTTTATAAATGCTGTAAACCTTTTCCCATGTGAGCTTTGGGTTTTGTAATTGTCTATGACCAAGTTCATCTATTTTACTTTCTTGCTCTTCTGTTAGAGCTCGAAGTGTATTTCTGTGCGCTTTGCTTTTGGTATGAGTTCTAGAAGGTTCTATTCCTACTCCATGTGAGCTTTTGGAAAGTTCAATTCCCTTTTCTGCACAGTATTCATTTATGGCTCTTTTCATGTGTTCTTGAATGCTGGCTGGATTTATAATCAGACTAGATATTTCATCAAGCGCAATTTGAAAATCGGTTAATTGAAACTGTTCATCTGTGTTGAATATGATGCTTTCAATATTTTTACGCATCTCATCGCCAAGATTGATTTTGTTATTATAGATATAATTAATGTAAATTTGTGTTAGCTTTTCTGCTATTTTTTTTCTGTTACTCAATGAGTTTGCCTCATATAACGCTTCTATAAAATTTAAATTTTCTATGGCATATAGATCGCTCATGATGGCTCTTAAGCGTTTTTTCAAATCCTTGCATTCGGAATCTTTTGCATCAAGTAAAATTTGAAGAGTGATATAGTCTAATTCAGGAATATTTTTTTTTGTAATCGGGTGGTCGAATACAAGTTTGTTATTTTCTCGTGTGTCATTCATGCCAACCTCCTGATTCTTCGTCGAACTGTTCAAATTATAGCATATCAACCCATTTTTGTAGGTTTGTAAAATAAAAAGAATATTGATAACAATGAGTTAGCTCCAAAGCGAATACTTGCATTTCGTCAGTTACTCGAACAAAATGGTCTCCGCAGTATTAGCCATGTGGCACATCCTTTTAATAATCTGAGAAAGTAGGAAACCAAAATGAAAAATGTTGTTGCTCCAATACCAGAAGGCTATCGTAGCATTACACCTTACTTGATAGTGAATAATGCTAGCCAAGCGATAGAGTTTTATAAAAAAGCATTCAATGCTGTTGAAGTTTTACGAATGGATGCTTCACCCAATAAAATCGGTCACGCAGAATTGATGATCGGCGATTCTAAATTAATGTTGGCAGATGAATTCCCCGAAATGGATGTGCGTTCACCAGAAGCGTATGGCGGCTCTCCAATTACCATTCATTTGTATGTTGAGAATGTAGATGCCACAGTTGATAAGGCTATTGCTGCTGGCGGCACATTATTAAAACCAATCGAAAATATGTTTTACGGTGATCGCAGTGGAACTTTACAAGATCCTTATGGACATAAGTGGCATGTTTCAACGCACATCGAAGATGTTTCTGATGAAGAAACAAGAAAACGTGCAAAAGAATTATTTGGAAGTAAATAAGTAGAGTCAATATCACTTATTGTCATTCTGAGTATTCAACTCAGGATGACAATAGTGTCATTTCTCTGTCATGCTGCTGTCATGATTCATTGCGTAATATAACGGAAGTTTTAATTTATCAGGAGAGAACAATGATTGTGTCTAGAAATAATCAATTAATTGACGAAGAAACAAAAAATGAAACTGTAGAAACTTTCAAATCCACCAATGAACCTTCTGTGCCATGTGAGCTTATTCCTGAAAAACCTTCGTATCTTTCCGATTCCTTTAAACCGCTGACCACTGAACAAGTGATTGAAACGCAAACGCCAATACAAGCATTGCATGAAACAGAAATTAAATCAGATGAAGTTGTTTATCTGAAACCAGACGCACAGTCTTTTGATCATTTGAAAGCTTCTGATTGGATGTTGCCACCCACAGCTGAAGAAAATTTTATTGCGTGGGCCGCTAATAATCCACAACCTTGGATTCGCCAACCCAATGCAGATACGGATGATCAATTATTAAATGTTGTTAACTTACGGGCGCGGGAAAGTGGATTGGGCCGTGATGTAAAAGTGGGTTTGAATGCATTTGGGACAGGACTCGCGACTCTTGGCATTATGCCATATATCAATACACACAATATCAAGCCTGGTGAAATTCATTTCTCAACTAATGCAGGCATACCTGAAATTCATATGGGTGCGGGATTGCATTATCTATCGGGGTTACGTCACGCTTGGGGTAATATCAGAAATGCACGGGAAAATTATATTAAAGAAGATAATATTACTATTGCACGAATTTTGCCGGGTACTGTAGGAATAGCTATTGAAAATGGTAATCCGATTGTCTTACTACCAGGAAGACATGGTTACAATTCCGCATTATTCAATCTAGAAGAAAAAGCAGTCCATGATGTTAATGTTAGAAACATTGCATCGAAACCTTTATCCATTGTGCGCATAAAACAAAATGAATTAGGTTTGGCGCATAAGAATGGTAATCCAATTATTTTACTACCAGGTACACACGTAAATCATGATGCCAATTTTGCCTTTGCTGGCGTACTTGATTCGCGTACTTTAAATATTATTCCTACTCAATCCGTGGCTAATGCTCCAGCTCCAGTACCACAAGAATTTTATGAGTTTGGTAATATTTCAATTATACGCATTCCCAAAGGTAAAATTGGCTGTGCAATGCAAGATAATGAACCCGTTTTATTATTGCCTGGAATTCATATCAAAAACTCTCAAGCTTTTAAGTATGAGAAATCCTGGCCAGCGAATGAACCGCATATTCAATTTAATACAGTACACGTGATTCAAGTTCAATCAAATCAAATAGGGTTAGCGTGGGATGCGAATAAGCCCATTATTTTAAATCCTGGAATTTATCAAGTGAGTTCGCCGACGTTTAAATTTATCGAATTTAAGAATGTGAATGAACCTTTGATTCAGCATGGTACGCGTACGATTGTTCGAGTAAATCAAGGACAGCTCGGTTATGCTTGGCACCATGGTAAGGTTGTTGAACTTCCGCCAGGTGTGCATGAGTTTGATGATCCGCAATTTATTTATGGAAAATCATTTCCCGCGAATCAACCAGTCATTCAATTTGGAAATATTACACATATCATTGTTAATGCGGGTGAAAAGCGCGCCGTGTGGGATGATGGTAAATTGCATATCCTCGAACCTGGTCGACATACGTTTAAGTCAACCACATTAAAAATTTCAGAAAAACCTATTTCATTGCAAGATATTATTAAACCTTTGCATGAAATTAAAGTGACAACAAAAGATCGCATGCCTATGCATGTTACAGGTCAAGTCACTTATCGTGTGAAAAGCCCTGAGCAATTAATTACTGGGATTGGACAAGATAAATTAGATGATGCCATTGAAAAATGCACTGATGCTATTTTACGTCATCAAATTTCCTTAACAGATTTATCGATGATTTCACCCGATCATCATCATACTCAGCCCGAAGAAAAAGGTGAGCATAGTGGCATGCCAGTAGGCGATTCACCGTTATTCGGCGATAGATCTAGCATTGAGGGCGATAATTATCGTGGGAAATTATGTACATTAGTACAAACAAAATTAACTGACGATACTAAAAAATGGGGCATTGAGATTGTTGAATTTGCCATTAGTGATATCGGTTTCCAAGATAAAGACGTTGAAAAAAACTTAGCAGATGCCACCGCTAAAACACGTCAAGCTGAAGCACAATTTGATTTGCAACGCGCACAAAATGCTACAACCTTAGCAAAGGTGAAAGCAGATGCAGCGCAAGCGCAGATTTCACAACGAAATAATGCAGACAATTTGAAAATTGAAACGGAGGCAAAAGCTGCTGCTTTGATTGCTAAAACAGAATCAGAGGCAAATGCTGCATTGTTGAAATCAAAAAAAGAAGCAGATGCTGCATTGTATAGCGCAACGAAGAAAGCAGAATCTGCTGCTGCAGCACGTAAAATTGATTCAGATACTTTGGTTTATCAAGCGCAAGCTGAAAGAGACGCAGCTATTTTGCGAGCCGAAGGACAAAAAGCTCTCGCGGATGCACAACTTGTTTTATTGAGAGATCCCAATTATTTACGGCTTGAGGAAATGAAACTGCAATGTGAGATTTCAAAAAATTTAGCACGCATGCCAACGCCTGCTGTGGTCTTTAACGGGGATAGTTCAGCGCAACAGGCAGGTGAAATGTTTTTTGCAAACGGGCCTAAATTAATCGATATTGCGATGAAAACAAAAGGTGCTCTGTTCAAATTGCCTGTACCAGATGAAACTTCAGCTGAGCTAGAAGAAAAAATAGTTGAAGAGGATCGTTTGACACCAGTTAAACAAGCTTAAATCCGTATATATATATCTCTTCGTTCTCAGTGTAAGCCACTTCAATACATTTTGAAGTGGCTACGCCATATCCAAGAAATGACTGTTTAATTATGGCACATCATTGACTATATTCATAAATAAAACAATTAATTAGCCTAAAGGAGAGTGATAAGACGTGTAGAATATATTTATTATTCATGTAACTTCAGATACAGATCTCCATGGAGCGGAGGAGAGGATGAAGATATTAGTTGCAGATGATTCAAAAACTAATTTAGCGTTAATCGCTGAATCTCTCAAAAAATTAGGGCATGAAGTCGTGCTCGCTTCAAATGGAGATGAGGCGCTTCTTTTATATCGTGATGAACATCCAGATCTTATAATTTTAGACGTCGTCATGGAAGGTGTAAATGGATTTGAATGCGCGAAACGAATTCGTGAAATTTATGTAGAAGATTGGATTCCCATTATTTTCTTAAGTGGTGCTGTCGATGATGAAAATGTTTCTCAAGGAATAAATGCTGGCGGCGATGATTATATTACCAAGCCTTACAGTGAAATTATTTTAGCAGCAAAGATTAGAGCTATGGAACGCATTGCAGAGATGCGTGGAAAATTATATGCAACAACTAAGCAACTGAGAGTACTTTCATCTACTGACGCATTGACGGGTGTTTATAATAGATTTCAATTTAACAAACTGCTAGAGGAAAAAATAAATACAGCTGATGAACAGTATAAAAAATTAGCCTTATTATTTTTTGATATTGATCATTTCAAAACTGTTAATGATCACCTAGGGCATCATACGGGTGATTTGCTATTGGTTGAAGTGGCCAGCAGAATAAAATCCTGCGTTAGAGGGCATGATATTATTGCGCGATTAGGAGGAGATGAATTTGCCGTTTTAATTGAAGATGTAAAAAATAATGAAACTATAGATTCCGTCGTCAAAAAAATGATCTCGGTACTTTCTAGCCCATATCGTTTAATGGGAAATGACATACATACCTCTTGCAGTATTGGTATAGCGATTTATCCTTTTAAAGATACGACGCGCGATACTTTTATTCAAAACGCTGATATTGCTATGTATCATGCAAAACTGTTAGGTCGTAACAATTACCAATATTTTACTGAAGAATTATACGAAAAACGTAAAGAGCAGTCATATATTGAGGATGAATTAAAATTTGCTATAGAAAGAAATGAATTTTCTCTTAACTATCAACCCGTTTTTCATTTAGTTAGAAATGAGTTAGTAGGTGCCGAAGTATTGCTGACTTGGCATCACCCTCGGTTGGGGAATATATCGCCAAGCGTATTTATTCCGATTGCAGAAGAAATGGGTCTCATTACATCAATTGGCAATTGGGTTTTAAGAACTGTGTGTGAGCAAGGATCAAAATGGTATAGCATGGGTTTTGAAAAATGCAAACTGTCAGTCAATATTTCAGCAAATCAATTTCTTAGAGAAGGTATTATCGAAACGTTGAATGATACTTTTTCTCATACGGGAATGCCAATCGAAATGCTTGAGTTTGAAATAACTGAAACAGCAGTTATTAGCTATTCTGAGTTAACTGAACGTGCTATCAGAAACATACATGACTTTGGTGTGAGCATTTCATTAGATGATTTTGGTACAGGATACTCATCACTTTCACATCTTAGAAAACTCCCTATTAAAAATATTAAAATTGATAAGTCATTTATTTGTAATGTTAATAAAGATAAGCATGACAGCATGATTGTCAAATCTGTGATTAACTTAGGTAAAAATATGGGGTTTGGTGTCATTGCAGAAGGGATAGAAACTAAAGAGCAGTTAGAGTTTCTTATTAAGAATGGATGTGTGTTAGGTCAAGGCTATTACTTGAGCAGACCTTTAAGCACACAAGAAATGACACTTTTTTTAGAGCATCATTCGACTGCAGTGCATGAGAAAAATTAGAGGTAATTTGTATGGATATAAATGCTGCTCCACATGAAAAACTAAACATGCTCCATTGCCGTGTTCTAGACATTCCTGTTTGCATTGATTTGCAGTATGTCAATAAAGCTTTACTGCTTGTCACATTAGAATCTGTTCCAGGAAGTCCAGACTATTTTGTAGGTTTAATGAATTATGCTGGAAATAGCATCGGAGTGATTGATTTGGCAACACGATTAGGTTTTGCTCGAAAGAAGCAATATTCGCTCAATACACCAATTTTATTGTGCGCTTCCTCCGAACAAAATATTGGAATTGTTGTTGATGATATTTACGGGTTAATCAATATTGACACTCAAGATGTGCAAATGCGAAATGAATTCGATAAACCTGATTCACCATTGTCAGGGATCGTATCAACGGAAACCGATTTATTATTTTTGATCAATATGAAAAATATTCTGACTTTTAATTTAATTGATAAAAAGAGAGATTTAGCTCTGGATTATAAAGTAATTGAAAAGGTGAGGCATGAATACACAGACGGCTAACAAAACAATGAATAAACTGAATGCAAATATAAACGTGTATTTGCCTCGTCTAGTTGAGCTCATACAATCGCATTTTGGTATTGTTATTCACGAACATCAGTATCGTGAATTATATAAAACAATCTCGAATGCTTGCATTCAATTTAATTTAGACCTTGAGTCCTACTTAAGAGAATTAGAAAAAGGAACAGAAGGTTCTCCATTAGTTGAGCATCTTATTACCGGTATAACTGTAGGTGAAACGTACTTCTTTCGTGACAAAAAACAAATGGAGCTACTGAAAAACTACATCTTGCCACATTTAATAAAAATCAAACGTAAAGAAAATAATTTATCTCTTCGTGTTTGGAGTGCTGGATGTTCATCTGGGGAAGAAATTTATACTGTCGCCATCATGTTGCACGAACTGTTGCCAGACATTAATGTATGGAATCTTTCTCTTATGGGTACAGATATTAATGCGCTTATTTTGCGTAAAGCAATAGATGGTCAATATGGTGAGTGGTCGATGCGCTCAATCACTGAGTATTATAAACAAAATTATTTTTATAAAAAAAATGATAAATATAATATTATTCCGTTAATAAAACAAATGGCGCACTTTGAATATCTCAATTTAAATGATGATACATATCCATCCATTATCAATGGTACAAATGCGCAAGATATTATCTTGTGTCGTAATGTCTTAATTTATTTTGACAATCAAGCTGTCAATAGCATTATGATGAAATTAAGCGCAAGCTTGGTAGAAGATGGATTTCTATTATTAGGTGCTTCTGACCCTGTCAATATAAAGGATACAAATCTCACATTTCATCATACTCAAGGATTAATGTTCACGCGATCAATGAAAAAAATACCTGATGAAGTCAGAAAAAATGAAATCATACACCAAAAAGTTAAAATAAACATACCACATATCAGCGCAAAGAAAATGGCTCCTATTATTCACGCAGAAAAAGCCTCTGATAATAGAGAATTAATTGATAGACTAATGAATGAATCGCGTTGGCAAGATGTACTGGATGAGCTGTCTCGACCAAATAGCAAACAAAACAATACACCATTTAGAGATTACGTTAAAGCAACTGCTCTGGCAAATTTAGGAAGGCTGGATGAATCCATACAATTTTGCCAAGAAAGTCTGATGCGTGATTCAACTAATATACACGTGCGATTTATTTTAGCAATGTCGCTGCTCGAGTTTGGCAAGGCCAAAGAAGCAGAGACTGAGTTGCGTAAAACACTTTTCTTAGATCATCAATTCGTCGTAGGTCATTTTCAATTAGGTTTATTGCTAATTCATAATAATCAACTCAATACAGGCTTGAAATGTTTGAAAAATGCACTTTCTATTGTTAAAGCAAAGGATCCTAATATCGAACTGGAAGGTATAAATTGCTGTCGTTTTAGAGAAATACTTGAGCATGAAATAGACCTTCACACGGTCAAGGGAAATGAATTATGACTACATTATTAACTAAGAAGCGGTTAAAGAACCAAAAAAACTCGGTTTCCTCGGGTTTTATGCCGACGTCATCTAAAGATATTGAAGAATTACAAAAGCGATCAATTTTGATCTCTAAAAAAATAACAACGTCTAGCGAAAATAAAAATGAAGTTAATTATATTAATTTCCGATTAGGAAAATCAGAAATCTATGGAATACCTTATGAGTATGCCAAAGAGGTGATGAATAAAACATTGCTAACAACAATTCCTCGAGTACCTAGATTCATTGCAGGTGTGATCAATCGTCGCGGGGCGCTAATTGCTGTGCTTGATTTAAAGCAATTTTTTCACATTGAGCCCGCAGAGTATGACGAGCAAGCTTGCATTATCGTTGTAGAGCATCATGGAATGACGTTAGGAATTTTAGTCGACAAAATAGAAGGCAATGAAACATACGATCCATTAACGCTTGATGCAACACTACCATCTGAAGGGATTACAAAACTTGAATATATCTTAGGATTGCATCAAGGAAGAGTGGCTATTATTAATATTGAATCGATTATGAACGATCCGCAGTTACTGATTAATAAGGGGTGATATTTTTGTACTTGCGACAAAGGAGATTACGATGAACGCTTCATTTGATACAAATCGATATAATAATGAATCTTCTCCGACTAACAAATCGGCCTCACTGATTGGTATTCGCGCGCGATTATTTATTGGGTTTTCAATCATTACATTATTTTTATTGTCAGCTATTATTATTGTTTTGTATAAAGTTTCTTCGGCTGAAAATTCAGCGAAAAATGTCGTGAATACTGATTTGCCCAGTTTTGAAAAAGCATATGATTTGCAATCTCAGCTATATTTATCACAATCTAGTCTTAATGCATGGTTGCTTACAAAAGATGCTCATTATAAAAATGAATTGAAAAGAGCATCCAATAATATAGCGCAGCTTATTCAAGAAATTGATACACATGCTAAGGAATGGAAAAGCGATCAACAGCTGACTACTTGGAAGGGAACTAAAGATTTAATTGATCAATATAACGCTTCAGAAATCAAGGTGATGAATCTAACTGATACTGCTTTAGCTTTGCAGTTATTAGTATCGGAAACTATTCCTTTACAAAATAAAATACTTGATCAAATTGATGGTCCTATTTCAGCAACAGGTCAGAGAGTAGGAGGGCTGTTTGATGTCCAAACTCAATTACTGACAAATGGGTCTCAAGAAATCATCAGTAATTTAGATCTTATACGTATTATAGAATACATTTTATTAGTTGTAGCGCTATTATCTTCACCGATCATTGCTCTTTATACCGTGCGCGGAATTTTACACTATGTTAATACGTTCAGATTGCATAGTAATAAGGTTGCTAAAGGTGATTTAACGCAGCGCATTATGATTACGAGCTTCGATGAAATGGGTCAATTAGGTAATGATCTTAATGTTATGACAGAAAATTTAGCGTCTATGAGCAAGCAAATTACTGACGCATGTCATAACATGGCCACATCTCTCGAAGAAGTTAGGCATGCTGTTGATGTGCAATCTTCTGGGGCAACAGAACAAGCATCATCGATCAACGAAATTACTTCATCATTAGAAGAGATTGACAAGAGCTCTACGCAAACTATCGAAAAGGCAAAGGCACTAGGTGAAGTCGCTGAACGCACGCGAGAAAAGGGCCAGTTAGGGTTAGAAGCAGTTGAACAAAGTATTGGTGGCATGAAATCTGTGCGTGAAAAGGTTCAAGCAATTGCACAAACTATTTTAGATCTCAGTAATCAAACGCAACAAGTTGGTGAAATCACGGGTGTGGTAAATACACTTGCGCAGCAATCTAAGATGCTTGCCTTGAATGCATCCATTGAAGCAGCGAAGGCGGGAGAAGCAGGAAAAGGATTTGCAGTCGTTGCCTCCGAAGTAAAAAATCTTGCTGAACAATCCGAACAATCTACTTCTCAAGTACAAAAAATTCTTGAGGATATTCGTCATGCAACAGAAAAAGCTGTTATGGCGACTGAAGAAGGCACAAAAGGCGTTGATCAGGGTACTGTATTAGTGGAGCAAACGGGTGATATTGTTAGAAATCTAAGTGATGTGATTCATGAAACGACAATTGCAACACAGCAAATAGAAGCGGCCATTCGACAAGAAAATGTAGGGATTGAGCAAATTACAACAGGGATGAATGAAATCAATCAAGTGACATCGTCATTTGTAGAAAGTGTGAAACAAACGACTGAGGCGATTGGTAGCTTGGCAGGGATGGTTGAGAACCTGAAAAAATACATTGATGTTTATAAAGTTTAATAACTCCATTTATAATGAGGGATGCTCACATGGTTACAATGACACAAAAAGTTAAAAGAATGAACTCTAATAGAGCGAGTGCTGAAGGGGGCAATCTTTTAGGCATTCGAGGACAGTTATTGTTCGGTTTTTTTATGGTAATCATGATATTGTGTTTATCCGTCACTTTTCTGATTTATAAGCTTAATACGATCGAATCATTTTCGCATCATACCATTGAAATTGATTTTCCTACGCATGATGCGACATATGATCTTGCAAATAACCTTTATATTTCGCAAGCACTAGTGCAAAATCAATTGATTTCTGAGAATCAAAAATCAAAATTAGCGTTGAATAACTCAATAGCTATCATAGATAATTTACAATCTTCGATTGATCATTTAGCAAACTCTTGGAATAACGAGGATAATCTCAGTGCTTGGATTAAAATCAAAAATCTCATTAGTCAATATACAGCATCTCTAAAAAGCGTTCAAAATGCACTCGATGCAGATAATTCAGCTCAAGCTAAGACTATTTATACAAATGAACTTCTTCCAAAACTCAATAGCATACTTGATTTGTTGGACGGTCCTAGCGATGATGTTGGAGTGCGCACAGGTGGGCTTTTTGATAAACAATATAATATAGTGCATAACGGGTCGCAGCTCATTTTGTATGACATCAGTTATATCAGAATGATTATATATTCATTATTGGCAATTTGTACCATTTCTTCCATTCTCATTGCATTATTAACCGCAAGAAAAATATTACGACCATTAAATAATGCCATTAATATCGCAACAGAAATTGCATCAGGCAAACGTGATATTGATATTATTGTTAGAACGAATGATGAAACAGGACAGCTACTCTCGGCATTGAGTGATATGCAAAAATCAATTAAAACAAATGAAGACAAATTGCGGGATAATGAAAATAAAACACGTGAACTATTTGATAAAATAATTAAAACAGCAAATGCTTTTAGCAGTCATAGTTCAAAGGTCTCGTCAGGTGATCTAACACAACGTATTGAAGTTGAGTCTGGAAATCAAATGACTCAGCTTGGCCATGACTTAAATCATATGACTGAAAATCTTTCGAGTATAGCAAAGCAAATTACTGAAGCATGCCATGGAATGGTAAGTGCTCTCGAAGAAGTGAGGCATTCAGTGGATGTGCAAAATACAGGGGCGACAGAGCAAGCCTCTTCAATTAACGAAATTACTGCATCTCTTGAAGAAATCGAAAAAAGCTCGCTACAAACGATTGAAAAAGCAAAATCATTGGGAGAAGTTGCCGAGCGTACGCGAGAAAAAGGTCAACAGGGATTAGCGGCTGTTGAAGAAAGCATTGGTGGAATGAAATCTGTCCGTGAAAAAGTACAAACGATTGCACAAACTATTTTAGATCTCAGCAATCAAACACAACAAGTTGGTGAAATTACAGCGGTTGTCAACTCTCTTGCACAACAATCAAAAATGCTCGCATTAAATGCTTCCATTGAAGCTGCAAAAGCTGGAGATGCTGGAAAAGGGTTTGCCGTTGTTGCATCTGAAGTTAAAAACCTTGCTGAACAATCTGAGCAATCGACCTCTCAAGTGCAAAAAATCCTGGAAGATATTCGTCAAGCAACTGAAAAAGCAGTCATGGCGACTGAAGAAGGTACTAAGGGTGTTGATTTAGGAACTGGATTAGTTGAGCAAACAGGTGATGTAGTTAGAAATTTGAGTGACGTGATATATGAAACAACAACTGCAACTCAGCAAATTGAAGCAGCGATACGTCAAGAAAATGTAGGAATTGAGCAAATTACAGCGGGCATGAATGAAATTAATCAGGTTACAACAGCTTTCGTTGAGAATGTTAAGCAAACGACTGAGGCGATCAATAACATTGCGAATATTGCAAATAGCCTCAAGGAGTATGTTGATACTTACAAAATTTAGGATGATGTTACTATGGAATTGAGTCCTGAGGTATTGAAAAAATTACTTGAAACTTTCCAGACGGAACTGGATGAAAGTTTGCAAATCATTGTAGATGGATTATTGCTCATCGAAAAAAATGACAAACCGATTGAAGAATCAAAACCGATTATTGAAAAAATATTTCGTTCCGCACATAACATTAAAGGTGCTGCGCGAGGAATCGGAGTCAATGATGTTGCCGATATTGCACATCAAATTGAATCTATATTTTCTAGAATTCAAAAAGAATTAGTTAAGGTATCACCTAAAATTATCGATATTTGCCTAGAAGCAGTAGATGCTATGCGTTTTTCGATGCAGTCCTATCTTGAGAAAAAACCACTTGAATTTAATATTCAAGACTTACTTTCACGGATGCAATTAGACAACTCGGATGAAACTGAAATCGTTAATCAGGTTGTTCAACAGGCGCCGGCTAAAACGAACCAGCCATTCAAAAAAGAACATGAAACCATTCGTGTTTCCTTAAATAGCTTAGATCAGATTTCATCTCTAATGGAAGAAATGCAGGTTAATAAAATTGCAATTGATGATTACTATATCTCACTTTCTAAGCTTTCCGCGAAGGCAAAGCAGTTTGTTGATTTATGGAAAAAAACTTTTCTGAACAACATTTCTATAGATGGAAAAAACTCTTCTGATAGCATTCATAAAACATTTAATATGAGTATGGACTCTTTGCTTGATATTAATGAAAGTATTCAACAGCTGCAAAAAAACATGCGTCCCAGAGTTAATGAATTATCCATCTTATCTAATTCACTTCAAGAAGAAATACGCATGCTAAGGCTTGTTCCTATTACAACATTACTTTCTTCGTTCCCGCGCCTGATTCGGGATCTTTCAAAAGAATTGAACAAAAATATTGAATTAGAAATTATTGGTGATGAAGTTAAAATGGATAAAATGGTTTTAGAAGGATTAAAAGATCCATTGATTCACTTATTAAGAAATGCGATAGATCATGGCATTGAAAGCTCTACTGAGCGTAAGGCTGCTGGAAAATCAGAAATAGGACATATTACTATTAATATCAGTGAGGAAGGTAATCAAATAGTATTTAATGTCACTGATGATGGCGCAGGCATTAATATTGATAAGATTTCTAAAATTGCTGTGAACAAAAAAATGATACTTCCCTCTGAATTAGAAAACATGAATCGCATGGAGATTTTATCACTTATATTTAAGTCAGGGTTTTCAACTGCTCAGACAATAACAGATGTATCTGGGCGAGGCGTTGGACTGGATATTGTTAAGTCTAATATTGATGCTTTGAATGGTAATGTTGTCATTGAAACTGAATTAGGAAAATCTACAAGCTTTATTATTCGTGTTCCACTGACATTAGCGAGTGAGCGTGGTTTAGTCATTAATGTCTCAGGTGAAATCTATGTTGTACCAGTTACCTCAGTCGAGCGTGTATTAATGTTGCAACCTAAAGATATTATCGAGGTTGAAGCGAGCCAAGTTATTTTATTTAATAATCATCCGGTTCCTTTACGAGCACTCGCAGACATTTTAGATCTTAAAAAAAATGAATCTATTAATCAAATGAAACTACCCATTATTGTATTAAAGAAAGGATGGAATACAGTTGCTTTGTTAGTAGATGAAATTATTGGTGAACGTGAAATTGTGATTAAACCCATGCAGGCACCGTTAGTCAATGTTGCCTGTGTTTCAGGTGGGACGTTATCTGGAAATGGTCAAGTCATACTTGTATTAAATGTCAATGACCTAATTAACTATGCTCTCCATACAGATAAAATGACGCGGTTAATATTAAAAGATCAAAAAGTTGAAACACGCTTAATGCCGCGTATTTTAGTAGTGGATGACTCTATAACAACAAGAACATTAGAGCGCAACGTTTTAGAAAGCAAAGGATATCAAGTGACTGTAGCCGTTAATGGAAAAGAGGCTTGGGATCTTTTGCAAAAAGAAAAATACTCACTTGTGATTACCGATGTTTCTATGCCTATTATGGATGAGTTTACGCTTACTGAACGGATTAAACAAAGCAATGAATTTAATGACTTGCCTGTTATTATTGTAACATCATTAGGGAGTGATTCAGAAAAGAAGCGAGGCATTGAATCTGGGGCAAATGCTTATATTGTTAAAAATGAATTTGAATCCAGTGCATTATTAGAAATTGTTTCACAACTGGTTTAGTCCTATGACTATTAAAATATTGATTGTTGATGATTCTCTAACTGAATACAACTTACTTAAAACCATTTTTGAACACGAACCCGACATGAAAGTTATAGGTCATGCACGTAATGGTCAAGAAGCTCTTAAACAAACTGAATTATTGAAACCTGATTTAATTACCATGGATATTTTAATGCCTCTTATGGACGGGTTTGAAGCAACGCGCGCTATTATGTCTCATCACCCCACACCCATTGTAGTGATTAGTTCCGCAATTTTTGATGAATCTTTAAAAATTGCATTTAAAGCATTAGAAGCTGGAGCTTTGAGTGTCATTGAAAAACCTACGCATTTACATTTAAATCAAAAATACAAGCGAATGATTGATACACTGAGAGCTATGGCAGAAATAAAAGTTATAAAAAGAAGATTTCATATCAAACATCAATCACATGTATTAAATATCACAAATAGTGATAAGCATAGAGAATTTGAAATTATTGCAATTGGAACTTCAGTCGGTGGGCCACAAGCATTAAAAATTATTTTATCTAACTTACCAGCAGATTTTCCAGTGCCCATTGTGATTGTTCAGCATATGACGCCTGGATTTATTGAAGGCTTTGCTAAATGGTTAAACGATAATACGTTATTAAAAGTGAAAAATGCGGTTGATAATGAAGTCTTGTTAGGCCATACCGTTTATTTTGCGCCGGATAATTATCATCTTGAAGTTCAGCGTGAAAAAAACACACATTTATTACGAGCTAAATTAAGTAAACGTCCTCCTGTTTCGGGTTTTTGTCCTTCCGCAACAGTTTTATTAGAATCCGTTGCTGAAGTGTGCGGTAGTCATGCAATTGGTGTTTTGTTAACTGGCATGGGTAATGATGGTGCGCAGGGGTTATTAGCTTTACGACATCAAAAAGGACACACTATCATTCAAGATCAAGAAAGCGCCATTGTTTTTGGTATGCCGGGCGTTGCTCAATCATTAGGTGCAGCCGAAAAAATTGTTAAACTTGATTCAATCGCAGAATATTTAACAAAAGCAGTGAAGGAAAAAATAATAATTAATTAATATCAAGAAATATTCTTTCGAGTATAGTATAAACTCGCTTGTTATTTTGTATATGACTGTGAAAGAGAGTTATGTGATCAACGTGAATGGGGTTGAGTGACTCGGTATGTATTGTTTCAAATTGTTGGTTCGTTTTTAAAATCTTACCTAAAGTGATATGGCAACGGAAAGGTTTTTTATCATCAGGAAATTGTAATATATTGCAACTCTGACGAATAATCGTCACAATTTCTGTTAATGCTTGTGATTCGTGGAGCGGCTCAAGTGCAATTAAATGAGAATGATTGCTTGGAAAAGGTGATATTGATTTTAATTGAATAGAAAATGGATGAATTACAGATATTGCATTCTTCATTTTTTCACAGAGTAGACTCAATTCAGTCAAATGAACATGCTCAAAAAATCTCAATGTAATATGTAATCTTTCAAGTGGATTCCAGTGTATTGGGATGGTATTTATTTTTCGTGTAAGCAGGGCAATCTGCTGAGCAACAGATGTAGGCACCTCAATGGCAAAAAAAGCACGGATATAAGATTCATTTGTCATGGTATAAAAATTATACTGCAAATCGATTTTAAATATATAGTCTTTTCAGTGACTTTTGTCAGGCCTTCTTGAAAGTGTCTTACTTAAATCTTTATAATAAAAATTAGTACCGGGAGTGTACAAACATGAAAACGATCATGACTGTTATTGGAATCATTTTGATCCTTTTTGGTCTCTGCACACTAGGCTATCGAGGGTATACTTATAAGACTCAAGAAAAAATCGCAGAAATTGGCAATGTGCAAATCACACAAGAACAAAATAAAACTGTTCAAATTCCTCCAATTCTCAGTGGATTATCTTTAGTGGCAGGAATCGTTCTTGTCGTGGCTGGGAGGAATGGAAGGAGGTAGTCTATGCCTTACAAAATTGGAAAAAGAACAAAGACTA
>JANRLY010000014.1:0-7400 GCA_033762075.1 Gammaproteobacteria bacterium
ACCGCGAAAAGGCTCATGAATTTTTTAAAGAGAACAAATTAGAGCCATTTACCCATGAAAAGACGGACCGTTATATTCGTTCTGCAATCCACCGATTTGAAAAACAGTTTTTTGCAAACATCACAAAACAGCTATCGTCCACATCAGTAAAATTAGTTAATGATCTTTTGTGTGATGATACTAAAATAAACGGTTCAAAAAAAGAAAATATCCCAAATGATGAAATTACCTTACGTCGTTTAAAAGCAGATGTTGCTGGCATCAAACTAAAGCACGTTGCTTTTGAAATCAAGAAATTAAACTTTATTCGCAGCATTCCTATTCCATCATTATTATTTGATAACACACCAAGAAAATTAATCAAAAAATATTACCAAAGAATCATGGCGGCTTCACCCAGCAACGTTCTTGAGTTTGTCCATAATGCACGAGTGGCTTCTATGGCTTGCTTTGTCTACATGCGCTCACAGTTATTAACTGACGATGTAGCCGATTTATTTATTAAATTAATTCACAACATGAAATCATCAGCAGAGGTTCATGTTAATAAAAAAATCATCTCTGAAGTCAAAAAAGTTAACGGTAAATTTGATATTTTATACTTAATTGCAGAGGCGGCTCTTGAGAACCCCAAAGGCATCATTGAGGATGAAATCTATCCTATAGTGAATCAGGAGACCTTAAAAAAATTAGTAGTAGAGCTGAAAAATAAGGGGAATAAGTGGTATCAGAATCAAGTTAACCTCAAAGTGCATTCACTGTATTCACATGCTCATCGCAAAGTGCTTCTACAACTATTAAATGCATTCACTTTCAAAACAAATAGCCCTGAAGGACGTGATTTATTAGATGCGATTGCATTCATTAAAAAAAATCAGGAGTCGACTGATACTTATTATCCTGATACTGCACTTGTCCCTACAGCCAATGTTATTCCTGCATCATGGAAGTCAATGGTTTTTGAAACGACTGATTTTCCTGTTACTGTCACGCTGGCAGATGATGGCGCCACAAATGGTACCGAAAAACAGGCCAGTCCCGTCAAAATTAACCGATTTCATTATGAAGTCGCTGTCCTTGAAAGTTTACGGGAAAAACTGCGTTGTAAATTAATCTGGATTGAGGGTGCCTATCGTTACCGTAATCCCGATGATGATTTGCCCGCTGATTGGGAAACGTCTCGCGAAGCTCGATACCTACAGCTTGGATTACCACTAAAGGCCTCGGATTTTATTAAAAAGCTTAAACGCGAGCTACACCTTAACTTACAAAACCTCAATGACACCATTTTGCGTAACAAGAAAGTTAAAATCTTGGATAAAAATGACGGCCACATCAAAGTAACGCCATTAAAGGCACAATCGTTACCCCCGTTTCTTGATACGTTACAGCGAGAAATTAATCGTCGTTGGTCAACCATTAATTTAATCGATATTTTAAAGGAAGCTGATTTTCGTGTTAATTTTACCAAGCAATTCCACTCGGTAGGCAATCGAGAAATTTTAGATGGAGAGCTCCTGCAAAAAAGACTGCTTCTTTGCCTGTACGCTTTAGGCAGCAATACAGGGTTAAAACGAATTAGCGCTGCTAACGAAGATGCAAGTCATTCCGATTTAAATTATGTAAAGCGGCGCTTTATCAATGAAGAAGGAGTTAAAGCCGCAATTATTGATGTGGTTAATGAGATAATCGCTATTCGTGATCCTGCTATTTGGGGAGAAGCAACCACTGGGTGTGCCTGTGATTCAACACTAGTTAGTAGTTGGGATCAGAATCTGATGAATGAATGGCATCCCCGTTATAAAGAGCGCGGGATCATGATTTACTGGCATGTTGATACCAAATCCATGGTCGTTCATTCTCAGATAAAAACATGTTTGTCATCAGAAGTCGGTGCCATGATTACCGGTGTTTTAAGGCATGACACCAAAATGAACATGAGCAAAGCTTATACTGATACCCATGGACAAAGCACCGTTGGATTTGGGTTCAGCTACGGCCTTGGGTTTGATTTGCTACCACGTATTAAAGGGATCCAACGCCAGAAACTGTATTATCCGAGTGCCTCCCAAAAAAATAATTATCCTAATTTAGATCCGGTTTTAAAATCACCCATTAACTGGCAATTGATTGAAGAAAATTATGATGAATATGTCAAGCACGTATCGGCACTCAAAACAGGTACAGTCGACCCTGATGTGCTCATTAAAAAATTCAGTAAAGAAAACTACAATCATCCTGTGTACAAAACGCTTATTGAGATAGGTAATGCAGTAAAAACTATTTTTTTATGCCGTTATTTGTCTTCTGAAGACCTACGCATGGAGATTAATGAATCACAAAATGTGGTTGAACGATTGAACGGCATTATGGGCTTTATTTTTTATGGAAAATTGGGTGAAATTTCTACCAATCGGACTAAAGAACAAGCGCTGGCCGTATCTTGCTTACATCTATTACAAGTCTGCATGGTGTACATCAATACCCTCATTATCCAGGAACTATTATCAGATCCTGCCTGGGCTAAGAGATTAACACCTGAAGATAAACGCGCTTTAACCCCATTAATTCACGCACACATCAATCCATATGGGTTATTCCCGCTCGATCTTTACAAGCGGCTAGTCATTGCGATTGAAAAGGAAATACAAAATGACCGAACAAAAACGAACTCCCGTGAGACAGAAAGCGAAGCAGTTAGCTAAGCTCTTGAGGCAAGAAAACCCTGATTATGATTACCTACGTCAACTATTCAGGCATTTAAGAACGGAGCTAAGTGTTAATGTCACACATAATGAAAAAAAACTACCTTACGTACCAACAGAGGAAGAAATCTGTAAGTATTATCAGGCGGTGTGGAAATCACGAAACATGAAGCATGTTTTGATGATTAAAACATTGCTTTATACGGGGGCTCGGGTGAGTGAGTTAGTCCACATCAAAATCAGTGACATCGACTTTGATCGCTGCCAAATACGAATTACTGAAGGGAAAGGTAAAAAAGACCGAATAGTTCCGTTTCCGGAAGGATTTAAAGAAGTTTTAGCAATACATGTTCATAATATGCGCGAAAAAGGAGGGGTTCATCTATTTGAATCTACTTGGAAAAAGCCTTATACAGACCGAGCCATTAGAAAGATTCTTGAGAATTATTCTCGTGAGGCTGGGATGGAGCATTCCATATCACCGCATAAATTAAGACATTTTTTATTTACTTGGCTAAAGAAACAAGGGATTGATGATGCATTAATACAGCCTTATTCGGGTCACGAAAGTCGAAAATCGCTTGAAATTTATTCAAAGTTGTCACTTTCTGATGCTCAAACGGAATATGAAGAAATTATTGGCAAATTTCCGATCTAAATATTATAAAAGTGTGGGCTTGTGGCACGAACCGTAAAATGCCGCCATCTGGGAGTTATTGGTCCAGGCATGACTTATGATGAGGTATATGAAAGATCAGATGCGACAATCCCGGGTGAAATAGAAATTATGTGACAACCTGATAGGCAGGGAATTTTAAACAAATTTATAACAAAAATCCGTTGATCAATTACCTGGACATATTTATCCATGACGCCATCATATCTTCATAACCAGTCGTCGAGTTCGACAAATTTAATGGTAGTGCATATGGCTTTACTGATTCCCATCCAGATGAAGTTTTTATTTTCAGCTCGGGATTAATTATATAATAACCTCGAGCAATTCGCATAAAAAGTTTTCTGTTGGGGGTATATTTACTATTGATTTCATTTCGGCTGAGTAATGAGCTTAAGTAAGACTGTTTTTTTCGATATTCTGGCCAAATTGAAGAAGGTAGTTTTTGAACCAGCTCAAATAATTGAGACGCTTCGAATCCTTTATTCCAGAAAGCCTCATGTTTTTTAATTTGAATACATATCAACTCGGCATAACACGTTAAAATTAGATTAAATAATAAATACTCAGCTCTACTGGCATCAATTTTAACAAGATGTCCGTCTACATCCAGGGAAATACTGTCAGTAGCAATACGATTATACACTGACGCGAACATAGGCAATAAATTCTTTTGTGAATAGATGGTTTGGTAAATAGCTAATTGTAATGGATTTCTAAAAAGGGAATCTTTGACTTCCAATGATGGTCCCATTTCAAGAATTTCATGAATCAAATTTACATTTCCTGCATGAATAGCAGCCATAAGCGGCGTGTAATTCATCGCTGTTCGATGATCAATACCATACATCTGAATTTCTTTATGCACCGCTTGTGAATTTTTTATCGTGTATTTTTGAAAATGTTTTTCATACATGATGGGGTAGGACTTTTTTACATTCACAGCTGGCCTGAATCCTTGCTCTTTTAGTCGTTCAATAGTTAATCGATCACTGTACAGCATAGCGACTTCAAACAAATTCAACTGCTCTTTTTTATCTTGTTTTTGTCCCGTAAATACAGTTTCTAACAACTGAAGGTAAGATTTTTTATCGATAATCGCCCATGGAGGTGATTTTTGTTTAAGAATAATTTCATTAATTGCTTGAGCTTGCTCAATCTTTCCTTGGCTCGCTAAGCGACTTGCTTCTTTTTGCCATTCCTCAATGGAGGATTCAGTAATATCCATTTCGATAGACTGATTAATCTCATTAATATCGAGCAAAGTAATCAAGGGATGATTTGGATTATTTTCTATCAAATAAACGCTCTTAATGGCACGCGTTATCCCCACATAGAGCGAATTAATATAGAATTTGTAGACCTCCATGGATTTATCAGATTTGTCCTTTGCTCGTCCATACTTAAACTCTTGCTCTAATACATCTGGAGTTAGTCCCTTTGCGATGTCTAAAAATCGGGGTTCACCATCAATAAAGTGATAAAGAATGACATTTTCATACTCTAACCCTTTAGCTTCTTGAACCGTAAATACAAGAGGTGTACCAAATAATTTTCGAGCTTCTTCTTTTTGTTTTTCAGTAAGCGTGATGATTGCAAATGTTATCGATTTGCTGATTTTTTTATTGATATCACCAATTTTTTCTGGTGTTGATTTAATACAAGCCACATCGCCTTTGTGTGTTGATTGACTTTCGATGAGATAATGACTTTCTTTATCAATGGAACCAAAGCGGGCATTTTTAACCTTTAAAACACGATTCGCTAGTTCCGTAACCTCCAGGGTATTACGATAATTGCGTGTTAAAATTCGGGTGATGTCATTAGTGGAAAGTTCTTCACTCGTATAAAATAACTGCTTTAATCCAGACCATGAAAAAAAATTAGGGTGTACAATCTGATTTGCATCGCCACACATAAAAAATTGATGTGGTGCTTTGAGCATGGCCAAGACTAATGATAATTGGCTGTTTGTAAAATCTTGAACTTCGTCGATAATAACTGCGTCATAACGGGGGGATGCTTTTTCTTTATAGTAATAAGATAAAATATTTGTATCAAAATATTGTCCTTCATCAAGGAAGGAGACATAGCACTGAAATAAGCGATAGACTTCCTCACGTTCTGTTTCAGCATAAATCGATTTTCGAATACCAAGACTTAAATATTTTTCTTTGGAAATATATGGAGCATCTGGTTCACTTCCTGCAAGCACCCCTCTGAACTCTTCATATAATTTTCGACCATCGCTCAATACACCGCTTTTTTTCTGCCGTTGGTACCAATTTAAAAATGAGGTGGTAGTGATCTCCTCTCCTTTAGGGATGGCGATGGTTTCAATGAGCTCCTCAAATGATAAGAAGTCAATGGATTGATCTTCGTTCTGGTAATTATTCGCATAATATAATTGGCGAGCATTGTGAGTAAGGTAAGGTGAAAGCGTAACATACAGTAAATCACCCGGTATTGTTTTCATCTTTTCAAGAGTCAGTGAAGTCTTACCACTTCCGGCTGATCCAATGAGAATAAGAGGTAGACCATAATGAAAAATATTATTTTGAATCTCATCAAAAACAATAAAGCGATCAAGGCAATGCACTTTTGCCTCACTTGGTCCCAAAAATCTTAAATTATCTTCACTATGCGGAGTTATTTCTGCTAATGAATGAATGTGGCTCTCTTGAATAACGGCACCGCGTAAAAAACGAGATTTATCGTAATTGTGATTACGAATAACTTCCAATAAAAGCAGATGAGTCTTATCACTATATTTAATGGGTTTGAATAATAATCGATTGGTATCATCCAGCTTCGCTCTATAATACCCATTGATGGATAGTTTTTTTACATCAGCAGTCTTGAAATCGCCTTGAGACAAATGGGAGCAGACTTTCTTGAATTTTTGGTCCAAACCAGAAGTATCCAGATCCTGATAGTGCAGCAAATGAAATTGACTCAACACATACCCCTTGATGTTTCTTTTGGTGTTACAGATTAATTAAGAGAATGCCATAACTGCTTTCAATCAGAATCAATTTGTCGTAACGACCGCTTATTAATATAAGTATTCAGGGCAATATGACTGGTATAACCCAAAACTTTTGCCATTTTTCTAATGGACAATCCATACCCAAGCAACTCTTTGATTTTTTCGATGTCTTTATCAAATTTGCTTTTTTGCAGTGTTCCCTTGGGTTTGCCAAGTTTAATACCTTGTGCTTTTTTTGCAAGCAACGCCTCTTTTGTCCGTAAACTTATCATATCCCGTTCAAGCTCAGCAAACAGTGAAAATAGCGTGATAATGATTTTTGAATTCATATCATGTCGTGAGATATCCAAATTCTGTTTGATGATGATCACACGAATGTTTCGTTTAATCATAGCATTGACTAGTGCGATGATCTCGGCTGTGCTTCGTCCCAAGCGGCTTAATTCGGTTACAATTAATGTGTCTGCATCATCAAGTGTTTGTAATAACTCATCGATACGTCTTTGTTTGCTGGTCTTGCGCGAAGAAATTGAAATTTCAATAAATGAATCAATCCGCAGCGATTTATTACGAGCATATTCCAAGAGTTCCAATTTTTGGTGACTTAAATCTTGCTTATCAGTGGAAGTGCGTAAATAAGCTACAATTTTCCCCATAAACATGGCCCGTTAATTGTTAACCTAAATTAGCAATTAAAATAATACAAAACAGTATCTACTTTCAATGTATTTCAATTAATTATTCTGACGTTATAATAACGGTCGTTATATCACAACTAAAATGTAAGGCTTTATGCGCGCAAGCAACGAAAGACTAACCATTCTATCTGAAGCAGAACAAGCTGCTTTATACGAGACCCCCGATTTTGATGATGAACAACGATTGCATGACTATCCGAAAAGCGTGCCTGATGTCTTAGGCGATGCTTTCACGCAAGCTCCGAGCGCTCTAAAAAATAGTGAATCTGGATCGTGTCTGCGATTAAATCGGTATGTGTACTCAGATAAATATTGTCCTAAGTACTTTGCAT
>JANRLY010000015.1:0-12309 GCA_033762075.1 Gammaproteobacteria bacterium
GGCTCTTCCCCACATAAGGGGGCACTTTAATCAAAATTAGATTACCTTACTCATTGATTGGATGAGGGAAAGGAGATTAAAGATGCCCCGCAAGGATAATATCCTAAATTTACCTGGATTTGCTATTAAAAAAACCAGTGGTTCTAACCCATTAATTTTAGATGTTGAATATCGAAGAATGCCTCGCTGTGTGTACTGCAACGGGAGGAAATTGCGCAAGAAAGCCAGTTACTTACGGCACGTAAGGCATGAATCGATTGGCCCTAGACAAACATTATTACGTTTTAAGGCGTATAAATTTCATTGTCGAAATTGTAATCGATATTTTAATCAGCAATTTCCCGGAATCGGGAAATATCAACGGTCAACAGAGAGACTCCACTACCAAGTATTTCGTCACCATACGCAAGGGATATCGCAAAAAGATTTATCAAGAGATCTTAAGCTTGGAAAAGCAACAATAGAACGTTGGTATCATCGAGAATATTTGCTTGCACACAAAGAGATAAGTAATCAGTCATGTCCTCAAGTATTAGGAATTGACGAACATTTTTTTAGCAAGAAGCAAGGTTACGCGACAACGTTGTGTGATCTTAGGAAGAATAGAATATTTGACGTTGTTAAAGGTAGATCATCGAGTGATCTAGGAAAATACTTGGACAAATTGCCAGGGAAACAAAATGTGAAAGTCATTTGTATAGATCTAAGCAGTTCTTATCGACATATTATTCAAAAATATTTTCCACAGGCAAAAATTGTTGCTGATAGATTTCATGTGATTCGCTTGATGCATCATATGTGCATGCAAACCTATCAAGAAATTGATCCAAAGATGAAGAATAAACGAGGGCTTTTGGCAGCGTTACGCACTAATCCAGAAAACCTAACAGAAAAGCGCATGCAAAAACGTGATGAATACCTGAAACAACATCCGGCTATTGATGCGATCTATCAATTTAAGCAGCAACTGAGGCGATTATTGATGAAGAAAACTATGCAAGCAAGGAGATGTAAAAAATATATTCCAGTGTTTTTAAAAATGATCAGGGCATTGAAAGAAAGTCCCTTTAAACGATTAATAACGTTAGGTAAAACACTTTATCAGTGGCGAGAAGAGGTGGTACGCATGTGGCGATTTAAGAAGAACAATGGGATAACAGAAGGGTTTCATCGCAAGATGAAGTTGATACAGCGACGAGCATATGGTTTTAGAAGCTTTGAAAATTATCGGTTACGAGTTAGAGTGTTGTGTTCTTAGGTGAGTGCCCCCGGAAATGGGAAAGACCCGAATCTACTATGGCCAGAGGTGGAATCGAACCACCGACACGAGGATTTTCAGTCCTCTGCTCTACCGACTGAGCTATCTGGCCTCAAAGATTCTGAGGCGGTATTAAAGCCGTTGAAGGTCGCGGAGTCAAGTAAAAATCTACTGCTGGGCGCAAAAATCTATCATTAAGCGGTTGAGTTCTTTCGGATCCTCAACTGGCAGCATATGCCCCGATTTTTTAATCACGACGTATTCTGAGTTGGGGATGGCTCGGTGAATATATCTTGAGCAGGCAGGCGGAGCTAGAATATCTTTGCCGCCAGCAACCACAAGTGTTTTAACTGTAATTTGATTGAGTCGATCGCGTACATCAAACACTTTTAAAGCATTGGCCTGTGTCTCATAGCCTGCTGTTGATTGCAACCACGGGGTTGAGATCATGGCGTTCGCAATGGCACCGACGTTTTTTTCATGTCGAATAAACGTAGATCCAAAAATCCACGGTACAACTGTTTCTGCAATGAGTGAAACTGGAATATTGGCTTGCATGAGATCTAGACTGATGCGGGAGCGAATTTTTGCAAGCATTGGAAGTTTTGCGAAAGCAGCGCAGAGCATTGCTTTTCGAATCCGTGCAGGCGACTGAATGGATAATTGCAACAAAATCGCACTGCCCATGGAGTGCCCCGCCATATAGGCGCTTTTTATTTTCAGATGATCCATTAAAGCAATTACATCGCTTGCCATTTCTGCAATCGAAACAGTTTTTGGAAAATCACTTTGACCGCATGCGCGATTATCAAAACGCAAGACGCGAAAATGCTGAGATAAAAAAGGCATCATGCTTTCCCAGAGTGTATGATCTGAGGCAAGTCCAGCGATTAAAATCAAATCTTCGCCTTGTCCAGTTTGCTCATAAAATAATTTCACGCCGCTGGGTGTCGTCAAAAACATGTTTTGCTATTCCTTTACTTCAGTAAATCCTGCAGGTTTTTCGCTGCCATCACCCCATAAAAATTTTTCCATTTCTGTCGCTAAAAAAGTACGCGATTTAGGATCTGATAAATTGAGTCGATATTCGTTGATTAACATTGTTTGATGATTGAGCCACATTGCCCAGGCAGGTTTGGAAATTTCGTTGAAAATTTTTTCGCCTAATGCGCCAGGCCAAGGTGCGCGATCGAGCGCTTCTGCTTGTGCATTTAATTTTTTACAGTGAATCTGACGTGTTGACATGCAACAACTCCAATAATTTTTTGACTGGCGCAGGTAAGCCAATCTTACGCGCAGCGCGTGGATTATACCAAATCCCGTTCGGGGCGTCTGCGCGCGCTTTGCATTCAATGAATACCGGTAAAATATCTAAATGAAAGTGCGTGAAGGTATGGCGGAATGTTTCACCATGTTGTATTTCGGTTGCTGTTAAATTGAATGTTTCGCGGCAATACTTTTTGAGAGCAGACATGTGCATATTGCTCGCGACTTCAGGTAAACTCCATAATCCACCCCAAATTCCGCGCGCAGGTCGCTTTTCTAATAAAACGGCATCTTCATGCTGCAAAACAAGCAACATCACGCTGCGCGCAGGGGGTATTTTTCTTGGGCGCGGTTTCGGTAATGTGGCTGCAATGTTTAATTTTTTCGCGGCACATTTACGTTTCACAGGGCAATCTTCACAGAGCGGTTTTCCTCGCACACAAATCGTTGCCCCAATATCCATAATGGCTTGGGTGTAATCGTTGACGCGTTGTATTGGTGTAAGTTTTTCTGCTAAATCCCAGAGGGTATTTAACGTTTCTTTTTCATCGGGCCATGTTTCAATTGCGTATAAACGAGATAAAACGCGTTTGACATTCCCATCTAAAATTGTCGCGCGTTTTTGAAAGGCGATCGCTAAGATTGCGGCTGCCGTCGAGCGACCAATGCCTGGTAATTGTTGTAATGACTCAAGATCACTAGGAAATTCTCCTTGAAATGTTTCCATGACCATTATCGCAGCACGATGTAAATTACGTGCCCGTGTGTAATATCCTAGTCCTGACCAGAGATGTAAAACATCATCTTCTTTCGCTAAAGCTAATGACTCCAATGTCGGAAAACGCTGCATAAAACGCTCGAAGTAGGCGATCACTGTTGCAACCTGTGTTTGTTGCAGCATGATCTCAGAGACCCAAACACGATAGGGCGTTTTATCCTGCTGCCAGGGTAAATGTTTGCGGCCGTGTTGATCAAACCAATCCAGTATTTCGCGGTGGATTTGCATAAACCTTTTCCTATCAATGTGAAGCGTAAGTATTCACGGTATTGCTTAGAACGTCATGCGAGGAGGCGAAGCGCTTCCACGCGGCAATCTAGTTTTTAAAGCTGGATTGCCGCGCCAAAACGCTCACACTGGCTCGCAATGACGAGTGTTTGTTGTATATTGTGATTCAATAGCGCGAGAGTGATTACTCTGGCGCCTAGTATAAACCGCTTTATAGCGATTCCTTGTCTTGATGGCAACCCCTTGCAATTTAGTAATAAATCATTATAATCATCAAATATAAATATCATATCAGTTTATAACGAGGCGTGAAATCGTGCAAAATCATCTTCCTTTAGGGGTTCTTCTCAGTTTGTTGGGCGCGTTCTTTTATGCTGCTCAAACAGGCGTTATTAAATTAGGCGTCGGGCATTTGCCGCCTTTGCCGGTCATTGTCTTTGTGCAAAGTGCAGTGGCATTAATTTTGATGTTGCCAGTGATTTTCAGGAAAGGTTTTTCTGATGCTCGTGACATATTCGTGGTGAAACGATTTCCGTTGCATGTCGTTCGGGCGATATTTAGTTTGTTAATCAGCTATGCGTTATTTTATGCAGTGGCTTTTATCCCTTTAGTGAATGCCATGTTATTAGTTAATACGGCACCCTTAATTGTGCCGTTACTCGGGCGTATTTTTTTAGGCGAAAAAATCAATCATCGTTTATGGCTGCCCATTTTAATTGGTTTTATTGGCGTCGTATTGGTTTTGCACCCTGGAACCCATTTTTTTAACATAGCAGCATTATTTGCTTTAGCAGCGGCATTCTGTATGTCTGCATCGTTATTGTCAGTGAGACAATTATCCAAAACAGATTCTCCTAAAAAAATTGCTTTTTGGTTTTTCTTGTTATCGACAATTATTTCGGGTGCTGTCGCGCTATTTTTCTGGATGCCAATTTCACTTAAAGCATTGGGTTTGATGAGTGTGGTGGGTGTATTTTACTTTCTCACGCAATATACAATGGCAAGCGCTTTAAAATATGCGAATGCACAATTGGTAGGCTCATTATTTTATGCCACAATTATTTTTGCGGCTATTTTCTCATTTATTTTTGCGCATATTTTGCCAAGCGGTTTAACGCTTTGTGGTATGATGCTCGTCATTTTAGGTGGGATTGCATGCGTATTAACTGAGCGCCGCACACTTAAAAAATCCGCAGTGAAGAAGGAACAAACTGGTTATGTCTACGAAAACTGATTTTACTTTCTCAGAAGCCGATCAAAATGACATCGAATATCTCGTTTGTCATGTTGGATTATTATGGCGTCGTTTGATTAATGACCGCGTCAAAGCACTTGGCTTGAGTGGTACAGAAAAGCGCATCTTGTGTTGCGTGAATCGTCATCCGGGCATCACACAAATTCAACTAGCAAAATTGCTCGATTTAGAACCACAGAATTTAACCCGTGTGCTTGATCGCCTTGATCAACAAAAGCTCATTCAAAAACGTGCGGATTGTTCTGATCGCCGAGTGCGTTGCTTGCATGTTACAGCGGCTGCTAAAAAACTCATTCAACGTATTGTTGCATTGAGCAATGAAGTGAAACCGAATGTTTTAGCGGGGATCCCAGAGAAAAATCTTCAAACCGCAGTGCGCCAACTTAATGCTATTCGTGCAAACTTATTGGCGCATCTGCAAGAGACTGAGTAAATAGCTGGGAACACCCATCTGTAGCCAATTTTGAACGAAAAACCAACTCAAAATGCTCACATACTTCTCTGTATGCTGCGCTTTTTCGTTGATTTTTCGTTCAAACTTGTCGCACATATGGGCGTTGTGTTTTATGAGGACTTTAGGCCTTGTCGAAGCATCACGCAGGAATCGCGACAGGTTGAGACTGACGACGTGAGGTTCGTGTCAGTAGTTCGCGCGTTGTAATGACTTCAGCGTATAGCGGTTGTAATGCAGCAAGAAAAGCATTTTGTACTGTATCTGAAGAAATCGTTGTTCCGTTAAATTCTAAGCTTTTAGTTGCGCAAGCGTCTTGTAAAACAGTGCAACCAAATCCCAAATCGTAAGCAGCTCTCACCGTAGCATCGACACTGAGATGTGTCATCATGCCACAGAGAATTAAGTGTTCGATTTTATTTTTTTTGAGGAAATTTTTTAAAGTGGTGTCGCGAAAGCAGTTAGGATAATGTTTGCGGATGATGGTTTCATTTTTCAGTGGGCGTAGATTGGGATAAAAATCTACACCGCGTGTACAAGGTAAAAAATGAATATCATCTGGACGCGTTGACATGTGTTGTAAATGAATGATGGGTAATTTATTAACACGAAATAATTGAAGCGCTTCTTGTGCTCTGCTTGCCGCTTCAAGGCTTTTCTCTAAAGCCATTCTACCGTTAGGAAAGAAGTCATTTTGGTAGCTAATCAAAAGTAGTGCTGTTTTCATCAGAGAAATCCTTCTCATTTATTGTTAAGTTGGGGTATTAAATCTTTTTTTCCTCTTTGACGCAACGATTATAATCAAAAATCTTTCAATGTCTCAATCGCTTCTGAGAGTGTACGTGCGGGAAAGACTTGCATTGAGTCGATGGATTCACGCGGTGCATTCGCTGCTGGAATAATAGCGCGATGAAAACCATGTTTAGCAGCTTCGCGTAAACGTTCTTGACCTGATTGTACGGGCCGAATTTCGCCTGCTAAACCAATTTCACCAAAAATAATCACATCATGTGGAATGGGTTTGTCACGCAAGCTCGATAAAACAGCCATTAATAAAGCAAGATCACTTCCTGTTTCACTGATGCGCACGCCACCAACTGCATTGATATAAACATCTTGATCACTGGTTGCAATACCACTGTGACGATGTAACACGGCCAATAACATCGCTAAACGTTGTGGATCTAGACCGAGTGAAAGACGGCGCGGATTTCCCATGTGACTTTGATCGACTAACGCTTGAATTTCGACAAGTAATGGGCGACTCCCTTCGCGGATCGATGTGATGACACTCCCTGCAGCAGGTTTTTCATCGCGCGATAAAAAAATCGCAGAAGGATGGCTCACTTCACGTAAGCCTTTTTCCGTCATCGCAAAAATCCCTAATTCATTTACTGCACCAAAACGATTTTTAATTGCGCGAATTAAGCGGTAACGACTGTCTTGTTCGCCTTCAAAATATAAAACAGTATCAACCATGTGCTCGAGGACACGCGGACCTGCAAGTGTCCCTTCTTTTGTCACATGACCCACTAAAAAAAGTGCTGTGTTAGTTTGTTTTGCAAATTTCACTAATTGCGCAGCGCTCTCACGCACTTGGCTGACAGCGCCCGGGGCAGAAGATAATAATTCTGTGTGTATTGTTTGAATGGAATCGATAACAAGGACGTGCGGTTTTTCTTGTTGTGCTGATTTTAAAATATGTTCAACATGTGTGTCTGCGAGGAGTAATAAATTTTTTTCGGGAAGTCCGAGACGTCGAGCACGCAATGTTACTTGTTGTAAAGATTCTTCACCCGTGACATACAACACTTTAGTTTGACTACCGAGATGACAAAGTGTTTGTAACAAGAGTGTAGATTTACCAATGCCAGGATCACCGCCAATTAAAACGACAGAACCTGCGACAAGACCGCCGCCTAGCACGCGATCCAATTCTGATGAGCCAGTCGATAAGCGTACCGATTCTTCGACGAGTGCAACATCAGTCATCGGTGTGATGATGGGTGCAGCTGTGGCATAGCCTTGATAACGGGGATGAGAACGAGGTTGTGCAACTTCTTCGATTAAACTATTCCATGCTGCGCACCCTGAACATTGCCCTGACCATTTCGGTGCTTGAGTGCCGCAATGTTGGCAACTGTACAGAGTGCGCGTTTTTATCGCCATGGAACATCCTTTTTAATAAGTGGTATTTTCTGTGTCGCCACTATCTTGAATTTTCCAAGTGCCATCGGGTTGACGACAAGCGGTACCGTAAATTTGCTGCTTTTTGCCAGCAATATTCGCGGTTGAGCGATATTCGCGACAATAGGGGTTGCCAGCAAGTTCAACATTCTTGGTGGGGACAACGGTATAACTCGTATCCGTGCGTTTATTTTGCCAGTACGTTGGTTGACCGACTGGATTGCTTTCGAGGGCTTGATTCATGCGCAAGCGGTCGGTGTCATCCATGTTTTTACCAATAGCACCGCCGATGTATGCACCTGCCAAAGCGCCAGCGCCAGCGGCGAGTACTTGACCTCCGCCTTGACCAAATTGACTGCCAGCAAGGCCGCCAATGACGGCGCCAGACACTGTGCCAACATCTTGATTGGACATGTTATCACAGGCAACCAAACTCAAACTCGTACCAAAAACGACGAACAAAGCGAGTAATTTTTTCATAACAGTTCAAAACTCCAGCAATATGACAGGCAGTAATCTATACTGAGCGGCAAGAATCTGCAAGTTTGTTGTATTTTTTATATACATAGACGGTCCTCTAGAACCCAGGCAGCGCGTCATGTAAGATGGTGAAAATTTTCGATGGAATCTTTTATGCATTGCAAATTAGCGCCAGAAATGACAATCGACGAATATACTTTTTCGGCAGACAAGCAAAAATTAGATTTGCAGTATATTTTTAATTTGCTCTGCATTCCCTCGCAATATTCTACGGGATTACCGCCTGAGCGTTTCCCTTTAGTGATTCAACACTCAGTGTGTTTTTGTATTTTGCATGAGAATAAACAAGTGGGATTTGCACGTGTTGTGACAGATTTTTCTGAGTTTGCTTCGCTCTGGGATGTATTTGTTGATGAAGCACATCGTGGCAAAGGACTCGGCAAAATGATGATGAAATATGTGCTTGAGCATCCGCATTTGCGTGGTGTTTTTCGTTGGTTTTTAATGACTGAAAATGCGCACGGGCTTTATCGCAAATTTGGCTTTAAAACTGAAACTGGCAATCCTTGGGTCATGATGCGGGTTGCGGGTAGTTAATATTATCTTAATCTTGTTTTCTGTATAATCCCCACCCCTTTATGAACGGTCATAACACTATGTTTTTTAGACAATCCACATTTGCTGAACAGATGCGTCGCTTATTGGCAGCAGCTGCTCAAGAAGTTCATCAGTCAGAGGGCAAGCTTTCTATTTCAGATGAATTGTCTGCCAAAAAAATTTGGCACGTTTTTTATTCTGAAGAAGAATCTATTAATGAAATACAAATCGAGAATATTGAATCACTGCAAAAGCTCGAAGCATTCCTAACATATTATCCCGAGCAAAAATATTTGCTCCCACGCACTGTACAAGAACAATTGACTGTATACGAAGCTAAACACGACGATGATGGGATTGATGATGTTATTGAATCTCTAGATGGATTACTGCAACAGAAACACAATAAAGAAGATTCGGTTTTAAAAGAATTAGATCAAATAAAAGATGAGGGTGCAGTAGAAAGGAAAAGAAAATTAATTTCAGAGTGTCTATCTAGCCTGGCGTATGAAGAGGACACAAGAGATCCATCAAGATTTTTGCTTAATTTATATTCTTCCTCAGAGGCATTACAATATTTGGTTTATTTATATCCTTCCTTGCTGCCAGAAGAAAGAGCAATAGTTCACGTCTCGATCCGAAAACGTCTCTTATCAGATCCAAGTGACCACAAGAGAGAATTAGGTATAAAATTATCAGGACGGATTTTGCAAGATCTTCCTGCTGATGAAAAAGAATTATTTTTGGATAGACTGCTGCATTTATCGATGTTTGATAAATTCAGCTATCACGACAAAGGTTTTTGCGAAATTTTTGCCTGCTTGTCTCCCGATCAACAAAAACAAATGATTCTCACAAATATTCGTCAAGTGAGAGATATCGATAAAAAAGATCCAATTCATAATCTACTGAAGTTAAAAATATGTCTCAACCAATTGATAGCACAAGATCATTCACTGCAAACATTGACTGAAGTTTTCTCAACACTTTCTAGTATTCTTTGGGTAAGTTTGGGTAGTGAAGTTTGCAGCTTGGCATTAACTGATTTGATTGTTACGGTTGGTACGCATCCAAACTGTGATGAGCCGCATAAAAATTATTTTCTTGGGTTGTGGTTGTCTGCTGAATATCGAAGTCAAAATGAGTTGTATCAAGAAGCAATTGAGAATGCCTTAGCTAAATTAGTCCATCAGCGTCGTTTAGATTTTCAGCAGTATGATGCTTTACGTGAAGCATCCCAGTTGCCAGACAACTTGGTGTGTACAACTTTGGGTTTGTTGAAATAACTCAAACACCCATCTTCAATTTTTCCCAGTATTTTTCATACAGGGCAAATGTTTTATCGCCGACGTCGGTTTGAAATTCGCCGCGGCGTAAAACTGCAGGTGGCGGATACAGCGAAGGGTTGTTGCGAATTTTATCGGGCAAGGTATTACGAGCGGCAAGATTAGCGGTTGCATAGCCAATTTCTAAACTGACAGCGCGAGCGGCTTCAGCGCGCATCATGTAGTTTAAAAATTTATACGCATTTTCTTTGTGCGGCGCTGATTTTAAAATAACAAAACTATCCACCCAAATTTCAAATTTCCCAGTAGGTATCACAAAAGCAAGGTTTTGATTTTCAGGGAGGGCGCTGACTAAATCGCCATTCCATGCAAGCCCTATTAAAGCATCTTCATCAATCAAAATGGATTTAACGGCATCGGTATTAAATAGTTTTACGTTAGGCATGAGCTCGCGTAGTTTTAACCATGCCTGATGAATGTGTGAGGGATCTGTATCATTGATGGAATAACCTAGCATTAATAATGCCATTGAAAAGGCTTCGCGTGGGTCATCTAAGATCATCAGTTGGTTGTGGTAACGCTTTTTGAGTAAATCTGACCACTGGGTAATTTCAGTCTGCGGGAAATAATGTTGGTTGGTGAAAATCCCCGTGATTCCCCAAATGAGAGGAATGCTATATTGGCTGCCTGGATCATAACTTTGTTGAAAAAACCAAGGATCGAGGTTTTTCATGTTAGGTAATTTGGAACGATCAAGTGGGATCAACATATTTTGATGACGCATGCGCTCGACATAATAGCTCGATGGTTCGACGATATCGTAGCCTGGATTTTTGCCGGTACGTAATTTGGAATACAACACCTCATTGCTGTCAAAGCTCGCAAGATTGACGTGGATTCCCGTTTCTTTTTCAAATTGAGTGAGAAGTGAGGATGGCAGCTCTTGTGACCACGCGTAGACATTTACGACATTGTCTTCTGTGGCGCTGACAGCTGAAACAAAAAAGAAAGAAAAAATAGCGAGAAAAATACTTGCAGCGCGACGGGTGACGTTCCGCTTGAGAGTGCGCTGTTGACGCTTTGCAATATTCCCTACTGCAGTGTTTCCGGTACTCATAAACCCCTGCGTATCGTTACGCTCATTCGCAATTATGGTGATATGTTTTGAGAATGTCTATAAGGATTTGCGAGCTATTTTGAGAATGTTCACGAACTTTGTTATTCCCGCGACTCTGTCATTCCCGTGACTCTGTCATTCCCGCGAAGGCGGGAATCAATTTAGGATTAGCACTAAGGTGCCATAAACAGAATGGATTCTCGCTTTTGCGCACTAGCATCCGGTAAAACGGTTTAAATATTGAACGTCCTTGAGAAAGCGCTAAAATTAGCGCCCTAAACACCACATTTAGGCTCAAGGACGAATATGAAAGATACCGTTTTTCAACAAATTTTAAAACCTTTAACACAAGAATTAATGCAAGAATGTGTGCGGCGCTTTCGATCTGATTATGATTGCGAGAAATTTTTAACTTGGCATCACCTCCAAACGATGGTCTACGCTCACTTAAATGAGATAAAAAGCTTAAGCACGTTAGAAGTAGCGATAAATAGCCAACAAATTGGAATAACCTGTGAAGTAAAGCGTTCTACTCTAAGTGATGCAAATCAAAGACGCCCGGCTGGCTGCTTTTTTTGGATATTACAACAGCTCATGAACTTTTTGCCAAGAAAGTGGCGAAGAAATATTAACAAGGTAGTGAAGATATTAGATAGCAGCCCTATCCAATTGAAAGGACGTGGTTATAACGAATGGGCAAAAGAATTTGCTACAACTCGTTGTCAGGGTTTAAAGCTCCATGTTGAATATGATTTAGAAATTGAATCTCCCACAAAAGTTGCCATGAGTTATCCCAATTTTAACGACTGCTCTATGGGTAATCAGTGGCCAATCATCTCTAATGCGGTCTATGTATATGATAAAGGCTATTATGATTATAATTGGTGGTGGACTATCCATCAAAATCAAGCATTTTTTGTCACTCGATTGAAGAAAAATGCAGCTATTGTTATGCAGGAAAATAAAGAAAATATTAGCGCAACTATTTTGGAAGAGGGCATTTTCGAGTTTAAAAATAAAAACCCGAGAGGAGGAAAGATAAATTTATATCAAGATCGCTTGCGGCGAATAAGTGTTTACAGAGAGGGGAAAACACCTCTTATTTTAGTAACCAACCTATTTGATGTTTCTGCTGAAATAATTGCAGAATTATATAAAGCCAGATGGGAAGTGGAGCTTTTTTTTAAATGGATCAAGCAAAATCTCAGGCTTAAAAAGTTTTTAGGGAAATCCGAGAATGCAGTAAAAATCCAGATAGCTACAGCCATAATTGCTTATGTACTTGCCCAACTCTATAAAGATAATTCAGGTGATAATCGAAGATTACAACTGGTTCTAGTATGGATTAGATGCAGTTTATGTGTCGTAGCTCCTAAATTTAAAAATTACATTCCTCCTATCTACCG
>JANRLY010000016.1:0-27427 GCA_033762075.1 Gammaproteobacteria bacterium
GGGTACTGATAAGGCTGTCACAATCAACGAAGATACAACGTATACATTTACTGCGGGTGATTTTGGATTCTCAGATCCAAATGATTCACCTGCGAATGCATTCTTTGAAGTCAAGATCACAACACTCCCAACGAATGGAACATTATCACTTTCAGGAAATGCGGTGACGGCGGGACAATTTATTGCAGTGGCTGATATTCCGAATCTAACTTTCAAGCCTGCAGCGAATGCCAATGGAGCAAACTATGCAAACTTTACTTTCCAAGTACGAGACAATGGCGGTACAACACCCGGTGTTGATTTAGATCAGTCACCGAATACATTTACATTTAACGTAACGGCTGTAAATGATCCGGCAATTATTTCGGGTAATATTTCAGGAAATGTTATTGAAGCAGGCGGCTTAGATAATGCAATTATTGGTACATCAATTGCAACAGGAACACTGACTGTAACAGACGTGGACAGTCCTGCAACCTTCCAAGCTGTAACAAGCGCAACAGCTTCGACAAATAATTATGGAGCTTATACTTTAGATTCTTCTGGTCATTGGACATATACACTCGATAATAATAATCCAACTGTAGAAGCATTAAATGTCGGTCAAACGCTCACGGACACATTTACGGCTTTAACAGCTGATGGCACAACACAATTAGTGACAATTACCATTCAGGGGACAAATGATATTGCAAAAATTACTGGTACATCGATAGGCACCGTGGTTGAAGCGGGTGGTTTAGATAATGCAATTGTTGGTACACCGACAGTAACAGGTACATTGGCTGTGACAGATGTGGATAACCCTGTTGCTTTCCAAGCTGTAACGAATGAAACACAGAGTGTAAATAATTATGGAACATATACATTAACAAGTGATGGAATTTGGCATTTTACGCTTAACAATGATAATCCAACCGTACAAGCTTTAAATGAAGGTGATATATTAACGGATACGTTTATTGCTTTCAGTACAGACGGTACGCCAAAAACAATAACAATTACAATTCATGGAACGAATGATACACCGCAATTGGTTTATACAGGCAGTATTGATTATGTTGTGGGCGCACCAGCGCAAATAATTACTCCAGAACTTGCGTTGTATGATATCGACAGCCCAACTTTGCACTCTGCAACAATGACAATGACGAATTGGATACCTGCCGAAGATATTATGTTATTTGTTCCAAATTCAAATACAGGAAATATTATAGCCTCTATTGCTAATGGTTCTGTGACGCTGAGTTCTCCAGATCACTCAGCGACGACTGAACAATTCGAATCTGCTTTGCGTTCCATTTCTTATGTAAACGTCAGTGCAGCTCCTACGATGACGGCAAGAAATATTACCGTTATTGTAGATGACGGGGGAACACAGAATAATCTCAGTAACATCACGGACGGGACAATCAATCTTGTTCCATTAACTCAACCGACAGTCATACCTATACCTACACATTATAATGGCTATATGGCAAAACCCCCTGTGATTGCTTCACCAAATAACGAAAAAATGGGCGGTACAATTGAGCCAATCCAATCTAGAACTGGTAGATACCAATATCAACCAAGTTGGGGCTGGGAACATACACCTGATTTTGTAAATTTAACCCCCATCGTCAGCGGTCTTTCTACAACAGTGAATGTATTGCGTGAAAGCCAACAAACTGCACAAGAAAATCCTTTCCAACCCGCGCAAACTTTAGGAAGAACTTTGTCAGGCATCACAATTACAAATGAAAAAATCGCGAGCGGTACTTCAGTGAACCTAGGCGGCCTATTCACTTCATTCAAACCAGTGAATTCAATTGATTTCGGTATTTCAGATAATTATGGATTAGGTATTCAGGGAAACTACGGATTGAATTATGAAAAACAAGGATCAGTAACGGCAACAGGAAGTTATACGGCTGATACTGCTGCTGTTTTAGGGGTGCCGCTTCCTCAGGTAAGTACGAACAATGAAGATCATCAATCACAACAACCAAAAGAATCTACTTCATCAGATTCAACGCTTACAGTTTCTGAAGCAAAGGGCGAAGTTCAAAATACATTCCAGAGTCGTGTTAAGAAATTACTGAAAGATTTTGGTGTTGAAGAATAAAAAAATCAATTTTGCCTTTAAAATTTAATATTAATAATGCTTTTTATTTATCTCAGACGAGATTTTTATACGTAGAATTTCCAACTCTATTAGGGATTACCCCTGAAAATGAATAAAAGATATATGAAATTTATTTTTATTGTTGTATTATGTTCAGTGTTACTAACTTGAAAGGGAAAACGACCATGGTAGTACGTAAAAAAGCCGTGAGAAAGTTATCTAGGAAGATCAAAAGAGGTAAAGCGAAAGTAGCAAAGGGTAGAGCTAAAGTAGCTAAGCTGAAAGTTTCAGCTGCAAAGAAAGTAGCAACTTTGAAAAAGGAGCTTAAGGCTGAATTAAAGAAAGCCTGTGTTAAAGCTTTCAAAGAAGGTTACAAGGCAGGGCTGAAGAAAGGCAAAGCTGCTTCCAAGAAAAAACCAAGCAAGAAAAGAGGGCGCAGAAAATCAAAAGCAAAGAAATAATTTGCTTTTAGATTAGCTGTCCTACAGACGCCCCGGGATGTAAATTCCGGGGCGTTTTATTTGGGCCGGAGTTTTTGTCCCGGGCATTCAGAATGCGGTCCTTGTAAACAGCTGGGTGGTCGAGGTTCACTTTTGAAGAAAGTATTTCTTGTTGTAACTCACTCATCTTCTGATGCCAAATATTTAATTTTTGTTTTGAATTCTGGGTTTGTTGTTTTTGGAATGGGGTTAACATCAGTAACGACTCAATATAATCATTATTAAGCTTTTGTTTTTTATCATCCCAGTGATTTTCAAATGTGCCTTGACGTGTCAGTTCAAGCAATGATTTTTGGACTACTAGGGGTAGGTTTTCTTTGTGTGATAAGCGCGTTTCAATCTGATTGAATGCTTGATCGAGTAAATGCAATAATTTTTCTAAACCATCGATTGGATTCATTTCATCTGCTGCAGTATGACAAAGAACTTTGAGCGCATTTTTCCGACATTGAAGATTTTGCTCTAGTCTATTGTCTAACCATGTATTTACCCATGAGGGTAATTCCACTGTCATATTGAGGCTATTCATAAAGTGTGTGTTTGAGAGAATACATTTTTGCGGTGGGGATAAAGTATTTTGATCGATGAGTGATGGGATTAAACTACTGTGACATCCTTGTGTCATCGTTTTGCCATGAAGATGCCTACCGCGGCCAAATTGCAGAACAGTAGGAGCTAATTGAGGCGTTAATCCTGTTTTGTAATACGCAACCAATAAGTAAAAGAATAGATCGACTCTAAACTTAGCGTGTAAACGGATATTTTCTCGTGAGAGTTCTAGTAACTTTATAGGAGAAGCGTGGGCTGCAATGAGTTCTTCGTCTGTAATGGGAAGTACTAAAGCGCCAGTATAATTCTCAGAATAATGGTATCTTATCCGTGATCCGAGTGCTCGGACAGGAGCAGAGAAAAATCTCTCTGAATAATAGAGGCTAGTTTGCGCAAAATAAGATGTAAAAAATCGCATAGGAAGTTCAAATTATTCATTTAATGGATAAGAGATTTTTATAACACGGGTTGGTTTAAAGGAAGATGCATCGTACACGAATATCCGAAATCCAGGAGAATTTCCAAAAACAGGGCTAATGGCTGGTGTGAAATATACAGGAATATTACCTATTTTTTGAATGGGCATGAGTTGAGGGATGATTCTATGAATATGTGCAGGGAAAATAGCATCTATATTAGCAGCAAATGGTTTAACTTCAGCGGTGAATAAATCAGCATATTTTTTTTGCCAAAATGTAGCAGGTTTTCCCCAAGGGTTTTTAAAAAAGGAATACACATCGATGCCTGGTGGAATATGGAAAACTAGGATGACGTGTTGAGCATTATTTTTTGCGGCTGTTAATTCTTGAAGTAACCAAGCTAATTCTTGATCTGCAGCGATTGACATGGATGTTGAATGAGCTGCTTTTGTTGAAAATAAAATAGAATTGAGTACGATGATACGTAAGAAAGGTTGGGGGATCACTGAATAATAACCAGCATTCGGAAAGCTTTGACGGAATGCATGGCGTTCGCTGGGATCTAAGATGAGATTTTTCCAAGTTTTTGCAGTTTCTCGCAAGAAGGTGCCTTGTGGAATAACACGGTAATCACCACTATCTGAATCATTATTTCCTAGCGCCGGGTAAATACTGATATTGGGCAGTGCCTGATGTAATTCGTACGTGACAAAAGCCAGTGTTTTCTTCACGAATAATTGATAACCCGCTGAAGAAATGTCATGAGAATAAACAATATACTTACGATGAAAGTCGTGTACCAAAAAATCACCGATTGCTATTGCAAAAGCTGGGCGGTCATTTTGATTAAAAGTAGCAAGCTTCGATAGCATTGTTTTGAATAATCGATAATTACTGTCTTTCCCAAAGGTTTGAGGGGGAACAGATTGCTGTTCGAAGATCTTTTGCCATTGATCTGGGTCTGCAGCGCGTAATTGCGTTAATAACTTGCAAGCTCGAATCGAAAAATGACAGCTTGCAAACGGATCAAAATGGATATCTGCAATACTCAAGAATTGATTAGACTTTGCTGGGTCAGCATATGTGATTTGGCTAGTGATGATACAGAGTAAGAAAATAATAAATTGTTTCATGAGAGACCTTAGCGTTACGTTCGTGGCGTTATTTCAGTAAAAATTTGGTACATACCTCAAACAGCCATCATTTGCAGTTTTTAACATCCCATTTGCAGGCCATCTTGTACTATAAAAAATACTTACATATGAATAACTATGCGCGTATTTTTTATAGCACAATCTGTCCTACAACTGGGCGTTAAGAAACTGCAAATGATGGCTATTTGAGGTATAGTATGCCTCATTGTACCGATATGAAATACAGTTATGAAACTACTTGCCATTGATACGTCCTACGGGATTTGCTCTGTCGCATTAGAGGTCGACGGGCAAATCTATTCCAAGCATTTAGCTGAAATACGTCAGTCTGGACAAGTACTATGTCTCATTGATGAACTATTAAAGACCGCTGGTATCTCCATTTCCGCATTAAAGGCTATTGCCGTGAGTTGTGGTCCTGGGAGTTTTACAGGGATTCGCATTGCGGTGAGCGCTGCACAAGGCATTGCATTTGCAGGTGGGTTACCTGTCGTGCCCATTTCATCCTTAGCCGTATTAGCGCAATCAGCTTACGAACGGCATGGCTGGACGGACATCCTTACTGCAATGGATGCAAGGATGCAGGAAATTTACTTTGCTACCTGGAAGGTGAATCCAGAAGGCTACGTTGAAGTGATTGATGACGAAAAACTGATAATTCCTTCTAAGATAAGCCTTTCAAAGGAAATGAATTGGTATGGTGTAGGGGATGCCTGGACGCACTATCCTGAGCAAATGGCCTACCGTCCTCGTGTGATTGATGCAGAGATTCTGCCTCTTGCTGTCTTTTTATTGTCATTAGCAAAACCATTTTTTTCACGCGGGCAGTGGGTGTCTGCCCAGGATGTTGTGCCAACTTATCTTAGAGAAATGAATCCCTCTGTTCTTGCTTGATGCGAGGAAAGGTATAAAATCTGCAACTGCATTGTTTAGGCTCGGGAGCCCTTTGATTTATGATTACTCAGCGTGGAACCAATAACCGCCAAGAAATGATTAATGAAGTCATAAAATGTATAGAAAGTAAGATTACAGATTCCGCAATGATTGTTGCATTTACACAGCGATATTATGCCTCGTGTTCCCAGGAAGATTTATCCTCCCGATCAGCTGAAGCATTAGCCCATATTGTTCTTTCTCATTGGGATTTCATTCAACATCGCCAACCGAACGAAGCAAAAATTCGTGTTTTTAATCCTGTTCAAGAGACTGATGGGTGGCAATCCACGCATACTATCATTCAAGTTTCCCACGATGATATCCCTTTTTTAGTCGATTCTATCCGCATGGAAGTCAATCAAAAAGGTTTTGAAATACATTTTGCCATTCACTTTGGTGGCCTGAAAGTGGTGCGCGATGCCAATTTTATGATTCAAGAAATTCTACCCGCGGGTGAAATGAAATTGGGCGCCTCCTCAGAAGCTCCCATTTATTTCGAAATTGATCGACAAACTGACCCAGTTGTCATGGAAGATTTGCGGGTCAACATAGAACGTATCTTGGGCGATGTCAGGGCAACGGTTCATGATTGGCGTGCCATGATACAACGTGTTGAAGAAACATTAGCAGACCTTGAAAAAAATCCGCCTTCCATTGATCGTGCTGAACTCGAAGAATCTAAAGATTTTTTGCGTTGGTTAATTAATAATCATTTCACTTTTATGGGTTCCCGTGATTATCGATTGATTGGGAGTGATCAAAAACATGCGTTACAAATGGTGCCGGGTAGCGGTCTAGGCGTATTACGTGATGAGAGTCCTTCTTCTCGTTGGTATACTGATTTACCACCGCAAGTTCGTAAAATGAAACAATCAAAAAATATTTTAGTTATTGCAAAAACAAGTACATTATCCACTGTACATCGATCTGCATACACTGACTATATTGGAGTGAAACGCTTCAATGAAAAAGGTGAGCTCATTGGTGAGCGGCGTTTTGTTGGGTTGTATACTTCTACGGCGTACAATTCCAGTCCACGCTATATTCCATTCTTAAGACACAAAGTTGAAAAAATTATCGAAGCCTTTCATTTCCCACCTGACAGTCACAATGGTAAAGAAATTGTTCATGTCCTCGAAACATTACCGCGCGACGATCTTTTTCAAGCGAGCGTTGATGAATTAGTAGAATTAACACAAGGCATTTTGCATTTACAAGAGCGCAAACAAATTCGTTTGTTTGTTCGTAAAGATAGTTATGAACGCTATTTCTCTTGCCTTGTTTACGTGCCGGCAGATATTTGCAACACAGAGCTTTCACTTGCGATGCAAGAAATTTTAATGAAATCTTTTTCTGGCGTTCAGTCAACTTTTACAACGTGGTATTCCGATTCAGTCTTAGCGCGTATTCACTATATTGTACGTGTGCAGCCTGGAGAAGCACAAAATTATAATGTCGCGCGTATCGAACAACAATTGCGTGAGGCTGCGAGTTCTTGGGCAGATGAATTGAAACATCAATTGTTATTACAATTTGGTGAAGCTGAAGGCTTAAAATTATATGCAAAATATTGTAAAGCTTTCCCAGCTAGTTATACTGAGCATTACTTACCCCGGTCAGCCATCGACGATATCCGTGAAATAGAAGCCCTTTCTGCAGATAATCCCCTTGAAATGTTATTTTATAAAGTGGGAAAAACATCGCTGCGTTTAAAACTTTTCCACGCTGAACGTACGATTGCTCTATCTGATGTCTTGCCTACACTTGAGAATATGGGGTTGCGCGTTATTGGTGAAAGGCCGCATCAAATTGTCTTTCGTGATGGTAGTATTACTTGGATCAGTGATTTTGATATGGTCCATGCGAGTTTACGCGAAATCGACATCGAAAATATCCGAGAAAATTTCCAAGATGCTTTTACGCATGTTTGGTTTCATCATGCTGAAGACGATGGATTTAATCAGTTAGTCATTGCCGCACGTTTGACGTGGCATGAAATTGCTGTTTTACGGGGCTACACGCGTTATTTGCGTCAAATTGGATTTACGTTTAGTCAGTCGTATATTGCGCAAGCGTTAGTGAATAATGCGCAAGTGGCACGTGAGCTCGTTGAGTTATTTCGTGTACGTTTTTCTCCTGAGTATTCTGACGAAATGTCTCGCCCTGATGTCGAGCCTCACATAGAAAGAATTAATAAAGCTTTAGATGAAATCAGTAGCCTTGATGAAGATCGTATTATTCGTCGCATGCTAGAAGTGATTTTAGCGACAGTACGAACGAATTATTTCCAAACAACAAAAGATGGTCATTTTAAACCTTATATTTCTTTCAAATTAAATCCAGCAGCGATCTCGGATTTACCTTTACCGCGACCGTTACACGAAATTTTCGTTTATTCGCCACGTGTTGAGGGTGTTCATCTGCGCGCAGGGAAAGTCGCACGTGGTGGATTGCGTTGGTCAGATCGTCGCGAAGATTTTCGTACTGAAGTCTTGGGTCTGATGAAGGCGCAACAAGTTAAAAATTCTGTGATTGTCCCTGTGGGTGCTAAAGGGGGGTTTTTCCCCAAACAATTACCCGCTGACGGCGATCGTGATGCAATTATGCAAGAAGCTATTTTTTGTTATACGACTTTTATTCGTGGTTTATTGGATATCACAGATAACATTCGCGAAGGCGTTATCGTGCCGCCTACAGATGTTGTTCGGTATGATGAAGATGATCCTTATCTTGTTGTTGCAGCAGATAAAGGAACGGCGACTTTTTCAGATATCGCTAATAACGTTGCGAAAGAATATGGATTTTGGCTAGAAGATGCTTTTGCTTCGGGTGGGTCTGCCGGTTACGATCATAAAAAAATGGGAATTACAGCGCGCGGTGCTTGGGAATCTGTTAAACGCCATTTCCGTGAATTAGGCATTAATCCCATGACCACAGATTTTACTGTAGTGGGTATTGGAGATATGAGCGGCGATGTTTTTGGTAATGGGATGTTGATGTCGCCACACATCCGATTGTTAGCAGCTTTTAACCACCAACATATTTTTATTGATCCCAATCCAGAGGCTGCAACAAGTTTTGAAGAACGTAAGCGTTTATTTCATTTATCGCGTTCATTGTGGAGTGACTATAACGCAAACTTAATTTCACCCGGTGGTGGTGTTTTTAATCGTTCTGCAAAATCTATTCGAATTACGCCAGAAATGAAAGCCGCATTCAATATTACTGAAGATAGTTTAATGCCGAATGATTTGATTCGTGCCGTATTGAAAGCTCCCATTGATTTGATTTGGAATGGTGGCATTGGGACTTTCGTCAAATCAAGCAGAGAAACACACGCAGAAGTGGGCGACAGAGCAAATGATGCTATTCGTGTTGATGGGCATGAACTTAAAGCGCGTGTTGTCGGAGAAGGCGGTAATTTAGGTCTCACGCAGTTAGGACGCGTCGAATATTCTTTGGCCGGTGGTATTTTATATACGGATTTCATCGATAACTCAGCGGGTGTGGATTGTTCTGACCATGAAGTCAATATCAAAATTTTATTAAATCGTTTAGTCACCGCAGGAGAAATGACGCTTGCTGAGCGTAATACTTTACTCGAGCAAATGACAGATGAAGTCGCATCACTGGTGTTAAATGACAATTACGAGCAAACACAAATGTTGAGCCTTGAAGCCTCAGTAGCTTCTCAAACGATGGATTTATTTCAACGTTACATGACAGAAATGGAAAAACATGGGCGATTAGATCGCATTCTTGAATTTCTTCCCAATGAAAAAGAATTACAAGAACGTAAAATTAACGGTTATGGTTTAACGCGTCCAGAATTAGCTATCATGATTTCCTATTGCAAAATGTTTTTGAAGCAAGATATTTTAGCTTCCGATGTCCCTGAAGAACAGTGGTTTTTACGATATCTTGAAAAAGCTTTCCCAGCTGTGTTACGTCAAAAATATCTTCCTGCAATGAAAGAGCATAGTTTGAGGCGCGAAATTATTGCAACACAATTAGGAAAACATATCACCGATCGCATGGGCGTCAATTTTGTTGAAAGACTGCAACGCGAAACGGGCGCAACGGTTTCATTTATTATGCGTGCGTATGTCATTGCAGAGAGCATCTACGATACTGAAAACCTCTGGCGCCAAATTGAATCATTAGATTACCAAGCCAGCGTTGCTGTTCAGCATAAATTAATGTTACAAATTTATTATCTTGTGCGTCGTGCAACACGCTGGATTTTACGTAATCGCAAACCTGGCCTCGACATTGAGGCAACCATTCATTATTTTTCTTCATCGATTAATGAACTCGTTGAGTCGCTTCCACAGTTGTTGATGGAATCGGATCGCGAAGCTTTATTACAAGAAATTGAATTATTGAAGTCACAAGGTGTTCCAGAGCCACTTACTAAACGTATTGCTGCTTGCAATATTCTTTTTACCTCACTCGATATTGTCGAAGGTGCATTGAAAAATGATTTATCAGTTGCTGAAATGGCAAAGACATATTATGCACTAGGCACCTACCTCGAACTTAATTGGTTGCGTGATCAAATGAATGCATATCCTATTGCGAATCAATGGGATGAATTAGCACGCTCAGCATTTCGTGATGATCTAGATCGTGCGCAACGTAAATTGTGTGTGAGTGTCTTGTTGGCGAATGTTGAAGATGGTAAAACAAGTACAGAGGAACGGATCCAAACTTGGCTGGAGCAATGTCAATTATTAACAGGTCGTTGGCAAAACTTATTAACCGAAATTCGTTCGAGTCAGACGACTGACTTTGTAACGTATTCCGTTGTGTTACGCGAATTGTTTGATTTTGCGCAAGCGAGTTAATGACGGGTCATTACAACGGGCTCTGTTTTTTATTCTAAGCAATGGCTCGCTCGCGTCTCGCTTGCGGAGCTGGCTTGCCTTGAACAAAAAACAGAACCATTGGAATAACTTATTTTTTGATAGGAAGGACACTTGAATGAATCAATCAGACATCACGCTAGGGACAGAATTAAAATCCAAACAAATTGAGATTGATCATGTGCCTATGCATTATTTTGAGCAAGGCAAAGGGGACCCTATTATTTTGTTGCACAGTGTGCCTGCAAGCGCTTGGATTTGGCGTGATATCATTCCGCATTTAGCTGTTTTAGGACGTTGTATTGCATTGGATTTGCCAGGCTTTGGTCAATCCGGCAAACCGAATACACCTTATCCTTTAGAAGAGCAAATTCATCTCATAGAAAAATTCATTGATACTTTACAACTCGAACACATCACTTTTATCTTGCATGGTTGGGGATCTATACCAGGATTGGATTATGCTATGCGTCATCCAAAGAAGTGTAAAGGACTTGTCTTTTATGAAGCTTGGCTTTGTTCTCCTCAAGGGGAATATATTTCATTACCTTACCAAGAATATATTCTGTATTGGCAAAAAGAAAAAAATCGTGAACAGGTGATGACAAATGGCATTCAGTTTGTGAATCAAACACTTCAACAATTTGCCATCCAGCCATTTGATGAAAATACTTTAGCGCATTACTATGCACCATTTTTACAAACAGGGACGGGAAAATCACTTTATCAATATTTAAAAGATTCTCCCTCAGGAGATGGAAAGAGTGTTGCTGATAAAATCATTTCACAATATAGCAAAAAATTAGCTAAATCTGACTTGCCTAAATTATTATTATATTCTATCCCAGGATTTGTCACGACGATTGAAGCACTTACTTGGGCGAGAGAACATTTGCCAGTGATTGAGGTGGCTGAAGTCGGTGAGGATTTACATTTTGGTCAAGAAAGTAATCCTACATTGATGGGTGAAAGCATCAGTATTTGGATGCAAGCTGTCGAACAAAATTATGATCGAGGGTAGAGTGAAATCCAAATGAAAAAATTTCAAGACATTGCTGTGATCGGTGCCACTGGGATGGTAGGATCTATTTTATTATCGTTACTCGAAGAGCGCGATTTCCCTGTGCGTCATTTGTATTTGTTGGCAAGCGAACGTTCAGTCGGTGAAATCATTTCTTTTCGTGGAAAATCACATCCCATACAAGCCTTAAGTACATTCGATTTTTCAAAGACGCAACTTTGTTTTTTTTGCGCGAGTAATGATATTGCAAAAAAATATGCGCCGATCGCTGCAGAGAAAGGCAATATTATCATCGATAAAAGTTCTTATTTTCGCATGGATCCAGAAGTACCTTTAGTGGTGCCGGAAGTGAACCCAGGAGCATTACGTTCTCTTCCTAAAAATATTATTGCGAGTCCGAACTGCAGTACGATTCCTGTTGTGGTGGCGCTTAAACCTATTTTTGATGCTGTTGGTATTGAGCGTATTAATGTTGCAACCTATCAATCTGTTTCTGGCAGTGGTCGAGATGCGGTAAAAGAGTTAGCTAAGCAAACAGCACAGTTATTAAATGGTCAGCCTATTTCTCCTAGTGTCTATCCACAACAAATTGCATTTAATGTGTTACCACATATTGATGCATTTGAAGAAAATGGCTATACCCGAGAAGAAATGAAAGTAGTGAATGAGACGCGCAAAATCTTAGATGACTCGAATTTAATGGTAAATGCAACGGCCGTGCGTGTTCCTGTCTTTTTCGGACATTCTATTGCTGTGCACGCAGAAACACGTAAAAAACTTAGCGCAAAAGATGCAATGTTATTGTTAAGTCGCGCACCAGGCATTACTCTATTTAACGATCCTGCGACTTATCCAACACCAGTGCATGACGCAGCCGGAAAAGATGATATTTTTGTTGGTCGAGTGCGTGATGATATTTCTCATCCACGCGGATTAAATTTATGGATTGTTGCAGATAATGTACGAAAAGGCGCGGCATTAAATGCTATTCAAATTGCGGAGTATTTGAATCAATGATTTACTTATCACACATCACAGAATACATGAAACACTTATTCATCCAAATGAATCATTTGCTTTCCCCAGCCGGTTGCATGTTGTCTGCGGCATTTTTTCTTTCTTTGTTGGTGATTTACAAGTTAGTTTTTACTAAAAAGGAAAAAATGATTCAGCCTCAAAATGTGACACCTCCCCACTCTGTTTCAATGGATGCGATTGCGGGCGAAGATGTTTGGACAGCGCAGTTAGATTTAGCGCGTGCTTTTTTTGAAATTGGCAAGTTACCCGAAGCAAAAGACATTCTTGATCAAGTGACTCAACAAGGCAGTGCCACACAAAAACAAGAAGCATTCAAACTATTAGAGAAATGTTCGTGATACGTTTTGCGTTAGGCGTTGAATATGATGGAACAGGATTTCTCGGATGGCAAAAACAACAAGATCAACTCACTGTCCAATCTGTTCTTGAATCTGCTTTAAGTCGCGTTGCAGATCACTCTGTTACAACATTTTGTGCTGGCCGTACAGATGCTGGTGTACATGCATTGGGGCAAGTTGTTCATTTTGAAACAGAGAGTAATCGTCCTTTGCGCGCATGGTTATTAGGCACAAACACTTATTTGCCTGCAACGATTTCTGTGCAGTGGATTGATACAGTCGATGAAAATTTTCATGCACGATTTTCAGCTGTTTCTCGATCTTACAAATATTTCATTCACAATATTCCAACACATTCAGCGCTGACTTCTATGCGTGCGACCTGGTATCGTCATCCCTTAAATGCAGAGCATATGCATCGTGGAGCGCAATTCCTATTAGGCGAAAATGATTTTAGTTCATTCCGATCCTCAGAGTGTGAATCGAATTCACCGATGCGCTGTGTGCACTCTGTGAAGGTGGTTCGACATGGTGATTTTATTGTGATGGATATTACGGCGAATGCCTTCTTACATCATATGGTAAGAAATATCATGGGTGTCTTAATACGCGTTGGAGAAGGGCGTTATCCGGCTGATTGGGTGCACACTGTGCTGCAGGCCAAGGATAGGCGTTTAGCCGCAGAAACAGCCTCTCCAACGGGACTTTATCTCTATCAGGTAGCTTATCCTACCCCTTACGCATTTAAGCCCCCTAGAGAGATTTTCTTTATTTAACAAATAGTTAATATATATTCCTCAGAGAAGCATAAGTTCGCTAAACAGTTTGAAGACTGTGCATACAGGGATGTCTGCATCAATTGCAGTAGCAGTTTCGTCTGAAAACTGCTTAACGAACTTATGTGTGAAGGTAACCCATTGAATCATTTGAAAACTGTCATTCAGCGTAAAATCTGCTTATAATTCCACCCTAGTTTATCAGTTGCCAGGTTGTTGAGGATTTTTGCATGAGTTGGTTCCGGAAATTACTTCCCTCTCGCATTCGTACGGATGCTGTGAATAAGAAAGGGGTTCCAGAGGGTTTATGGTCCAAGTGCGATCAATGCGCAGCGGTTTTATATCGCTCTGAGCTCGAACGTAACTTAGAAGTGTGTCCCAAATGCGACCACCATATGCGGTTATCTGCGCGACGTCGTCTAGCGTGTTTTCTCGATGAAAATAGCGGTACAGAAATTGCTTCCGAGGTACATCCAGTCGATCGTCTCAAATTTAAAGATTTAAAAAAATATCGTGATCGTCTTTACGGTGCACAAAAAGATACGGGTGAAACAGAAGCTCTCGTCGTACAACGAGGTGAACTATTAGGCCGTCCCTTGGTCGTTGCTGTTTTTGAATTTGGATTTATGGCAGGTTCAATGGGTGCAGTAGTTGGCGAGCGATTTGTTCGTGCTGTGAATGCAGCACTTGAAGCGCGTATCCCATTTGTATGTTTTACTGCAAGTGGCGGCGCACGTATGCAAGAAGCTTTAATTTCTTTAATGCAAATGGCAAAAGTGAGTGCGGCTTTAGCAAAATTAGCAACGCATGGTGTGCCATATATTTCAATTTTAACGGATCCTACGATGGGCGGTGTTTCTGCGAGTCTCGCCACATTGGGTGATATCATTATTGCTGAACCGAAAGCGCTTATTGGTTTTGCGGGTCCACGCGTGATTGAGCAAACGATGCGATCGACTTTGCCCGATGGATTTCAGCGCAGCGAATTTTTACTTGAACATGGTGCTATTGATTTAATTATTCCACGCGTTCAGATGCGTCAGCGTGTTGCGAGTATTTTGTCAAAGCTATCAGCACAACGGACTTCATAAAGCGTCATCACTTGGGAGAGTCGAGATGGAAGCTAAAAAAATGCAACGTATTGTCGGATTCTTGGTTCTAATATCGATTGTGATTATTCTTTTTCCTTTATTCGTAAAAAAAGATGTATCGACTGAATCTGCTGCTACTGAGCCTGCTATTGCTGAACCTGCTGTTATTGAGCCGGCAGTGCCAATGGCAACTCAGACGGCACAAACACCACCAGTGCAGCAGCCACCTGTCACGCAGGCACAACCTATTACACACGATAATCTATCTAATCCACCGACGCCGAGCAAACCAAAAGCATTGCCTACTCAGGCAGTCAATAAAAAATCTTCGCCTGCGTGGAGTATACAATTAGGTAGTTTTAGACAACAAAAAAATGCAGAACAATTGATTAAGAAATTACAAAAAGCAGGCTACACAACTTACACTAAAAAAACCACAACGAGAAAGGGTGCTGTGTATACAAAAGTTTTTGTGGGTCCAACTAAAAACTTAAGTTCAGCCCATCAAATCTCCACGCAAATGAATCAAAAGTGGCATTTGTTAGGAATTGTTGTGCCTTACACTGAGAAGACATAATTCAAAAATGAGTATAAATACATGAAAACCTTTCAGCACATCTTTGAAGTTAAAACACCTGGCCGCTCTTTAGTAGAGATTACGACACAAGTGAAAGCATTTGTTGAGCAATCAGGCGTGCAAATAGGTTTGTGCCATGTTTTTTTGCATCATACAAGTGCTTCACTTCTCATTTGTGAAAACAGTGATCCTGATGTGCAACGCGATTTAGAAACTTTTTTTAGTGACTTAGTGCCAGATGGCGATCTTCGTTATAAACACATTGCAGAAGGCCCGGATGATATGTCTTCGCATGTACGTTCCGTCCTCACAACAAATGCGTTAAACTTCCCTATTACAGATGCCCGTTTAGCGCTTGGAACTTGGCAAGGGATTTATCTTTGGGAGCATCGTATGCGCCCATATGCCCGTCGAGTGACAGTTACTGTTCAGGGGACATGATTTTTCATTAAGATATCAAGGAGCGATATGCAAAATTTTCATGAAATAGCGGGCATTGTTGCGGGTGTACTTTCTCTTTTCGGTTATGTTCCTTATATTGTTTCAATTCTTCGCGGTAAAACTAAACCCAATCGCGCCACTTGGTTTATTTGGACGTTGGTGGGTGGATTGTTGGCCGTTTCTTTTGCTGCAACAGGTGATCGGCATGCGATTTGGTTGCCCATTGGTTATTTCATTGGCCCTTTAATCACAATGATTTTATCGATTCGTTATGGTTATGCGGTTTGGAGTCGCTTAGATACTTTTTGTGTGGTTGCGGCTGTGATCAGTATAATCCCTTGGATTCTTTCTAAAAATGCAATGCTTACTTTGTGGATCAATCTTTTTATTGATGCAACTGGTGCAATACCGACTTTAATAAAATCCTATCACGAACCGGAAACTGAAGATTTTACTGCATGGTTAATCTTTTTTATTGCAAATACCCTCGAATTATTTGCAGTTGAAACATGGAATCTTGCAGCTGCCTATCCGATTTATTTGTTTTTCTTGGCAGGTTCGATTGTGTTGTTTATTCTGAAGGATAAAATTTTGAAGAAAATGGCGGCTAAATAGTAGGTAATGGTTAAATTTTATCTATATATTCAATAAGTTCAAATTTATCACTTGATCGTTCACCATTGGTTCATCTAGTATGATAGGAAGATGAACGATTGGTGAACAAACATGCCTGAGACTTTTAGAGTAAAACTTTACCAATATATTGCAAGTTATATTGCTGATACAGGTAATTCTCCTTCTTTTTCTGAAATGATCGATGCGATGGGTATCAGTCCTCACTCTAAAAGTTTAATGACGCGCAGTCTGAGAACTTTAGAAAAAGAGGGGAAATTGATGCTTCGTCGAGACGGTAGGCGATTGTTAATCTCTCTGACTAATAAAAAATTAGGATTGTTGGGTCGGATTTCTGCGGGTGAACCTATTGAAGCGATTGCTGATTCTCAATTTCTTGATCTGCAAAATTTATTAGAAGGCGAAAATCGATTTGCATTACAAGTCAAAGGCAATTCGATGATTGATGAAGGGATCTTGGATGGCGACATTATTATTTGTCGGCAAGCCAATACAGCGAGAGAGGGAGATATTGTTGTTGCATTGATTGATCAACAATACGCAACACTTAAACACATTTCATACAAAATCAAAGGCATGATTACTTTAATTCCGGCTAATGTGGAATTAAAGCCACGTGCTTATTCACCAGACAGAATACATATTCAAGGAATTTATGTTGGATTGATTCGTACGAATCAATCATTTTAGTGATTCTGTTTTATTGTTCAAGGCAAGTAAAGCGCAAGGAACAGGAGGCGAGTGAGCCATTGCCTAGAACAACAAAATAGAATGAATGAAACCGATGAGGTTCTCATGATGTATCAAACAAAAAATACAGTTATTTGGCCGCGCGCTATTATTCTTATCGACATGAATGCATTTTTCGCATCTGTGGAACAACTTGATCACCCCGAGTGGCAAGGTAGAGCACTTGCGGTGACAAATGGTAAGCAAGGGACTTGCATTATCACATCTTCTTACGAAGCACGTGCTTACGGTATTAAAACTGGCATGCGATTACAAGAAGCAAAAAAATTATGTCGTCATTTAATTCAAGTGCCGGCGAGACCCGAGCGTTACGTTGAAATTTCTCGTGCGATTATGAAGTCGTTAACAGCTATCACACCTGACATTGAAATTTTCTCAGTGGATGAAGCCTTTTTAGATGTCACACATTGTCAATTGTTGCATGGATCTCCAGAAAAAATGGGATTATTAGCAAAACAAATTGTATTTAAAGTTTCCGGTTTACTATGCTCTGTTGGTGTGAGCGGAGATAAAACAACGGCGAAATATGCTGCAAAATTACAAAAGCCCAATGGATTTGTTGTGATTCCACCGTGGGAAGCAAAAGAAACGTTACGTCATGTCAATGTCACAGAGTTAAGCGGTATTAAATCAGGCATTGGAGGTTTTTTAAAAAAGCATGGCGCAACCACTTGTGGTGAAGTCGAGAGAATTCCAATCAGTATTTTATCAAAACGTTTCGGCAACATCGGGAAAAGAATTTGGTACATGTGCCAGGGAGCGGATCCTGAACCTGTGCACACTATGGTTGCAAGTCCTAAATCAATGGGGCATGGTAAAGTCATGCCGCCCAATACGACGGATCGAAATATTATCGAAACTTTCTTGATGCATATGTGTGAGAAATTAGGTGCGCGATTAAGGCAACATCAATTTCACGCGCAACATTTTTTTGCAGGATTATTGAATCGTGATACAGGTTGGTATGGGTCAAGAGGTAAAACCATTCAGCCAACTCACGATAGCAAAGAAATTTATCAATTAGCTCAATTTATTATTGATCAACATTGGAATGGCGAACCCATTAGTCAAGTTCAAGTAACTGCCTTGGATCCCCGGGAGGGAGCGTTACAGCTTGATTTATTTGTCGAATCGAATGAAAAACGTGAAATCACTTATTCAGTCATCGATGAAATCAATCATAAATACGGAGAATTTACTATTGCACCGGCACAAATGCTTCATCGTTCCCAGATGCCGAATGTTATCGCGCCGGCGTGGAAGCCTGACGGGCATCGTCAGACGATTTAGTGAGGTATATATGGCGGAAGCTGTGATTTTTAACCATCAAAATAAAATACATACTGTTTGCTTTACGCAACAGCATGCAATGCTGCCGGTGAAACTCAAAAATAGTGAATGCAAATTAGTGAAGTGGGGGCGGCGGCAAAATGAAAATAGCGAATTACCTTTGGGTGGGTGGGCTAAATTATCTGCGATCAAAAATGAAAAAGCGAATCATTGGCAATTATATTTTCCAAAACCCGTTCAAATTTTAGTAGATAAATTTATGGAAAAAGATTTTGAGGGGCGAAGTTGCTGGTATGAAATGACAAAGGGGAAATGTATTCAAGGCTTATTGATTCACGAACAAAATGAATATTGCGTGTACATTGTGACTATTGATCCAGAGGATTTGATGAACTGCCATTATCGATGGCCGCATATTGTGCTAAGTGGTCTAAGCTAGAGCATATCTTTATAAGGTTCCCCGCCATCGTCCTGAAAAATATTCCGTCCAAAATTTTTGAGAAATTTTTGTCATGAGGTTGAACTCCTTAAATAATAAATAGTTGGTTTCTTCATTTTTTATGAGTGAGCAAGGTGTAAATTTTCCAAATTAAAAGTGTACCAAAATAACCAATAATTCCTAAGCAAAGAGACACAATAGGAAGTCCTATAAAAAATGCTTTTCCAAATTGTAATATCCAGGCGCTTACATTGGACAAAAATGCGTGAAAGCTCGAAAAATCCCAACGAAGGTTTTGAATAACAAAATTTGATTTACTATTTCCTATAATTAATGTGCCAACAAAATAAATAAAATAAGTAATAGGGACGAAGGTTAATGGATTTGTGATCAGAGTAAAGAGAAGAGCAATTGGTAAATTACCTCGTAGTAGAATAACGAGGATGGCAGCATAAAATAGTTGAAATCCGGGAACGACCGCACCTGCTAAGCCAGCTGCTACGCCACGTGCTACGGTTTGCTGGTTGTATGACCAATAACAGGAAGCCTTTAAAGTTGATTTTAAACCTTTTAGTTCGTGTGAATTTTTCATTGATTTACTAGCGGAAATCCATTTTTTCATAACTATCCTATGCTAATCTTTAGGTGAGTCTATATTACCTATATTTGTAAAACAAGATTAAATAGCTTTTTTGATTTTTGAGTTTCACAGTATGTTTGTATATAATTTTCGATGAATTTGCTATGAGGTTTATCAATGAACACACTTTCTCGTGATTCCGTGCGAAAGATGGATGAGACAGCCATTAAAGAATTCGATATTCCAGAAATAATATTAATGGAAAACGCAGGACGTAGTGTGACTGAATTCTTATTGAATGCTCACATCAAAGCGAAAATAATCGTGTGTTGCGGAAAAGGAAATAATGGCGGTGACGGCCTAGTTATTGCTAGACATTTATCTAATCATCATGTCCCAGTTAAAGTTTTTTTATTTGCAGATGAAAAATCAATTCAGGGTAGTTCATCTATTAACTATAAAATTGTTAAAAAATCAGGTATTGAAGTTCAATGTATTAGTAATGAAAATGGTGATTTTTCAAATTTTGAAAGTGAATTAAAATCTGCGGACTGTGTTGTAGATGCTTTACTGGGTACAGGTCTTCAAAATGAAGTCAATGCGTTTTACACAAAAGTTATTTCTTCAATGAACGAATTTTCTAAAGAAATGATAGCTGTTGATATTCCATCGGGGCTTGATTGTGATACAGGAAAGCCACTGGGTATTTCTGTTAGAGCAAATACAACACTGACGATTGGTGTATTAAAGGATGGTTTTTTAAATTCTGATTCTTCCGAGTGGACAGGAAAAGTTTTTTTGATGGATGCGGGTTATCCATGTTTGTTAAAAAAAGATTTTGGGATAGAGTAGTCATGCATCTATTCACAGTGCTATAAACTGTGTCATCCCGCGCTAAAAGCATGCGCGGGATGACAAAGCTAAAAGCACGCGCGGGATGACAAAGCTAAAAGCACGCACAGGATGACAATAGCTAGGAACTGCGCGAACTGATAGATATGATGCAGTTCAATAAACGTTTTCCTAAGCTAACGCTTCCTTCAAACTCTTCAATGCGCGAACTTTAATCACTTCACGTTTTGGTCGTGCAGCAATCATCACGGATTCGCCTGTTCTTGGATTGCGACCCATACGTTTTTTAGTCGCGGGGCGTGTTTTGCGGTTGATTTTAATCGCCATTTCTGGGATAGAAAATTCACCCGATCCGCGTTTCATCATATGACGTTTTGCCATGGCGCATGCTGTGGCAAAAACATCTTTGACTTGTTTTGCAGTCAATCCAGTTTCTTCGGCAATCGCGCGTAAAATTTCGACGCGTGTTTGTTTTTCTGAAATGGATTTTAGTTTTGAAGCGCCAGATATTTTAGTTGATTTGATGGATTTCTTGCTGGCGGACTTTTTCTTCATACGCATAAATAATCTCTCTCCTAATGTCTAAAATTAAGATGCTATTTCAAAAGCGGGCTGTTCTTCAGAGACGAACTCAGATGATTTTTCAGCATCCACTGATTTGACAGGGGAAGATTTTTTTGATTTGACTTTGCGCGGTGTAAGGGATTTATTTTTCCATTCTTTCAAGAATGTTGCGACAGCTTTTTGTTGAGCAACGAATTTGTCTTGATTTTCTTTCAGGAATTGTTTGTCTGCATTTGCAGAAGCATGTAATGCTTCCAAAGCTTTTACTGCAGCTTTGCTGGGCTTGCGACCACGCATAGGTTTGGCATTGGGTTGATTGCTGCGACGAATCTTGTCGAGTTGCGCTGTCAGTTTAGCAACAAGTTTTTCGGTTGCACGAAGAGATTTGCTGTATTGCTTGGCTAATTTAGCTTGTTCACGTGCGATGAGAGTTTCTGATTTCTGAATAGCACGAATAGCAGAACTTTTTTTCTGCGTTGCTTTTACACGTGTTACTTTTTTGCTGGTTGCACGAGATTTTTTTCTGCGCATTGGGTAACTGCTCCTCACATTTAAAAAATTGAGGCGCAATGTTAACAGATTTTTTCAAATTTGCTAGGATTTTTTTAGAAAAAAATAAAAAAATTTATTTTTGCTTTAATACAAAATGAATTTAAGAGATAGAACACCAGCTTTTTTTCTTCGCCGGCTCTATTTCTGGTTCTACAAATTCAAACTCATCTGTATCAAGTTTTTCTTCAGAAATATTTTTTTGAATATCGGGCTCAGCATATCTCTCGCCGCATAAGATATTAGGTTCACTTTCTTCTATTTCACTGATGTATTCTTCCTGAGGAGGAGCGGTTTCTACACGAATTTTAGGTTCTGGAGGTTGACTGATTGCAAAAAACATATCTTTATTATTTGTGTTGTAATAAGTGCTTGGCTTTTTAAATAGCTTTCCATTTTTACGGTTTTTTTTACCCATGGTAATGCTCCTTTTATAGATAAAATCTTGTAGATCCTGAATAAACGCGATGCATTTTTCAGGCTAAAATCAGCGTGTTCCAAACACTGATTTTAGCTGCAATTACCTTGCAAAACACAGGCTTTTAAACCTTTTGCAAATTGGTAGGCATTACTTTGATCGTAGGAAATTTCCCAATTGAAGACCCCGCCAATGCCAGGGTACGCTTTTGGAGGAACATAATTACTACAACTGCCGGTGCCTATTTTGGCAGTGCGTAAGCATTGGATGGCATATTTAATTGTTGTGACCGGTGTAACAGGCGATGCATCGGCGACACCGCTGCTATTTACGACGGGATAGCCGACAACAACTTGGCTCGGATTGAGGTAAGCAATATAGGGTTGAAATCCAGTGTATGCGCCAGAAGTGGTTTTTGCAGGCCAATTGGCTAATAAGTCTGTTGCCATAGCAACAGAAAAATCTGTACTGCTGGTTTTGTTGGGATCATAACAAATGCCATCTATCCCCATCATGCAACCCGTATTGTAGAGTTGAATGCCAACCCAACTGAGTGAAGAAGCTGTTTGCATTATTAACGAAGCATAATTCCCCCAGGTGGCACTGAACCCGCTGGTTGCTGCAACATTTGCAGTTTGAGGAACCAAACTAATTAACAACGCGGGATTGTTTGCATGTAATTGATTGATGATGTTTGCAAGTACAGCAATATCGCCTGTCGGATTTGTGAATGTGCCAGCTGCATTTAAACCTGATTCAATATCAATATCTATCCCATCAAATCCATATTGAGTGACAAAACTTTCGACGGATTTGACAAACGCTTGTGCGAACGCAGTTGAACTACTGGCTTTAGAGAGGGCTTGATGAAAATCAACCGTTGTATTTGCAATACCACTGGAAGCACCGCCCAGAGAGAGTGACACTTTTATTCCTAAGGCGTGCAAAGAATCGATATAGGATTTGGTAATTGTGTCAAAGGCTGAAACAATTTGGCCAGGTTGTGATGTGCTAAAAACACCGAATGCAACAATAATGTTTGTATACCCGGCTGCTGCGACATCTGTTGCGGCAGGCGGTGTTTTCCAACCTGTCATGTAAGAAATAATTCTGCCGCCAGTTTGTTTTTGCCATGTGATGTTTTCTGTACCATTGGGTGTAGCAGTGAGCGGTTGCGGGTTGAATGTTGCGCTATAACCTGAAATCGAATCTGAAGATATTTTATAAATGACCCCATCATTTAGTAAAAGTGTTGCAGAGCCACTGCCATTCGTTAGATTGACAGTTTGTGTGATTGGGTTTGATGTATCATTTGGTGTGAAGATCACTGTGGTGCTAGATAGCGTGCTTGGGAGACCCGAGACATTGATCGTGATTTTATCTTGCGCCATAGGCACGCAAGCATAAGAGAGTTGCGTTGTTTGTGGCGCAGAAGCACTGCTTGCTAGAGTAGTTGGGGTAAAAGTGGGTGAACAATTGTAGCCTTTATAGCTGATCACCGGGGTTGAAAACTTATAGGTGATTTGATTGGGTAATTGCGTCACGTTTGTTGTTGCATTCCATGGGATGCTTTTGACAAAACTCGAGCTTGTATCGGCACGTGTAAATGTCACGGAAGGATTCGTTGAATATCCAGAAATTTCCGCTGGCACAGTTAGCGTCTTCACATTAATACTGCCTAATGTTGCCACGGATTGATATGTCACGGTCGAACTGACTTTTTGATTGGCTGTTAAAACAATTGCGGAAGGAATAGCGCTGCCTTGATAAACATTGCCTTGTGTATCGGTCACACTTTCTGGTTGGACTGAGTAGTTTCCGGCTGCTAAGTTAATTACTTGTTGTTGACCTTTCCAGGGTAATTGTACCTTAGAAATGATTTGTCCGTTGCTGAGGATATCAATGGTTGCGGTCGTGGCTGTGACACCGGAAGGCTGTGCGGTATTACTCGTTAAATCAATTTCACCTGTTTGGACAGGGGTGCCCGTGTAGATTTGTACTGTATTCGATAAATAGTCAGCTGTTGGAGCGCCATAATGTAAAGTAAATGATTGACCGGCGGGTAATTTGCTTTTAGCCCAGCTGGCTGTCGGAAAATGGAGTGTTAATGTGGCTAAATAACCGCCTGTTGTGATGGGCTGTGAACTTATTTGCAAGGTATTATCTGGATAGCTGAGGCTGCCAAAATCTCCCCAAAGCGATGTACTCAAGTTTTTAGTGTTTTGAAAGGTGATGGTTGAGTTCTGGAAATCAATGGCTGTGCTGCAGTTATTGGTTATTTTTAATGACATAGTGTACCAACCGCTACCCCCGGATTGACTGAAGGCAGATGCGATACAGGTCGGGGCAGCTTGAGCCACGGTCACAGGTGCAGCTGCATGAACAGAGGTAGCTAGAGCGGTAAAAAGGCTGATGAAGATGAATGAAAACCAACGTTGGTATGTCATATGAACCTTCCTTGGGGATGCCCTAAACAACGTGAATCTACATATTAACCCTAAAAAAGTCCGAAAGTCAGTAGAAAACCCTATAAAAAAGTGCAAATAGAGTTAACTTTTTGACATAATCCTGCTAAAGTGCGTTTGTCAATTGAGATCTATTGATTCAAAAAAGGTCAAAACATCCTCGATTGGCGTTGTGTATCAATTATTGAAGGTTTAAAAACATGGCAGCACGTGAAAAAGGAACCGTTAAATGGTTCAACAACAGCAAGGGCTTCGGATTTATTCAGCGTGACGAAGGTGAAGATGTATTTGTTCACTTTAAAGCGATTAGTGGTACTGGATACAAATCCCTCGAAGAAGGTCAGCGAGTCGAATTTTCTGTCGTTCAAGGTCAGAAAGGCTTGCAAGCTGAAGAAGTTACGGTTGTTGAAGAGTAATCTAAAACATTCGTTTAACAAAGGAACCCGAGCCCAGCTCGGGTTTTTTATGGTAAGTACTGCTATTCTGTCAGAAGCGCTCACATTTCGACGCTTTTTGACGAAAATTTTCTTCAGAATGCTCATGTACTTTTATGTACACTGCGCTTCTTCATCAAATTTTCGTCAAAAATCATACGAAATCTGAACGCATAGTGTATATTCGAATATTCTTGAATATGTGCCAGTCGGATTCTTTCTTTTATGACATTTGTGATTACTGAACAATGTATACGTTGTAAATATACAGACTGTGTCGAAGTCTGTCCTGTGGACTGTTTTTATGAAGGTCCTAATTTCTTAGTGATTAAACCGGATGAATGCATCGATTGTGCGCTCTGTGAACCAGAATGCCCGGTGAATGCTATTTATTCCGAGGATGACTTACCAGGGAAATATCAATCTTATTTAACACTGAATCGTGAATTGGCTGAAGTTTGGCCGAACATCAATCGTCGTAAAGACGCGCCACCTGACGCAGATGAATGGGCTAACGTGGAAGACAAGCTTAAGCTGCTCGAAAAATAAATGGACTTACATGACATTTTTTCTGACGAAGGCTTACTGAGTCAGACTTTATCTGGATTTACCCCGCGGGCTTCTCAACACAAGATGGCAGAAGCGGTTGCGCTTGCAATTCAAGCGAGTGATCAACTCATTGTCGAAGCAGGCACAGGGACGGGTAAAACATTCGCGTATTTGATTCCTGTTTTTTTAGCGGGGAAAAAAACGATTCTCTCAACTGGCACTCGTGCTTTACAGGATCAATTATTCTTTAAAGATATTCCTGTCATTCGTGATATGTTGGCTTCCCCTTTGCGTATTGCACTTTTAAAAGGACGAGCAAATTATCTCTGTCATCATCGACTCGAACAAAGCGTATCAGATGGACGTTTTGATTCACGCGACATCGTTCATCAATTGCATGACGTCAAAGCGTGGTCTGGTGTGACGCAATCCGGTGATATTTCTGAATTAACAACGATTCCCGAAGAATCTTCTCTTTGGCCCAAAGTGACGAGTACAACAGATAATTGTCTCGGGCAAGAATGTCCTTTTATAAAAAATTGTTTTGTGATGAAAGCCAGACAAGCAGCAATGTCGGCTGATATTGTTATTGTGAATCATCATTTATTTTTTGCGGATGTTGCGTTACAAGAAAATGGTTTCGGTGAAATTTTACCGAATACAGAAGTCATTATTTTTGATGAAGCGCATCATTTACCAGAATTAGCGTCACAATTTTTTAGTACAAAACTAACAGGTCGCCAATTATTTGAATTAGCGAGAGATACAGAGACAGAAGCACTCACGGGTGCACCCGATGTTGCTGAATTGCCTGTATTGTCTACACGTCTCATTTCAAGTACGCAATCAATGCGGTTGGCGTTAAGCGTGGGATTACAGCGTGCGCCATGGCCCGAACAAAAATCAGAGACTCTTTCAAGAGCGATTCAGCACGTCAAAATAGATTTGAATCAACTCGAAGCTGCATTAAAAATTTGTTCTGTGCGCAGCAAAGGATTAGAAAATGTTTGGCGACGTACACATGAGCTTATCGAACTTTTTAATCTTTTAACCGGTGAAACATCAGAAAATAGTATTCATTGGTTTGAAACGCATACTCAGAGTTTTACCATCCAATTAACGCCGATGGTTGTTGCAGAACAATTTAATCAATTTCTCTCAGCAAAAAAGAATGCGTATATTTTTACGTCTGCAACACTAACAGCAAATAATCGTTTTGATGTTTTTACCGAGACGCTTGGATTAAATCAAACTATCAAAATGCAACTCGACAGCCCATTTGATTATAAAACACAATCGATTTTGTATGTGCCACGTGGATTGCCTGATCCGCGTTCATCTGATTTTATTTCTACATTAGCAGATGCAGCTTTACCTGTGATCGAATTAACGCAAGGTCGGGCTTTTATTTTGTGTACAAGTTTTCGTGCAGTGGATGAAATCGCTGAACGATTCAAAGAAAAGAATCTTTTTCAATTATTTGTTCAAGGAACAAAACCGAAAAAAAATCTCTTGGAATCTTTTATTCAATCCGAACGCGCGGTTTTAATTGGGACGAGTAGTTTCTGGCAGGGCGTCGATGTGCGTGGCGAAGCATTATCTTGCGTGATTATTGATAAACTACCCTTCGCTTCACCGGATGATCCTGTGCTGCAAGCGCGGTTACAACGTTTGCGTCGCCAAGGTGTTGATCCTTTTCAAAGATATCAATTACCACAAGCTGCCCTTACTTTGAAGCAAGGTGCTGGTCGACTCATTCGCGATGCAGCAGATCGCGGGATTTTGATGATTGGCGATCCGCGTTTGGTCGCAGCACGTTATGCTCCGCTTTTTTTGCGCAGCTTACCCAATATGTCTCGCACACGGGATTTTGAAACCGTGAAAATGTTTTGGGAAGAAGAAAACTTTCCCCTTTGAAAAGGCTTTGTTGCATAATTTTTCCTAGCGTTGTCGCCCCGTGACTTTCGTTTATCGCCGTGGGCCCCCCCACAAAAAGCGGGGCGAACGGCGCCCCAGGGGCCCCAAAAAATAACCCAATGTAAAAAAGGGGGGTATGGAAGTATTATTAAAAAACAAACAAACAACCATATAC